>SFEV01000085.1 GCA_004557975.1 Lachnospiraceae bacterium
AATCCGTTTTTTCGGCAAAATGCCCATTGGAAATTTTTATGAAAATATGGTATAATAAAAGTGTGAGTAGGAATTTGCTGTGTAGACGATTATATACAGTAGCCTTGTCGATATCTTATATACTTTGCCAAAAACAAAGTATAATTCAAGAAAATCCAAGGTAATCGCAATATCTAGAGTGCAGTGAATTTTTCATCAATGCCGTTTAGATGTTCACTACCCTCCCGTCGCGCGGCGGGATTCGAAGAAGTACTCACATATTCAAGAGAGCATTACGCTCTCTTATTTTTTAGGAGAAAACCATGGAAGGATTTAAAATCAAAAGCAAGCAGCAATTCCTAGATGAAATAATTAAACTAACGCCTGCATAAATCAAGGCATCTGAAATTTATCTCTCCAAAACCTTGCATTTTTAGCACTGACATGGTATACTGAGTGCAGGGGGGGATAGAAATGGCACGCAAAAAGTACATCGGCATTATCATGGGGTGCATTTACAAAAAGCTGTACAAGCGGCTGCTGTCCGGCATTCTGGAACAGGCGCGGCTGCTCGGTTACAGCACGATGATCTTCACGCTGAACGAGGAATGCTACAACGAAAAGGTGAAATCCGGCGAGAAAAACCTGTTTCATGCGATCGGTTTTTCACAGCTTGACGGCATTGTTTATGCGCCGTATACCTTTGCTTCGGGCGATTTTCATCGGTATATCGACCGCTTTCTGGCTGAAAACTGCACGAAACCGGTTGTACGCATCGGGATTGAAGAGGACAAGGGCATTCCGGTCTGGTATGACGACAAAAGCGAAATGGCAGAGATCACGCTGCATCTGATCTACGGCCACGGCTGCCGGAATCTGCTGTGCCTGACCGGTCCTGCGGGGAATGCCGTCGCACTGAGCAGAGCCGCAGGGTTCACAGAGGCAATGCAGTCCGCGGGGCTGCCGGTCAGCGAGGATGCTGTCATATACGGCGATTTCTGGATTCATACCGCGCAGAAACTGGCGGATGAATTTGCAGACGGTACAAGACCGATGCCCGAAGCCGTTGTCTGCGCGAATGACAATATGGCGATTGCACTTTGCGACGCACTGACAGCGCATCACATTGCTGTGCCAGATGATATTCTTATCACGGGATATGACGGCTTTACCGAGGCGCGTCTGCACGTTCCGGCGATCACGACCTATCATCCCTCGCAGGAAATGCTTGGCAGGCGGGCAATGTGCAGGCTGTATGAAGCAATGACCGGAAATTCCATCGCACCCTGCAAAACAGAAAAAGGCATTTTCATGCGCCGCGAAAGCTGCGGCTGCAATTCGCAGAATGAAAATATCAGTTCGCAGGTTTACGATGAGATTATGGCAGAGGAGGACATTCTCGACTGCTCGGTTTCTGCTGCATTTTACGAGGCGGAAACGCTGAACGCACTGATTCTCCGGATGTTTGAGATGCAGTATAAGTTCATGCATCCGAGCCGCTTTGATACAGAACGGCTGTATCTCTGTCTCTGCGATGATTGGGATTCCAGGATGCAGACGGACGGCGGCAACGCATACCGCACCGCCGGCTACTCCGATACAATGTATCTGGTCGGCTCGGAGGGCAGCAAACTGACATTTCCGCAGGAGCAGATGCTCCCTGCGTCACTCGATAAAGAGAGCATCACCGCGGCATTTTTCCTGCCGGTTCATTTTCAGGATCAGTGCTTCGGTTATATCGCGCTGGAGGTCAACGACTGCATTGATGATTTCAATATGGATTATATCCGCTTCTGCCGCGAAGTGAATAATGCGCTGAAATTTTTGTATACGCAGAATGAACTGAAACGGCTTCTCTACCGCGAAAAGCTTACACAGTCCAGAGACGATCTGACCGGTCTGTACCTGTTCGCGAACTGCAAGGATATGTGGACGGAAATGCGGGATGCCGCCGGCGCAAATAAGGAACAAATATATCTGATTGCTGTTTTGGCAGGCGGACTGCGGCAGATCGAGAACGAAGCCAGTTCGGTCGAGAGTGACCGGTATCTTGCGGCATTTGCGGAGGTTCTTGCCAGATGCTGTAATGGCAAGGAAAAGGTTTTCAAAGTCGATCAGAAGAGCTTTGTCATCATCGGCAGTTGTCTCGAACCGGAGAAAAGAATGCAGGATTATCTGAAACAGATCATGGAAGCCGCATGGAACAAAAGCGTTGCAGAAGAAAAAAAGTACATGGTATATGCGAAAGCAGAGACAAAGGTTCTGCCTGACGGTGCCGCAGCTAGCGCTGATGCAGTTGAATCGGAAATACGGCAGATGCTCGAAAAAATCAATGAAAGTACGCAAAACCAGGTTTCGGAGTATCTGCATTACAGTGAACTGCTGGCGCTCCGCAGAGAGATTTTTCTGCACCCGGAAACGGACTGGAACGGTGATCTCTGCTGCAAACAGCTGAACATCAGCAAATCCTATTTTCATAAGATCTACACCAGAGTATTTGGTGTCACATTCATGCAGGATGTGCAGAAAAGCCGTCTGAACCGTGCAAAAAAGCTTCTGCTCACAACCGCTCTCCTTCTGCCTGATATTGCAGAACAATGCGGCTACGATTACTATAATTTCATGCGCGCCTTCAAAAAAGAGGAGGGCATGACCCCGACACAGTACCGCAAAACCAAGTAACAATCCGTAACCTCTGATAAAAATGCAAGGTTTTGAATACGGAATGCTATTGATGATTCTGCAATCATATGCTATATTGATAGAAGAAAAAGAAAATGCATCAAAAAGAAAAGATGCAGAATGACAGACAAAAGCCGACAGGATAAGCGGTTCCCCTTCCCGTTTTCACTGCCGGTAAAAAAAGAGGTTTTATCAGGGAGGATATCATGAGAAACAAAAAAGCAATCTCGGCGCTGCTTTCGGCAGCACTGTGCCTGAACGGCATCAGAGCACCGTCTTTCCGGCAGGAAGTCTCCTTCACGGCATCTGCGAGCAGCATTTCTGATCTGCCGGCTGATTATCAGTATGCGGCAGACTGGATCTGGACAAACCGCATCGAGCGGGAGCGGTCCACCGTCCGCCGCAATACGGTTTTTGACCAGATCGTCGCGGGAAAAGGCACGATCAATTATGTCGTGAAATGGCAGTCCTACCGGACAGTCACCTATGAGCAGCGGAAGCAGTTTGAAACAATGCTGTCAAACAGCATTAACGCATGGACAGACTGGCTCAAAGGCTACGAAAACTGGCCGTATGACCACATTGATGTGAAAGTCACGGGCTGGGCGGTTATCGACAAAATGTGTGTAATGCATGCAGAAAATGAAAGAATGGACTAGGAGTTGAAATGTATGAAAGGAAAACTT
The DNA here is from genome assembly GCA_004557975.1 of Lachnospiraceae bacterium. Classification (GTDB taxonomy): domain Bacteria; phylum Bacillota; class Clostridia; order Lachnospirales; family Lachnospiraceae; genus Choladousia. The sequence goes on from SFEV01000085.1 coordinate 3,348, forward strand.
TGGAATTGGGTGTTGTCGGGATTGACGGCGGCTTTGGTTGGCGTGTCTGTATTGCCGCTGCAGGCGGTGGCAGAATGGCAGCATATCGGCTGTATGGGCGATTTGAATGCGGACGGCGTTTTGACAAGGGAGGATCTTGTGCTGATGCGGAATCATCTGCTTGGAATATCCGGATTGACGCAGGAAAATGCGTATTATGTGGCAGACCGGTATATCGGGGTTGGAGGTTCCGATGGCTTTCAGGTCGATGGCGGTTACCTGACGACGGGGGATGTCAATCAGGATGGTGTAGTAGATGTCTTCGATTTGGTGACTATGAGACGCAACCTCATAGTGGGGGATGAGTCCTGGGTTTGGCAGTGGAATGACGAAACGGCTGATTTTATTGATGCACCGATTAATGATGTGAAGAAGTATCTGCCCTCACAGGGGGAGGCGAATCTGGTGATTTTCTATGTGGACTTCCCGGATTGCCAATATGAATTTACACCGACGGCAGAACAAATTGAAGAGATTGCATTCGGTGCGGAGGATACAACGGATACGAACTATCCTTTTGACAGCATGTCGGCGTTTTATGGCAGATCTTCTAAGGGGGCGATGCAGCTGCAGGGACGTGCGTTCCGTTACACGGCACAGAATCCTGTGGCGGCATACGACGACGTCAGCGGCAGAATAAGTCTGGCAAAGGAGATCTATCAGGCGTTGGATGAAGAGGTAGACTTCTCTGCATTTGATGGAAACAAGGACGGATTCATTGATACGACGCTGGTTTCTGTACCGAAAGCGGCTGGTGATGATAACTGGTGGCCCTGTGCGGGACCGGTGGATGACTACAACTTTTCTGTGGATGGGATGCTGATTGGACATCTAATCACAAGTAATGCACAGATTGGCGGACCGACGGATTATTACAATTTTAACAGTACAGTGCTGCATGAGATGGGGCATTGTATGGGTCTGCCGGATTTGTATTTGTATCATGGCACGGACACAGAAGGTATGCATGGTACAGCTGGCAGCGAGATGATGGATGTGGATGCGACCACGGATATGAGCTGTGTTTCCAAGCTGCAGCTGGGCTGGTACCGTGAAAATCAGATTCAGGTCTATGATGCAGCAACGGGGACGCAGTCGTTTACACTGGCAAATGCACAGACGGATGCTGGTAATGTCGTACTGATTCCGTGTGGTGATCTGGATGCCCGGTATCACAGTGAATACATGCTGATTGAATACACGACGGAGGATGGAAACAATAGTCAGCCGGGCTGGTGGCAGATGATGGCAAGCGGCATTCGTGTGTATCATGTGGATGCGACATTGCATGATAACGGTTGGTGGGTTGCTTACAAGTACGCCAGCGGTTCAGAGTTTACAAACAATGATGCCGGAAGACGGTTGCTTCGTATCATTGATGACCGTGAGGTGGATAATATGTACCGCACGGGCGATGTGGTCGATGGTTCGATTGCGGGCTTCCATTGGTATGATGAGAACGGCAATCAGACGGTGGAAACCGGATTGCAAATTGAAATCGGCGAACTTGTGGATGATCAGTACACGATTACGATTTCGCAGAAATAAAAAGGAAGGAGAACCGTACGGTTCTCCTTTTCAGCTTGTCAATAAACCCACCCTAAACGAATCCCCCCAATAAGCAAGCCCTCCCTCAGAGTTGAACCGACCCATTTTGTGCGTACAGCACAAAAAGCCCCTATGGCAAATAAAATTAAGCAACAAACTGGCTTCGCAATTCAAGCGGAGTCAGTTTTGTCTTTAACTGAACACGCTGATGATTGTAAAAATAAATGAAATCATCAATCAGTTGTTTCGCTTCAGCGAACGTCTTGATCTTAGTCCTGTGAATACACTCTGTTTTGAGAATAGAAAAGAAATTTTCAGCTAAAGCATTATCATATGGGTTCCCCCGTCTTGACATTGACGGTATGCGACATACAATCGACGCCTTGCGGTAAAGAACTATCATGTATTAAGTGGTAAAATGATCGTCCCGACAGGCTGCGAGAACAGTTCCGTCAGATACTGCTCTGTATTCACACCGTTTGCCTGAGCTGTGGCAGCGATCGAATACAGCACTGCGCTTGCTTTTGCGCCGTTCGCTGTATTGCTGAAAAGCCAGTTCTTGCGACCGATCGCAAACGGTCGGATCGCGTTCTCTGCCCGGTTGTTGTCCGGCGGCACATTGCCGTTTTGCAGAAAAGTGTAGAAGAACGGCTTTTCATGCAGCGCATACCGCACTGCTTTCGCAAGCGCACTCTTTCCGCTGACCTGTATCGTTTCAAGCCGCGCAAAAAGCTCGTCCAGCAAAGGCTTGATCTTTACCAGACGCTCTTTGTATCGTTCATCTGCGGTCATATTAACCAGCAGACCTTCCTCATGATATATTCTGTCAAAGTATCTGACCGCTTCCGCTGCAACCGATGAGGGATGCGTTTTCTTTTCCTTCGGCAGCGCATTGACAAAATATCTCCGACAGTGGATCAGGCATCCGCAGTGTTTTACGCCCTTCACCTTATGATACCCACTGTATCCATCCCGTACCAGATAGCCGGTGAATCCTTGCAGAAATGCCTGCACATTCTCGCCCTTTCTGGTCGGCTGGTAATCGAAAATGACGATGCTGCGGTCATTCATTTTGCCGTTGCAATACACCCACATCTTTGATTCGGTCGTTGCTTTCCTGCCTTCCTCATGCAGAACCTGAACCGGCGTTTCATCAGCATGGATCACAGAACTGGTCAGCAGCAGATCATGCATTTTCTCTACGACCGGCAGGCACCATTTCTCCGCTGCGGTCAGAATCCAGTTTGACATGGTTGCTTTCAGCAGCGGTACCGCCTTTGCATATTTTTCATAGACGATGTGCGCCAGCAGTTCAGGCGAGCAGAAGCTGCCCGGAATCATCGGCTTCGGATAGTATGCCCGACGGATATTGCAGCTTTCAATGTGATCAGTTTCGTTGTCATAATCTTCCGGATACTCACCGCACTCCGGACATTTATAGGTATATACGATATGACGGCGGATATGGTATTTTGCAGGGGTAAAGACCAGTTCATCATAAGCCTTTTCCTTGCCGATCTCCTTCATCTCTGCACCGCAGTTTTCGCAGATCGGGTGTTCCTCTTTGTGCTCGATCTCCTCGACAGGCAGTTTACTCATCCAGTCATCGTGTGTACGCTTTTTCTTGCGCTTATGCTCCGGAACAGTTATGGTTTCTTCGGCGGTTTTTGCAGACTGTCCCTGTTCTTCCTGAAACAGCGTAAGCTGCTGACCGTTATCCATGATAACAGAGGATTGCTCTGTTTTGCGTCCGAAAACCTGTTTTTTCAGCCATGCTAACTGTTCCCGAATCAATGCAAGTTCTTCTTCCAGGACTGCAACACGCGAACGGAGCGCAGCATTTTCCTGCGCCAATGACAGTTCATTTCGTACTGCATTCTGCTCAGACATACCGCACTCCTCCGTTCGTTATTTCCTGCTTATATTATACCATTAAACACGCAAAAAAGCAAGGAAAATGGCCGATTTTCCTTGCTTTTATCATCAATATAATGCGCCCGGTTTTCCTTCACGGATTGCCTTCGGCTGTTCAATTTTCAACCCTTCCAGCAGCCATCTGACCTGCTGCGGAGTAAGCAGTTTTGCTTCCATCTCACTGCGCGGCCATTGAAAACAGCCGTTGTCTAGCCTTTTGTAAAGCAAAAGAAACCCGTCTGATTCCCAGAGGAGACATTTGATGCGATCCCGCCGTCTGCCGCAGAACAGAAACAGGGCGGTGCTGAACGGATCAAGGTTTAACTGACCTTGTATAATTGATGCAAGTCCGTCGATTGAGCGGCGAAGGTCGGTATATCCGGTGATCAGATAGACCTGCTGACCGGCAGGCAGATCGTTCAGCATAGCGCATTCACCAATGCCAGCAGTGTATCCTGCGTAATATTGGTCGGCAGTGAGATATGCAGACCGTTCTTCTCGATCCGGATATCTGCACTTTGTTGCTGCGGTACAGTCAGCGGAACGACGGCGTGTGCAGACTGGATATACTGTTCCCGGACCCTTCGCAGTCGGTAGTAGAAGCTCTTGGTCTTGATTCCGTTCTCCGCACACCACTGCGGGACAGTCAGTCCGCTTGCCTGCTGTGCTTCGAGTTGTTCCGCCCATTCCCGCAGGCGTACATCCTGTTTCACTGCTGTGATTGCTGTTGTGGTTTCCGATTGCATACCGATTCCTCCTCGTGTCAGTCTAAAATACTCCAAATTAGTCCATTGGACTGATTTAGACTGTCTCAAGCGGTCTAAAGAAGTCCAATGACTTGCTTAGGATTCCATTATACCATTTTTGACACCGGATGGGAAGACGCGGAACTTTTTACCCTTACTGCCATTGGGCTTTATCCACTCACCAATATCTTTCCGCTGCAGTATCATGGGCATCCTATCATGAATTCCTCTCAGCTCGCCAATAGCATCCCGTGTGAGAACTGAGAAAACAGGAACCTGCAGCCCATTACGCTCCTCAAACCGATATAATCCCGCCAGCATAGTCGTATGGCTGTCTTTCGGCTGTATCAGATACTTATCGCCGACCTTAGAACGTTTTCCATCCGGGCTTCTGAAGTGTTCCCATTCAAAATACCAGCTACAGGGAATCACGCACCGCCGCCGGAACCATGAGTCCTTCCACATTTCTTTCTGACTTGCTGTTTCAAGGCGGCAGTTGACTATCGGTGCATCAGTGGCTTCGTGACTGAAGCCCCATATCATTGGGAAAACTGCAACCCTGCCTTCTTTATTCGGCGCAAGAACGGCGGTGACATCGGTCGGTCGCATCTCACCGGACATGGTCAGCGGCTTGCCGAGATGCCTCATCATATCATCTGCTAACTTCAGTTTCTGTGCTCTGGTGATAATTGGAGCGTAATATGCAGGCGCTGCAGTCACACGATATCATAACAACGCTTGAATGTGAACAGTTCCTGCGGTCGCAGTGGTTTGACTTCATGTCGGATATGAACGGCGAAAAGCTGATAAAAATGATGAGGGAGGAATTTGCATGAAAGAATACTGGGAGCAGGCGG
>SFEV01000086.1 GCA_004557975.1 Lachnospiraceae bacterium
TTTCACCGATTTTGTTGAAACTGAAAAACTCTACAAAGTGCGTAAATTCAAGGATTTCTAGGTATCTTTCCTTTGTAGTCCCACCACAGTCTCCACATGCACCGTAAACGGAAACATATCATACGGCCAGGCCCCCTCCGCCCGGTATCCTTTTTTCGTCAGATACGCCAGATCCCGCGCCTGGGTTTCCGGGTTGCAGGAAATATAGACAATCTTCTTCGGAGCAAGCTGCACAACTGAGGAAAGAAATGCTTCGTCACTGCCCGAGCGCGGCGGATCCATAAAGACTACATCTGCCTTTTCTCCCTGCTGTGCCATCTGCACCATAAATTCACCTGCATCGCTCTGATAAAAACGAATATTTTTCATCTCATTCATTCTGGCATTGCGGACAGCGTCGCGAACCGCATCGGGATTCAGTTCCACGCCGATGACTTCCCCCGCCTGCTTTGCAGCCACCATTCCGATTGTGCCGATTCCGCAGTAGGCATCAATGACGCGCTCCTTCCCTGTCAGCTGCGCCAGCTCCATTGCTTTCCGGTACAGTGCCTCTGTCTGGACGGAATTGATCTGGTAAAAGGATTTTGCAGAAATACGGAAGCGGCAGCCACAGAGAATATCTTCAATATAACCTCTGCCGTAAAGCACAGTTTCTTTCTCTCCGAGTACCATGCTGGTCTTTCTGTCGTTCACATTCAGAACAATTGTGGTAATTTCAGGATGTTCCCGAAGCAGCGCTTTGACAAAATTGTTTTTGGAGGGCAGAATTGGTGAACCGAGTACGAGCACCACCATAATCTCTCCGGTCCGGTGTGCTGTACGGATCAGCACGTGACGGAACAGACCATAGCCTGTATCTTCGTTGTACGTCCTGATCTTAAAGGACTTCAGGAGCTGACGCACCGTGCGGATGATACCATCGGCTTTCTGATTTTCCAGCAGACATTCATCCACCGCAACGACATCGTGTGTTCCCTCCTCATAAATTCCGGATATAATGGATCCGTCCCGCTTATGCGTAAAAACAGCATGCACCTTATTCCGGTAATGAAAGGGATCTGCCATGCCTGTGATCTTATGTACACGGCAGTACGGCTTAAGAAGTTCCTCAGCATTTTTCTGTTTCCGTGAAAGCTGTTCTTCGTATCTGAGATGCAGATACTGGCAGCCGCCGCAGCGCTTCTCGACAGGGCAGAATTGCCCGGGTACAGAAGGATGGTGTTCCTTCTGTACCAGCTTTTTCATATTCATTTCTCTCCGTCCCGGATTCTTTCTATCCATTTCTCTTTGTCCCGGATTCTTTCTGTCCATTTCTCTTTGTCCCGGATTTTTTCTATCCATTTCTCTCCGTCCCGGATTCTTTCTGTCCATTTCTCTCCGTCCCGGATTCTTTCTGTCCATTTCTCTCTGTCCCTGTTTTCTCATATCCGTCTCCTCTGTATGTCCCTGCCGCTTATTTCCCGTCATTTCCCGTCGTCCGGCAGCACACCGCTGCAGTCAAACGGCGGTATAAAGCTTTCCATCGCCGTCTTTCCTTCCTGATAAAATCCCTGCGTGACACCAAGCTCCTCCGCGAAATCCAGCAGCCTTCCGTATTCTCTCTTCGTCACACGCCGCCCCAGAAGCGGGTCAGCCTGGACAGCTTCCACCGGTGTATACTGATTCATCATGCTGATGTATATCTGATCGCCGTACGTCTCATACAGATACTGTACAATCTGCTTCGCCCCGCGCACATGTCCCGGCAGCAGCAGATGACGCACGATGACTCCCGCAGTCATGATCCCCCGCTCATCAAAGCAGGGGAGGGGCTGCTGACGCACCATCTCCCGGACTGCTTTCTTTGCTGTCTCCGGATAGTCGGAAGCCCCGGAATACTGTCCGGCGAGCTCCGGCTCCATATATTTAAAGTCCGGCAGATATATATCCACCAGACCCTCCAGCATTTTTAAAGTCTGTTCTTTTTCGTAACCGCTGCTGTTGTAGACTACAGGAATGGTCAGTCCCATTCCCTTCGCCAGCTCAAGCGCCCGGCATACCTGCGGCACGTAATGTCCCGCAGTCACCAGATTAATATTATTTGCATTCTGTCCCTGAAGCTCCAGAAAAATTTCCGCCAGACGCTCCACCGTAATTTCCAGTCCGCTCTGTCCACCCGATATTTCCCTGTTCTGGCAATAAACACAGCCGAGGGAACAGCCGGAAAAAAATACTGCGCCTGATCCTTCTGTCCCGGAAATACACGGTTCTTCCCACATGTGCAGCGCAGCACGTGCCACTTTCACGCGGCCATCAGCATGGCAGCGTCCTTTCCTGCCGGACAGCCGGTCTACCCTGCATTCCCGCGGACACAGGGTACAGCTCTGCAGCAGTTTATCTCTGCTGCCGTATTCTGTCTTTTCCATATTTTCGTTCCATACGCCTTTCTGACTGAATCTTTCCGGAGGATTGCGCAGGTGCGCAGATGTGTTATGTCATGCAAAGCATGACGCGCACCTCGCAGCAAGAATGCCGGTTACTCTCCCTTTACGGCAGCATTTCCGACTTCCCCATGGCTTTTTCGTTCCGGGAGCTGTGCAAGAATAATCGCCGCAAACATCAGCACACAGCCTGACAGTTCGCGGGCGCTCAGCTTCTGTCCCAGCAGCAGCCATCCGGCCAGTACGGAAACCACCGACTCAAGGCTCAGAATCAGGGAAGCAATCGTCGGATCCATATCTTTCTGTCCGACAATCTGAAGTGTGTAAGCTACACCGCAGGACATGACTCCGGCATACAGAATCGGCATCCATGCCTGAAAAATCGCATCAAGGCTCGGTTTTTCAAAAATCAGCATGGCGATACCGGAGAGAATACCGCAGACAAAGAACTGGATGCAGGACATCCTCACGCCGTCTGTCCGCGGCGAAAAGTAATCGATTACCAGAATGTGTACGGAGAACATCACTGCACACAGGAGCACAAGAATATCTCCGAAGCCCAGGGAGAACCCCTCAGTCATGCAGAGCAGATAAAGGCCTGCCACCGCAAGAGCCACACTGACCCAGATTTTCAGCCCCGTTGTCTTTTTCAGGAAAATGCCGATCACCGGTACAATAATAATATACATGGCGGTAATAAATCCGGCTTTCCCCACTGTCGTGTACTTGATTCCGAACTGCTGCAGGTTGCTTGCGACAAACAGCGCAGTTCCGCAGCAGATTCCCCCGACCACCAATATACGGCGCTGTTTGGAGCGCTGTGCGGCTGTCTCTGTCTTACAGCTGCGTTTTCCGTCCTCCTGTCCGCCTTCGCATGATACATCGGAAGATGCCTGGGCAGAAGAAGTCTTTCCTTTCAGGCGATCCAGCAGAAAAATGCACGGAATCAGCACGGTACCGCCAATGATGCAGCGCGTACAGTTAAACGTAAATCCGCCGACGTAGTCCATGCCTACGCTTTGCGCAACAAAAGCCACCCCCCAGATGACTGCTGTCAAAAGCAGCAGGAGGGGATTTCTCAAAGATGTTTTTTTCATAACAATTTCTCCTCATATAAATCTAAACAGTTATCAATGTACCTTCAAATGCACTTTCAATCGTACTATTTGTGCTTCAGGAGCATACGATCCCGTTCTCCGTGTGCGCTCCCAGACAGCGCCCCAGAAGCTCCAGCTCCCTCGGATGAATGCAGAACCTGCTGTCATTCTGCTTCGCAATGGCACAGCATTCCTCATACTTCATCCACCGTACAGAGTCAACCTCCTCCTTCTGGAGGCAGAGCCTTGTTTCATCCACATCTTTTCTGTATACATAGACAGCGGAAATCTCCCTGTCATGAAAAGGCTTTCCATGAAAAGACGCCTCAATATCACCGCTGTCATAAAGCCCGACATACTCCAGCTCTCCCGGCCGGGCTGTAATCCCCAGCTCTTCCTGCAGCTCTCTGTACGCGGATTCTTCATAATCATCCCCCGCGCTCACATGGCCTGCCGCTGACGTGTCATAACACAGAGGAAACGACGCCTTGTCCGCACTTCGTCTCTGAAGCAGCAGCTCCCAGCCGCCATCAGCACTCTCACGCACGACCCAGATGTGCGCGGTACGGTGCATGATGCCTGACGCGTGCGCCACAGAACGCTCCGTCACTCTCCCGGTGGGAACTCCATGCTCGTCACAGACGTCAAACAGCTCCAGAGCTTTCCCATCAACAGCAGCGTATTTCAGAATATCCCCCTGATACACCAGCTTCATGGAAAAAAACGGGGCTTCCTCCGCCAGAAGCTTCAGAAAAATCTTGTCGCCTTCCCACAGATTCAGCTTCGTGACCTCTGATTTTGGAACCCATTCCAGGCAGCCCTCGTTGCACGGAATCATCTCTCCCTCAAATCCATCCGCAGTGTAGAGACACATATACTCCGGTGTCCATCCTTCAGCCACAAACGTCACAATCCCGCGAAACCTGAAGGAGGTCAGTGTCAGTCCCGTCTCTTCCTTCGCCTCACGCAGAAGGCACTCCTCCGGGCTCTCTCCCTCCTCAAAATGACCGCCGATCCCGATCCATTTATCCTTATTTACATCATTCTTCTTGCTGACACGGTGCAGCATCAGATATTTGTCATCCTGTTCCACATAGCACAGTGTCGTCAGCGGAGATCTCATACTGTCATCCTCCTGTTATCTGTTCTCTCAGTCTGCGGCTTTGTTCCAGCAGATACTCCTTCTGATTTCTCTCCGGAAATTCCAGAACCTCCTCAAGAAGCTTCTGCAGTACATTTCCGATTGTCGGCCCCGGTTCCATTCCATCCTCAATCAGATCTTTGCCGGTAAGCGCCATGTCTTTCAGCGTCAGACAGTCTCCATGCAGCTTTACATCATTCCAGATATGGGCCACTTCTTTCAGATAGTCAAGCTTCTGTGCCACCACATCCGGATGGTGCGCCATAATATCGGCACGCTTCACCAGCAGGAATGAATCGAACAGCTCCGGCCCCATCTGATGCGCGCAGAAGCGCACGTCCTTGCCGGTGAGCTGAGGATACCAGGAATGGTTCCGGACAAGATTGCAGACTGCTGCAATCGTATCATTGTCAAACTTCAGATCTTTCATAATTTTGTACGCCGTCTTTTCGCTGTAGGCAGCGTGTCCGCGGAAATGGTCCTTTCCATTTTCATCTGTCACGACTACATCCGGCTTTCCCATATCATGGAACAGCATGGTCAGGCGCAGCACCTTGTCCGCCGGAATATTCTGAAGTGCGACGAGCGTGTGTACCCCTGTCGTATAAATATGGTGTGAATTATTCTGGCGCTGAACCATGATGCGGTCAAACTGAGGCATGATCACTGAAGTGATCCCACACTCATAGGCCAGCCTGATCCAATGAGGATTCGGTGAAACAAGCAGTTTCACAAGCTCTGCCTGAATCCTCTCTGCACTGACGAAATCCAGCGCATCCGCCATCTTCCGAATCGCATCCTTTACATCCTGCGTGAGCTCAAATCCGAGCTGCGCTGCAAACCGTACAGCGCGCATCATCCGCAGGGCATCCTCACCAAAGCGTTCCTCCGGATTCCCGACACACCGTATCTTACGGTTCTCCAGATCCGCAAGTCCGCCGAATTCATCCACCAGACCACTCTCACGGGAGTATGCCATGGCATTGATCGTAAAGTCTCTTCGCTTCAGATCCTCTGTAAGACTGGAGGTAAACACAACCTCCTTCGGATGACGGCAGTCCTCATACGCTCCGTCAATCCTGTATGTCGTCACCTCAAAGCCCTCTTTTCCATCCATAACAGTCACAGTACCGTGCTGGATTCCCGTATCTATGGTACGCGGAAACAATGCTTTTACCTGCTCTGGCGATGCGGAGGTCGTAATATCCCAGTCACCCGGGATACGTCCCAGAATTGAATCGCGGACACAGCCTCCCACCACATACGCCTCATAACCGTTTTCGTGAAGAATCTGCAGAATCCGCGCCGCTTTTTCCGGAATTTCGATATAAGCCATTTTATTTTCCCCTCTGAGCATTATTTTCTTTTGTGTTGCATTTTACCCTGTATTTAATCATAGCACAGCCTACTTTTCCTGAAAAGATAAAAGTGAAAAATCTGTGTTCTGAGAAAAAATCTATTTACAGTTTTTCAATCAGATGTTATATTTTTATTAACATTGCATTACAGAAAGGAAACAATATCATGAACAGAAAAAGTCTTTTTGTCCTTCTGGGACTGGTTGCAGCAGTATCTCTCACTGCCTGCGGCAATAACAGCAGCAAGGTTGAGACCGGGGCTGCTACAGAAGCTGTGACAGAGGCAAAGGCTGCGGATACTGAAGCCATTGAGGATAGCGACACAGCTGATGAAGCTGGTGATGAGGCTGCAGATACTGAAGCTGGTGATGAGGCATCAGCTGATGATGAGACAGCATCTGATGATGCCGGTGACGAAGCAGCAGCTGACGATGCTGATGAAGCTGTTCTGGTTGACGGTGATGAAGAAGAATCAGAATCCGAGCAGCCGCTTGAGCCTGTTACACCATCCGATTATCTGGTCAAAGATGTCGACCAGTATGTGAAACTCGGTGACCTGGAAGGAATCGAAATCACGAAATATACGTATGAAATTACTGACGATATGGTACAGGAGCGTATCGACTATGATCTCGACACCTGCAGTGAGGAAGTTGAGGTGGACCGGGCCGCAGCTGCAAATGATATCGTTTATCTGGATCTCACCAGCTCCGTACAGGGCAGCGATGAGGAGCCGTATGTCGAGAGCACATACTTCAATATCGGTATGGAAGATTACGGTCCGGAATTTGACGAACAGCTTATCGGTGCAAAGACGGGTGACCATCTGGAGTTTTCCATCTCCTTCGATTCCGATATCTGGATAGAGGAATGGGCTGACCAGACCGTTGATTTCACAGCGGATATTACCGGTGTCAGTGAGCTTATTGTTCCGGAATACAATGAGGAATACCTGGCCGAATATACTGATTATACGACCAAAGACGAATATGAGGAAGCCATCCGCGAAGCACTTGTCAGCGAATACGAAGAGATCAGCTACTCCGACGCCATTGATGCTCTGCTGGAGGAAGCTGTGGCAAGATCTGAATTCTCCTCCTATCCGCAGGAGCTGTACGATTCCTGCAAGGACGAGCTTCTCTCCTTCTATGCCGCTTTTGCCGGTACTACAGACGAGGATGAGATTTATGAATTATTCGGCATCACCGAGGATGATATCCGTGAGGAAATTGAAGCATCGGTGAACCGCAGACTCCTGGTAAGCGCCATCTGTGCGGAAAACGATCTTACCATGACCCAGGAGGAATACTTTGCGTACCTCGAGGAGAATGCTCCTTACTATGAATACGAGAGCGCCGCTGACTTTGAAAATGACTATACGAGAGAGACACTGATCTGGTCTCTGTATGAGTCCATGGCCGCAGATCTCCTGTACGGATCCGCTGAGGTGACAGAGGAAGTCTATACAGATGAGCTCTATTATGAAGATGATTTTTCCGGCGAAGATCTCTCTGAGGAGGGAGATATCATCGAAGTGGAGCTTGACGCGGACGAAGATTCCGGCGACGAAGAAACCGATACAGAGATTGCTGTAATAGAAGAATAACGTCTCTATTTCTCTTGACACGATTACAAATTGTGCTATAATGAAACTGCAAACAGATTGATCGGGTAAAGTATTTCACTAACTGTTATAGATTATGAAATGACACCTTTATAGTCTATAACGGTTAGTGTTTTTTTTCCGATCATGAATAGGAAGTTGCGGTACAATCGGTCGTGGTTGTCTGTAACGAGCAATTTTATTAGGAGGTACCAAAATGAATAAGGGTACAGTTAAGTGGTTCAACGCAGAAAAAGGTTATGGTTTTATTACAGGCGAAAATGGTTCTGACGTTTTCGTTCATTTTTCTGCAATCCAGGGCGAAGGATTCAAGACCCTCGAAGAAGGACAGGCAGTTTCTTATGATTTGACAGAAGGCGCTCGCGGAATGCAGGCTGCTAATGTAGTAAAGCTTTAAGAATATGTATGTCTGAAAGGGCTGTCGTTTTAATCGGCAGCCCTTTCTTTTTCTATCTTTATTCCATATCTTATATTCCCCGGAAGGATATCCTGATTCCTGACAGTCCCCGGATCAACCATGGCTGTCAGACCTCTGTTCCGTCCGTTTCACCTCTCGACATTTCCCGGTATGATGTGGGTGAATAGCCTGTATGCTTTTTAAATGCCAGAGAAAAG
>SFEV01000029.1 GCA_004557975.1 Lachnospiraceae bacterium
AATCCAGTTCCACATCACGTGTGTCACCGTAATACCATCTGTCATTTTCTGCATCATAGCAACGTCTCCAGGCATTCGCCGTCAGCACAAATGACTCACCCGGAAGCGCCTGCCTGATGCCTTTTTCTGAGCCAAGATCGACACCGTAAATTTCACCATTTACGAACACGTCAAAAGAATGTACAGCCTCTTTGTCATCATCTACACATTTATACGTCAGATTAATCCATGAGCGGCCATACTGATTCGCAAGTATCGTCCATCCATCTTCTGCATTTCCTGTTACACTGACTACACCTGGATCCGAGCGTTCCTCATCCACATCAACAGACACAACAGGAACCTGTTCTCCATCCTGATTCACCGTATCTGTTGCATTCCTATCTATTTCTACATTGGTGACCTGCACAGAAACAGTCTGGGGGGCTGATTCATCTGTTTCTATACGACATTCAAAATCTTTATTAATATCATAAGTCCATCCCGGCAAAGCATACCAGTCGCTGAATCTGTAATCATAATAATTATTTACTTTTTCATCACTCTCAACAGAGCCATCTTCCCCGTTCAGCTCCATTGCCTCTACAGCAGCCGTATCGACCACTTCGATACCGGAAAGAAATTCTCCCTCACTCAGATTCAGTGAGATCACATCTTCCACTTCATCATATACTTCTCCCTGAATCCCTTCCGTCGAGGAACCATCTGTCGCATCAGCCGCCTGCTGACCGGCTCCTTTTGTGATTTCTCCGCCTGACAGATCATTCACATTACTTTCTTCCACAGTGTCTGCATCCAGAATCACTTCTGTGTCAGTGCCATCCTCTTCCGACGATCCATCCGCACCGAAATTCAGCACATCTGCTTCGCCGTTTCCATCAGCTTCTGGCAGTTCAGAAGCAATGTCAGATGATGGTTCATCATCCGGTATCAATGTGAAATCATCGTCCGCAAGCAGCTCCAGCTCATCCGCAGAAACATCCGGAACGGATTCCACAATCATTTCTTCCGCCATAGCGACAGAACATGTCCCTGCAATCTGTGAGCAGGTTGTTACCAGAGCCATAAACAAAGCCAGGTATTTTCTCTTCATATAAGCCCTCCTTTTTTGCACATATACCTTTTTACATATGTTTTTGCATGTCCATAGGGAAAATTATAGCAAAATGCTTCTGCTGTTCGGTGTCCTGACAGAAGACTTTTCAGTTCGGTCATGTTTCCTGACACTGTGCATATACAAATTCAGGCCAATATGCACTTCTGTGCAAATCAGTGCAAATCAGCCCAAATCAACAAGTACCAATATACAGATTATATTATTTATCAGATGGGAAATCAATCATTTTCTGGTGTTTTTCACATATACTATTCTGATTTATGCCCGTAATTTCAGTAATAATTGCCTGTACCGTTTCCAGACTCTCTTCCAGCTCCTCTGCTATCTGCTCTTCTGTTTTATTTTTCTGCAGCTTCTTCATGATCTGTTTTTTCAGTTTTTCATGCTCTCCTTCTATCTGCCCTTTTTTTCTGCCTTCTTTTATGCCTTCTTCTATTCCTTCTTTTATTCCTTCTTTTATTCCTTCTTCTCTCGCTTCCTGCATATCATAATATCTCTCTTCCCACGCCTGCATATACTTTACCCCGACTTTCTCGCTGGATTTGACTTTCTGCACACGTTCATGGATGCGGCGGATTCTGTCGCTGCCCATGCTTTTTGCATTCTCATCCGTCGTCTGCTCCAGGTAGTGCAGGAATTCTGCCAGCTCCCCGGAAACCTCGTCGTCATTCTTCCCCTTGGTGTTCAGAAATATCCTGACTGTTCCGTCCTCCAGCACACATCCCGGCACCTCCTGACATACGGGCTGGAATGTGTAGCGGTATTTCCCATATCCGAACAGATCAAATGTCATAATCATAATGAGATAGGACTGATTCAACAGACTGTAATTCGGAATCCCCGGTTCCAGAAGCGACGTATCGAGTAAAGCCTGATAATATCTGCTGCGCTTTTCCAGGTCTGTCTTTCTGGAAGACTGCATCTCTGTATTGTAGACCGTCTGTTCTTCATCCATGGAAAAAACATCCATCCGCACGGATCGGATCAGCGGAGATATCCGCAACTCTTTCTCTGTCTCACTGCGCTGCAGCAAAGAGACTTCTCTGCTGAGAATGATACTGAGCGCATCCTGTTGGGTCTGCGGATCCTCCATCACCTCGTCAAACAGGAAGCGGTTCGTCAGGTTCAAATCTTTCAGCGGTACTATATTATGTTTTCTTGTTTCTTTCGCCATAGGCTTCTTTCCTTTCATTGTATCATATCATTATTTGTGTGAACAGGTGGGTTGTGAAAATTGCGGTAAACGCAACCATGAAATTAAGAACAGATCATCTGAAATGAGTATGTGAGTACTTTTTATTATAATTAATCACTGTGTATTTGTCAAATATTATGTTGCTTATTTATTCATATTGTGACTTTAATTTCATCTGTCTTTTGCTGCCCTTCTGTAAATCAGGATGTAATTTTTGTGTTCCATCAGAAGACTTTTTTCGACTAAAAACCCGAAAGATTGCCAGTTCCTTACAGGATGTGCTATACTTCTCGTAACCGTTTCTGATTTATGGAGGTATCTGTTTTGAAGAAGCAACGCAAAAACAGCCTGACTACGTCTCAGCTTCTTTCCATTATCAAAAAATCCGGGCGCTTTTCTGAGGTGACAGAGGCTTTTCATGATAAAGAGGCAGAGCCTGTTTTCTGTCATTATCTGTACAGTATTATGGAGAAACGTCAGCTGACGCCAAAGGATATTATCGGCAGCAGCGGCATTGAGCGCTCATATTTTTACCATATTCTGAGCGGCCAGAAGATGCCCGGGCGCAATATCATTCTGCGCATCTGTCTCTGTATGTCGGCTACGCTTGCGGAGACGAACCAGCTGCTGCGCCTGTCTCATCAGGGGCAGCTGTATCCGAAGGTCAGGCGGGATGCTGCAATCATTTTTGCGATTGAAAAAAAATATACCATGCAGCAGACGAATGATTTTCTGATCAGGGAGCATGAGCTGCCGCTGTACAGGGAGGAAAATACATGACTGCTTTCGTCGGACATGAAGATCTGATCCTGCCGGACGAGCTTGGCGCGAAATATGTAATTCGCTCCTGTCTGAGATATTCGGAGCAGGCTGCCACTTATCTGCTCTGTGAAAAATCAACGGACAGGCTGTTCCTGCTGAAGACGGCATCTGATCCAGTCCTTGCGGAATCACTGATCAATGAAAACAATATACTGGAGCATATCCATCAGGAGAGGGAAACCTGGATCACAGGTACATTTCCGTCTCCTGTTTCGCTTGCCTGTTATTCTGCCGACGGTCAGGCGATCCCATTGTCTGCTGACGGCTCCCGGGAGCCGGAAACCGTTCTGTTCTATATCCGCACTTACATCGAAGGAAAGACTCTGGAGGAATTGTGCGAAACGAATTTCAAAAAACCGGGGCTGCCGCCTGAGCGGGCCCTTGATTACCTGATTTCTCTGACGGAACTGCTTCATTTTCTGCACACCATGCATCCACCGCTGATACACCGTGACATAAAGCCGCAGAATGTCGTAATTGATTCGGAGGGCACCTGCCACTTTATTGATCTCGGTATTTCCAGATTTTATCATCCGAAAAAGCGAAGTGACACGTTTATCATGGGAACGAAGCTCACTGCACCTCCGGAACAGTTCGGTTATCAGCAGACAGATATGCGCAGTGACCTTTACTCCCTCGGTATCCTTCTGTATTACTGTATCACCGGAGAATATAATATTCAGGACCAGAATCTCTCGGAGCTTCCTCCTGATCTGGCACATATCATCCGGAAACTGACCATGTTTGACCCCGGCAGGCGATATCAGTCCACAAACGAGCTTCTTCCTGATCTTCTGCGGGCCAGATATACAAAAGTACGTCAAAATGATTTCCGGAACCGGAAGCGAAAATATCTTTCTGCTGCATGCGTGTTTCTCCTTATGGTCAATCTTGCCCTTGCATCCCTGTGCGGAACACAGTTCAGACAGCTGAAGCTGATGGAAACCGAAAACCCGGAATACAGCATTCAGAACCCGTCTGAAATCGTCTCTCCTTCTGACGATCCGGGGTTACCGGCGGACACCACACAGGACAATCAACAGAATTTTTCGCCTGATGCGGCATACACTTTTGCAGAGCCTCTGATTGAGGAGGCTGTCCGCGCTCAGCTCAGTATTCCGGAAGGGCCTGTCACAGTGGACGATTTGTCTAAGATCACAGAGCTTCATATTTTCGGGCTCCATATTTATTCAGATGATGAGGAGGTCTGGCTTCGTGGAGAATACCCACTATTTTATAACGAGGAGGTAAGGGATAGCAGTCTGTATAAGCAGAAAGGGACAATCCGCTCTCTGGAGGATATTACACATATGCCAAACCTGGATACGCTGAGCCTTTACAGGCAGCAGATCAGTGACATTTCCCTGCTGGAGGATACGAAGATCACCCATCTCGGCATCGGTTACAATCCGCTGACTGATCTTAGTCCTCTTGCCGGGAATCCGAATATCGTCTCCCTGACTGCCGCATCGCTGGAAATCACAGATACCTCGGTCCTCTCCACACTGACAAATCTTGTGTCGCTGAACATCAGCAACACCGGTATCCGGTCACTGGAGGGACTGGAAAACTGCCATATTGAGGAGCTGAATCTGTATCAGCAGAATCTGGACGACTATTCGCAGCTTAATTCGCTTCCTTACCTGAAGGATCTCACCCTCGATACGCTTTCCCGGGAAATTCTGACGGATATCAGCCAGATTCCGCTTGTGCGTCTGTCATTCCATCATTCCAGCACAGTTTCTCTGGAGGATCTTTCCGTATTTTCTGATCTGGAATGCCTTGATTTCTTCGGAAGCCAGAATCTGACTCTTGTGATCGGAACTCCCTCTCTTCCTTCCCTGAGAGAACTCTGTCTCACTACAGTCTCTGTGGAAAGCTTTGAGGAAATGTCCTGTCTGGAAAATCTGGAAACACTTGCTATTTACGGAGCCGACTGTAAGAGCTTCGACGGACTGGATCGGATTCCAAAGCTGCACACGATCAGCTGCCAGAAGGAGCAGTATGAGAAAATTCATGAGCAGTACCCGGATGCCAGTTATGTGTATCTGTATTCCTGACTGTAACGTCATCATGGAACCAACCTGTCAGAGAAACCGGCACCGAGGAACTTTCCTGTCACAAAACATTACAGAAAATTTTCTGTGACATAGAAAGTCTGCTTCGCACACCCTCGCGAATTTACAGAACGACAAAACAGGATCTGAAACGTACCCGGAAAGAAGAATTGCTTCTTCTCTCTGTGTTCAGATCCTGTTTCTATTGTTCATCGAGTCCCATTTACAGACGTTTGAGAACCATCTCTCCGCCGTTCTTTCCATCGGCCCGTTTATTTTTCTCCGACTGCCACCTGTCAGATTCCCATTTCCCGCTTCATGATTTCCGCCATCTCCTGCGCGTGTTCACGGATAAAGAAATGGTTTTTTCCAAGCGCTACGTACTCCATTCTGCCTGATGCAAACCTGGTCCAGGTCATGATCTGATCCTCCGTGATATCCGCCGGAGCATAAAATACGGTGGTATCAGACGGCAGCAGATGCATCTCATCCATATGATAATCTGCCAGCAGCCGATAGTCCTCCCGGATCGGCTGATAATAAAGCCGACGGAAAAACCTGTTTTTCAGAAGCTTTCGGTTCGATTCCTCAAATCCTCCGAATCCGATCAGCATATCCATAAATCTGTCATCATCGAGAGACGCATAGGCTTTGCTCTCCCACTCAATATCCGGCGCCTCATGAGCTGCAAGAAAAATATGCTGAGGAGGACAGTCTGCCAGATATCTCCACAGAAGCTCATATACGGCGATGCTTCCCATACTGTAGCCGAAGAGCGCGAAGGGAATATCCGCTCTGCGCACCTTCTGCATCTGCCCGTACACATCCTCTGCAAGCCGGGCAAAATCCCCGTAAAAATTCTCCGCTTTTCGCGCACCGTGACCTGCATATTCGATACAGGATACAAGGACCTGATCCCCCAGAAGCTGTGCCAGCTCCTGAAATACTTCTGTCGTTCCGCCTGCATAGGGAATGCAGTAAAGCTGAATCTTTTCACTCATACGCTTTTGTCCTCCGTACTTCCCGCCTTCTTCGGCACGATCAGTCGATTCACCAGCAGAACAAAGGGCTTCGTCGAAAGTATACAAACAAGCAGAACAGACATAATCACAAGCAGAATCACGTAATAATCCGGACAAAGCTTTTTCAAAAGCTCCGTCCCCTTCATTCCGCCGTTAAAGAGCTCAATCAGCGCATAATGAAGAGCGTAGACAGGCAATGTGCTGCGTCCCATCCAGGTAAACGGAAATCTCCTGGCAGGAATCAGTGCAAACAGCGCAAACACAAGCGCCGTTGAGATTATATACTGGCCAAGCCGCATCAGGCCTCCGTATATTCTGATATCTCTTTCGATAATCCGATAGGATGTATTCCCTTTCAGCAGATCGACGGTCCAGAAGACGTCGTCGACATGCAGAATGCTGACCAGTACAGCAGCAACAATCAGCAGCACCGCCAATACTTTCACTACTCTCTTTCCCGTAAAAGCAAGCACACTTTCCGAGCTGAGACAGTACCCGGCAAAGAAAAAGGGAAAGAACGTAAACAATCTTGCCAGAACGAGATAGTCACCCAGAGAAGTATCATATCCCGCCACACAGCCCAGTATCAGCACAGCCGTCATAATGTACTTTTTGTCAAACTGCTGCAGAAACATTGTCAGCAGGTAGTAGACAAACAGTGCAAACGCATACCATTCCGTGCCGGAGGCAGTAAACAGTGATATACTGATCCGCTCTCCCAGAAGAAGCCTGACAAAGAATACGAGAAACTTGATCAGGAAAAACAGCAGCAGAAACATGAATGCCCTGTCATATCTCTTCTCCCTGATCGAACGCTTTGCAAACATGCCTGAAACCAGTACAAATGCAGGCATATGAAACAGGTAAATAAACCAGTATGCCTCGCGGGCAGACCGTGAAACCTCCAGTTCCGGCTTCACTGCATGCCCAATGACCACACAGATGATCAGAAACAGTTTGAAATTGTCCCATTTTGCGATTCTTGTCACCTTTGCTCCCATTCCATCTCCTATCTTGTCGCATACTCCGCCGCATTATTCTTCTGCATAACAGGAGCACCCAACAGAGCATCATAATATACAGTGCTCTTGTCAACAACCGAATGATTTTCCACGTCGTATACAAGAATATTCAGGCCGCGGTTCTGGAAAACATGATTTTCATAATTGACACGCATTCTGCAGGTAGAGTCGCTGTCATAATTGCTGAAGGTACGGAAACCGATACCGTCTGCAAAACGGTCCGTATATTCCAGATTTTCCAAAGAGGTAGTCTCGTACTGGCACTTTCCTGCCTTCAGCCATGCGGAATATCTCTGACCGCCCAGCTCATTCAGGTTCACAGTCAGTCCGGCAGCCTTCATTGCTGCAGCCAGCTCCTCTGTATAATAACCGGATGGGTCACCTGTCACCTGGAGCACCGCTTCGTATCTCGGATTGTTCAGATATTCAAAGTACTCTGTCACATTCGTAGCCAGCTGTACCTTGCTGTCCTCCATGCGTTCCAGATAACGTCCATAATTCTGGTCGTCGTATCCTTCCACCTTCCTGAAATCTGTCAGCTCATAATTTTCTTTTATATACGCACCCAGATATCTGGAAAGCTTCTGGGCACCGATCAGATTCAGATGATCGCTGTCACGGAAATCACGAGAGGGATCGATTCCCAGCTTCTCCATCATCTCCATTGAAGAAAACTCAAGGAATGTGAGGCCGTGTTCCTCCACATACTCTTCCATCAGCATATGCTTTGTCAGGCTCCAGCTGGACTTCGGAGTCTTGATCAGAAGAACTTCTATGTCTTCATTTTCACAGTAATCCAGAATCATCTCGAAATATTTCAGCTGATCCGGATTCATGGTCAGCGACGGGTCGTAGCCGTCATTGTCGTATGCAACCTTGTCAATATTGACCGGATCGCTGAGCGCATACGCATAATTGCCGCGGAAAATCGGATGATCCTGTGTCTGAATGGTAAAGTCATCCTTTTCCAGCTCGCTCCAGCGATTGTGATATTTGACAATCTTGAAAATGTAGCTGATAAACGGGTCAGCGGTACTGCTTTCCTGACAGTGCTCCCAGACCGCCTTAAGCTTCGTCAGAGAAAGCTTCATATTGTCATAAGCCTGGCGGTAACGCGCCTCATCGGAATATTCAAACAGCATGCTGACATCAAAGACCAGCAGCTTGATATCCTGTGTCTTATTGCATTCCTGCAGCCATGTGTAGCTGGCCTCGATCGGCTGGAGAGCCGTCCCGAGACTGTATGCTGAGATTCCATACTCTCCGTACAGTTCCATACCCGAGATTCCGTATACGACCTGGCTGCTCCCCAGGACGCAGACTTCAACGGAATTTTTGTCAAGATCATAGAACCTCGTGGGCACAATACTCTCATAGCACGGATATCTCCATTTCATCGCCAGGATATCCGTCAGATACATGACGCACAGAAACAGAACCAGCAGTATGCCTGCCACTTTAGCTATACGTTTTTTCTTCATAATATCCTCCGTTGCCTAATATGCCATATACGCAAACGATGACGCATTGTAACCCGGTCCGTAAACGCCAAGCACCATTACCGACAGAACCGCGAGAATAATCAGTCCCCAGCGGAACACAATTCCCTGCTTCGCAATCCACTCACGCACAGAACCGCTCTGCTGATAATGGCTGACGAGAGCAAAGATCACAAGGAAAACAACTATGACGTTCATGTCCTTCACAGTGAACGAGTATTTAAACAGGGTGCCGTCGAACAGAACCCAGGGATTGAAATCAGTCAGAATACTCTTTGCAATCAGCTTCGTCTTCCACAGACCGTCCGGCCGCGTCAGGAGACGTCCGCCTGCAAAAATCAGTGTCGTCCTGGCCATCTGAAACATCTTCCAGGATGAGGATTCCGTATCCACCCCTGCCCTGACCGCCAGTTTATGGAGATCTTCACCAAAGCATACGGACATCAGAATCATGAAGGAGTAATAAATACCCCAGGCAACGTACGTCTTCCCGGTGCCGTGCCACAGACCTGTCAGCACCCATGTCACCGTAACAGGAATAGCCGTCACAAGCACACGTGACAGACCGTCCGGCATCTTTCCCTTAGTCCGGCGGCTGATATTCTTTACCAGCTTTGAGGAGGAAAGCGGCATATATACGTAATCCCTGAACCATCCGCCCATGGACATATGCCATCTGCGCCAGAATTCCGGTACTGTCTTTGAAGAGAACGGGTGGTTGAAGTTCAGGTCAAGCTCCACTCCGAAAATCTGTGACGCACCGCGGGCAATATCCATACATCCTGAGAAATCGGAATAAATATACAGGACATCCATCAGTGCGGCGACAATAAATGCAAATCCGCGCATCTCCGCATATCTGGCATACATGTCACTGACAAACATATCCACACGGTTGGCTATAATCAACTTTTTAATAAAGCCCCAGATCATAAGCTGCACACCGAAGCACACACGCTGATAATCAAAGCGCAGCTCTGCTTTCAGCCGCTCTCCCAGTCTTCCGTAACGCGCAATCGGTCCCTGCAGAATATGCGGGAAATAGCACGCGTAAAGCAGGAAGCGGAAATAGTTCTTTTCACATCCCACACGTTTCCAGTACACATCCATCAGATAGCTGAGGCAGGAGAACGTATAATAGGAAATTCCCAGCGGGACAATGATCATCTCCGCCGAAAATCCGCCGTTTCCGCCGAAATGCAGAAGCAGGCTGTTGATCGGGTCAACAAAGAATTTCGTAAATTTGCTGACACACAGGATCGCGATATTCAGTACCAGCAGCGCCACCAGGATTTTCCGGCAGCGTGCCTTTGCTTTTTCCTTTAATTCTTTTTTCTCTTTTCTGGTCAGCGTCTCCCCACTGCAGGCCCTCTCCTGCTCCTCGTAGATGGCGCCCATCCTCTTTCCTGCCAAATACACGGAAAAGGAAGTCACAAAAATAAATGGAAGGTACTTCACTCCGGCAATTGCATAAAAAATAAGGCTGGCGCCTAAAAGTACGATCCATCTATATTTGACAGGACATATGTAGAACACGCAGAACGTTGCCAGCAGAAATACCAGAAAGTTAAACTGTACAAATGTCATTCTGTTCCTCCGTACGCAAATCCGCCACAGGAAAGCGTCAGAAACCGTTCATGACGGTCCGCCGCTGCCCTGTGCCGGCTCTCTGTATGCTTAATCCATTAATTCCTGAATCATGTCCCACATGGCTTCCACAGAATCGAAATTCTCCGGAACGATGTATTCCATGTCGATCTCGATGTCAAAGGTCTCCTCCAGCTCCGCAAGAATGGAAGTCATATCGATGGAGTCGATTACCTTGTCTGTGATCAGTGCCTTCTCATTTTCGTAGTCAATCTTCGGGTTCACGCGCTTTAAAGCTTCAATCAGTTCGTTCATTTGCTTTTTCCTTTCCAAGTTCAACGTATAATGTTTTTCCTGCCTCGTTTTTCGGGATCGCGTCTATGACGTTCACCCGGATCGCACTGGCATTGATATGTGTACGGTCAATCAGGAATTCTCTGACTGCTTCACTGCAGCCAGCATCCGTGATATAGACCTCCATACACTCGTCGGTACCGGTGGTGGCACAGTCGAGATAGTCAAACTGCGCTTTGATCATCCGGTCTATCTCATCGAGATTAATGCGGTTGCCGAACAGCTTCAGGAAACGCTTCTTTCTGCCGACAATGTAATAGAAACCGTCCGCATCACGCTTCGCCATATCGCCTGTCTCCAGACGTCCGTGCCGCTCATCTCCCTTTGCCAGATCCTCCCCGCACACCGCATAGCCCAGTGTGACATTCGGGCCCTCATATACCAGCTCCCCGGTGATCTCCGGCTCAGCAATCTCTTTCCCGTCCACATCAATCAGAGAAAATCTTCCGCCCGGAATTGCAATTCCCATGCTGCCGTACTTCTCAAGAGACTTGTCATACGGAAGCCATGACATACGCGCCGTCGCCTCGGTCTGACCGTACATGACAATAAAGCGTTTGCCATTTTCCTGGGCATACTGGGCAAACTCACGGTGCAACTCCGGCGCCAGCTTTCCTCCCGCCTGCGTCATATAGCGCAGATCCGGAAGATCCATGCGGAAGAAACGCACGCGTTTCAGCATCTCATAGGTATACGGAACACCGCCGAAGGATGTGGCACCATTTTTCTTCATGAAATCCCAGAACTCTCTGCCGACAATGGGTTTCGTCGTCAGCAGAATCGCTGCACCCACCAGCAGATGGCTGTTGATAATAGAAAGACCGTACGTGTAGTTCATAGGAAGCGTCGTGACGGGACGCTCAGTCTCGTCCAGTTCCAGATACTCTGCAATGGCCTCTGCGTTTGACTGGATATTGCGGTAACTCTGACGCACCAGCTTCGGGCTTCCGGTGGAACCGGATGTACCCAGCAGCAGTCCCAGCTCCTCATACAGTGGGTAGGACTGCCTGAAATTTGTTTTATAAAGTACGTAACTGTACTTTTCGTAGATCTTCTCATACTGTTCGTATCTCTGTGCCAGCTCCTGCGGAAGATACAAATACGCAGGTCTGTAAACATCGATCAGAGAAGCAACCAGCACCTCATTGGTGTGTGCATCCAAAAGATACGGGACTGTCTTTGCGTTCAGCGCACCGAGATAACCGCAGACCGAACCTACGGTATTACTGCAGAAACCAAACATCAGGCTGCGCGGCTCAAGCATCCCCGCAATCTCCTGTACTTCCTGATCCAGCTCTGAATATGAGAGGGAAATACCCTCCTCAGAAATCAGGGCCGTATTATCCTTATATTTCCCCAGTTCATCAAAATAACTCATCTGTCCACCTCTTAGTTTTATGCCAGTGCATGATTCTGCGCGCACTGACAGCATATTCATAAGCATAGATAGTTTCATTATAAACACTTTTTTTTATTCGCGCAACATAATTTTGTAAGAAAACTGTAATTTAATTTTAATCTTTACCACATTCTGCTTCGTATGGTATAACATATTGGAAGAAAAGAAAGAAACTATTCGGATTCACTACTTTGAATATCAGGAGACAGATAATTATTATGAATTTACTGACTGCAGAACATCTGACCAAGGTCTTTACCGAGAGAAAGCTGCTGGATGACACAGACTTCTCTGTCAATGAAGGGGAAAAAATCGGCGTAATCGGCATCAACGGAACGGGCAAATCCACTCTTCTGCGCATCATTGCAGGTCTGGAGGAACCGGACGGCGGGACAGTCACCCGCGGACGCAACCTGACTGTCCGCTACCTCCCTCAGACTCCTGTATTTGAGCCCGGAGCTACTGTTCTGGAGGCGATATTGAAGGATAATGTAAACAGCCTGAATGAATGGAGCATCGAGAGCGAAGCACTCTCCTCCATCAACAGGCTTGGTCTGCCCGCTGCCGATGAAAAGATGGAGCATCTCTCCGGCGGACAGAAAAAGCGCGTTGCTCTCGCCAACGCAGTTCTGGCACCGGTGGACATTCTCGTTCTCGATGAGCCTACCAACCACCTGGACAGCGAAATGGCGCAGTGGCTGGAGGATTACCTGACTGAATTTACAGGCGCTCTCGTTATGGTAACACATGACCGCTATTTCCTCGACAGTATTGCAACGCGCATCGTGGAGATTGAGAGAGGAAAACTCTACAGTTATCCCGGCAATTACGCAGAATACCTGATGCTGAAATCAGAGCGGCAGAATATGGAAATCGCCACAGAGCGCAAGCGCCAGAGTCTTCTGCGCACGGAGCTTGCATGGCTCGCCCGCGGAGCCCGCGCCCGCTCCACCAAGCAGAAAGCCCATATTGACCGCATCCGGGCCATGCAGGAGCAGCGCGGCCCCATCGCAGAAACACAGATACAGATGAGTTCCGTCACAAGCCGCATGGGACGCACCACAATCGAGCTTGGTGACATCAGTAAATCCTTTGGTGAGAAGCACCTGATCCGCGATTTTTCCTATATTTTTCTGAAAAATGACAGAATCGGCATTGTGGGGCCAAACGGATGCGGCAAAAGTACGCTGCTGAATATTATCACCGGCCATCTCGCACCGGACGGCGGAACACTTACAGTTGGTCAGACTATCCGGATCGGCTACTTTTCCCAGGAGAGCGAATACATGGACTGCTCCCTGAAGGCCATTGATTATATTAAGGAAGTAGGGGAATATATCAGAACAACTGACGGAGTCATCACCGCCTCCCAGATGATGGAGCGCTTTCTGTTCGACGGCACGATGCAGTGGTCCCGGATCGAAAAATTCTCAGGCGGTGAGAAGCGCAGGCTCTATCTGCTCCGCGTCCTGATGAGCGAACCGAATGTCCTGATCCTGGATGAACCGACCAACGACCTGGATATCAGAACGCTGGAGGTGCTGGAGGAATATCTGGATCATTTTGACGGCATTGTCATCACCGTCTCCCATGACCGGTATTTTCTGGACCGCATCGCCCGCCGTATATTTGCCTTTGAAGGTGAGGGACAGCTCAGGCAGTACGAGGGAAATTATTCTGATTACCTGAACGCACGGCCTGGCGGGCCGGGCGGCACATACAGTTCTGTGGCAGGACGCGGCACGGCTGCCGCGAAAGCTTCCGGCAGTATCTCCTCCCAGGATACCGCAAAAGCTTCCGGAAACGCGTCTGTATGCAGTGCTGCTGATGAAACACCGGATCCGGATTCTTCCAAAAAAGACAGCCGCCGGACATGGGGCGGTGAGAAAAAGCTTCGCTTCACTTATAAGGAGCAGAAGGAATTTGAGACCATTGACAGTGACATTGCCGAGCTGGAAGAAAACATTGCAAGGCTTGAAAAGGAAATCCTGCAAAACGCCAGCAATTATGGAAAACTGAATGCGCTGACTCAGGAAAAGGAAGAGGCAGAAGCACGGCTGGAAGAAAAGATGGATCGATGGGTCTACTTAAATGAGCTGCACGATAAAATAGAATCACAGTAACGCAAAGAGGACTGCCCTCACAGCAGTCCCCTATTCATCGGAGAAGCGGTACCCGACTCCCACCTCGGTGATAATAAACCGGGGATTCGTGGTATCCTTCTCTATTTTTCTGCGCAGCGTTGCCATGAACACACGCAGGCTGTTTGCATCTCCGCCTTCTTCATATCCCCAGATTCTCCCGAGAATCTGGTTGTGTGTCAGTACTTTCCCCCGGTTTTTCACCAGCAGGATAAGAAGCCTGTATTCAATCGGTGTCAGATGGATCTCTTTTTCATCGATAAAGACCATGCGCTTCTCAAAATCTATTTTCAGATAATCCTTCTGAAATATGCTCTGAAGCTCCGTCCCCTGAGTCTTCTCCGATTTGCGCACAGCGACACGGATGCGGGCCAGCAGCTCTCCCATATAAAAGGGTTTCACCACGTAATCATCCGCTCCCATATCCAGAGCGCGGATTTTTTCCGCCTCCTCCTGACGCGCTGACACCACTATGATCGGCTTCTCCGAGTGGCTTCTGATATGCTCAATGACCTGAATGCCGTCCATATCCGGAAGCCCCAGGTCAAGAATGATCACATCCGGATTGTTGGCATAGCAGAGGCTGATCGCCTCCCGGCCCGTGGATGTCTTGATATATCTGTAGCCCTCCTGTTTCAGACTCATACAGATAAAATTTGAAATATATTTGTCATCCTCAATGATCAGAACAGTTATCTCTCTCTCCATACTGTGCTTCACCAGTCTTTCTCTGCTTCATTTCTCCAGTCGGTTTTCATACGTCACTCCCCTGCTCCGGAAGTCCGAAGCAGAATCGCGCTCCTCCCTCCTCCCGGTTGCTTCCGGTAATTGTACCGCCGTGTGCCGTCACGATCGCGCGGCATATGGCCAGCCCCAGTCCGATGCCCTTGCCCGTATCCTGGCTGACGGGACGGAATGTCACAAACTCCTCAAACAGACGGCTGATAATGCTCTCATCGATCCCGCATCCGTCGTCCTCCACGGAAAACCAGACCATTCCCTCTGCCTCGCTGACCCGGATAGCAATTCTGCCGTCCTCTTTCGTATTCTTAATGGCATTGTCCACAAGATTGATCAGTACCTGGACAATCAGTTTTCCGTCCATGGGTACCATAAAAACGGAATCCTGCACCTCGACCTCCACCGTGCGGCGCTGGATGCGTCCCCTGACATGCGCCACCGCATTGCTGATAACGTCCTCCACAGCCTCCGGACTTTTCTCGACAGTCAGATTTCCGCTGTCAATCTTTGTCATATTCAGTATATTCTCCACAAGCTGAATCAGCCAGTCGGCCTGGTCGCTGATATCGCTGGCCAGACTCACGATGCTGTCCCGGTCCAGACTCTGCCCCGACTCCGCGATCAATCGGCTGGCCCCTGCAATTCCCGTCAGAGGAGTTCTCAGATCATGAGAAATACTGCGCAGAAGTCCGCTGCGCATCTGCTCTTTTTCCATTGCAAACTGGATGCGCTCCTGCTCCAGCGTAAGCTGTCTGGCAAGCTGCTCATTCTCGCGGGCCACCTTCACCTGCTTCTGGAAGCGGACGGTCAGATTCGATGAGATCAGTGCCGTCAGCAGGAAAAATATCAGCAGGATCACGTCATTCTGATTGGAGATGGAAAACGTCCTGATAGGTTCCGTAAACAGGAAATTGAAGCTCATCAGTCCTATCACAGACGCACAGATTCCGTACGGATATCCGTTGGTGACGTACGCCACCAGCAGAACGCCCAGAATCAGAAGCATCAGTATATTCTCCTTTCCGATTCCGAACTGATTCAGAAGCGTGGAAAACAGGACGGTGACCAGCATAATTGCCACCATCCTTATCACATAAATCATATGTCTTCTGTACAACTGTTTTCCGGGCATGGCAACCTCCTGCAGCGGTTTTGTTTTCAGCGTTTATCTTACAGATTTTTCAGTATTTTATCAATATCTATTTTTTTCCCGATTACCATCAGATGTTCATCCAGGCGGAACTGATGGTCCGCTGCCGGAAGCAGGCTGACCTTTCCTTCACTCTTCGTCCCCAGGATGCTGACATGATATTTGTTGCGGAAGCTTACCTCCCGGATACTCTTCCCGATCCACTCCTTCAGAGGAGGAATCTCACAGATTGTATAGCCCTCATTCAGTTCAATATAGTCAAATACGTGATTCATACTGCAGCGGACTGCGATTTTCTCCGCAATATCACGGTTTGGATAAACCACTTCGTCAGCCCCGTTTTTCAGCAGGAACTTTGCCTGGATATCACGATTTGCCTTGCTGATTACGTACTTTGCTCCCATTTCCTTAAGCAGGTTTGTGATTTCCAGGCTGCTCTGGAAATTGTTTCCGATACACACGAAGCACAGGTCGAAATTCCGCACTCCCAGGCTGTTGAGCACCTCCACATTGGTACAGTCCCCGATCTTGGCGCTCATGACCAGAGGCAGCACATCCTCAATGGCCTCTTCTTTCATGTCAACTGCCATCACTTCATTTTTCAGCTCCACCAGCTTTCTGCAGAGGTGGTTGCCGAATCTTCCCATTCCTATAATCAATACGCTTTTCATAAGCATCCTCCCAAAATATTAGTGTACGGTCTAACCGATCATAACCTTTTCCATCGGGCACTGCACAGGCGCCACTTTCCTGCGCTCCATAAATGAAAGAGCAAACGCCATACCTCCGATACGGCCGCAGTACATCAGGATAATAATAATCAGCTGCGACAGCGATGTCAGACTGCGCGTAATCCCTGTGGACATGCCGACTGTGCCGATGGCGGAAAAGACCTCAAACATCACATCCGTCAGATCCAGTGGCTGGATATGGCAGATCATAAGCATCGCGAAGACCACAAGCAGCGTATTGATGATCATCACATTGCTTGCCTTGCGGATGGCATCATCCTCCAGTCTTCTGCCGAAGATGTTGCAGCCTCTGGAATTTCTCAGGTTGGACACCACGTAAATCAGCAGAACCACAAGAGTCGTCGTCTTGATACCGCCGGCTGTGGAGCCCGGACTTCCTCCAATAAACATCAGAACCATGGTAAGGAGCTTCGAGCTGTTGGAAAGTGCCGCTGTATCCACCGTATTAAAGCCAGCCGTCCTTGCGGTGACAGAAGAAAACAGACAGGAAAGCACCTGAGTCCGCCCATCCATCCCCTGAAGCATTGTATTTCTCTCAAATATGTAGAAAAGCACGGCCCCTCCGAAAATCAGAATCACCGTGGCGGAAAGTACAATTTTCGTATGCAGCGTATATTTTCTCATATGCAGGCCGTGTTTCGTAATATCGTCCCAGACGAGGAAGCCGATGCCTCCAATCACAATCAGTGCCATAATGACTGCATTGACAAGAATATCATCCACATACGGGGTGAACGAACCATACGCTCCGTACTTGCTTCCCATCACGTCAAAACCGGCATTGCAGAATGCGGATATCGCATGAAAAATGCTGATAGCCCCTCCTTTTATGAAGCCGAATTCAGGTACAAAACGGATTGCAAGCAGAAGGGCGCCTGCCAGCTCAATCCAGATCGTCCCGATGATTGCCTTCCTGGCAAGCCGCACAATGCCTCCCACCTTGTCCGCATTCATGCTCTCCTGAAGCAGTCCCCGCGTACGCAGCGTTATTCTCTTATTAAAAAACATGGCAAACAGCACGCCGATGGTTACAAAACCAAGTCCTCCGATCTGAATCAGTGCCAGAATAACTGTCTGGCCGAAAGCCGACCAGTGCAGACTGGTATCCACGACCACCAGCCCCGTCACACACGTCGCACTGGTAGCGGTAAAAAGGGCGGTCAGAACATCTGTCTGCTCTCCCCGGTTCGAAGAGACGGGAAGCAGCAAGAGAAGTGTTCCAACCGCAATCACAAGAAAGTATCCAAGCGCAATCAGCTGTGCCTGGGACATTTTATTCACAACTCGTCGGATCATCCGGTTCCTCCTCAGTAATATCAAGCAATGAAGACATCTTTACTGCAAAAAAGTATCCCACCGGAAGCAGATAAACAATAAACACCGCAGCAATCAGAAAATTCATCCATATATCCATGCTGCACCTCCTGTTTCTGATACCCTGTATCTGTCGGAAAATCATGTAAATTCCATCACATTTCCTATGAAAATCACGGTACAATACACCTGATTATCACTGCCAGAATATCATTGTGCATATTAAAATAGTATTAAGATCATCGAAATCACGTTAATTTCTTACAAAGATTTCTGATTTTGTCAGACTTTCTACCTATATTAACCGCAATTCTATATAATTTTCGTATCTGTTCAGTACCTTCATTTTTAATTACTGTTCACGTGCCACGCCATGCAAGCCACTTTTATGCATATTCCATGATCTCCTGTAAAAAATCTTGAGTTCTCCCGATTCATAGATTATAATTCTATCACACGAGTTCAAAACAGCGGACAGTGATGCTGTATTTCAGGAAATACGTATGATTCAGGGAGGATGAGTTATGAGTTGGAGACAGAAGGTTTTTTCTGCGCTGGACGCGGAAAAAATGTTTGAAAATTCCGGACACCGGACCCGTTTTAAGGAACTGATGGACTGCTTTTCCGGGTATCCCTTTTTCACAAGGGGGCTCTGCAAGTGCGTTTACCTGTCCTCATGGGATGAGGAGCATTTCTGCATCATGCTGGAGACACTGACTGATCTCAGTCTCGGCAAGGAGACGGATACAAAGGAGATGCGGATCAAGGGTGATGCTCTGGCAGAGGAACAGACGGACGGACAGTATTACGTTTATCTGCTGTCCAACGCATTCCTTGATGACACTCCGTTCCGGCTTACAGCCACTGCTTCCATTCCCGCCGATATACGCTATATCATACGGCGTGCGCTGCAGGCGGCGGAAATCATTGACAGACAGTGACAGACGTTTTGTTCTCAATCTGCGGAGAAATCCGCAGGTATCAGGGGATCAGAGACTTTTGACCCCAACATCATCTGAGATAAGGAGTATTCCATGATACTGAACGTTAAAAATTTAAGCCATGGTTTCGGAGACCGCGCCATCTTCGATAATGTGTCCTTCCGCCTCCTCAAGGGAGAACACATCGGACTGATCGGTGCAAACGGCGAAGGAAAATCGACCTTTATGAATATCATTACCGGAAAGCTGATGCCGGATGAGGGCACAGTGGAATGGGCCAGAAATGTGCGTGTCGGATATCTCGATCAGCACACAGTACTTGAAAAGGGAATGACGATCCGCCAGGTTCTGAAATCTGCCTTCCGTTTTCTCTTTGAGATGGAAGAAAATATGAACCGTATGTTCGAGCAGATGGGTGAGGCTGATGAAGATGAGATGATGCGTCTCATGGAGGAGACCGGCACCATCCAGGAACTTCTGGATCAGCACGATTTTTACATGATTGACGCAAAGGTGGACGAGGTCGGGCGCGCACTGGGCCTTGAGGAAATCGGCCTGGACCGTGATGTGACAGACCTCTCGGGCGGCCAGCGCACGAAGGTTCTGCTGGCCAAGCTTCTGCTGGAGAAGCCGGACATCCTGCTGCTGGATGAGCCCACCAATTACCTTGATGAGACACATATTGAATGGCTGAAACGCTATCTGATCGACTATGATAATGCCTTTATCCTGATCTCCCACGATATCCCGTTTCTCAACAGCGTCATCAATCTCATCTACCATATGGAAAACCAGTCTCTGGACCGGTATCCCGGAGACTACGATCATTTCCAGGAGGTCTACGCGATGAAAAAATCACAGCTGGAGGCTGCCTACAACCGCCAGCAGCAGGAAATCAGTGAGCTGAAGGATTTTGTGGCCCGCAACAAGGCACGCGTCGCTACCCGGAATATGGCAATGGCACGCCAGAAGAAGCTGGATAAGATGGACGTGATCGAGCTGGCGCGGGAAAAGCCGAAGCCGGAATTTCATTTCCGTACGGCGCGTACCTCCGGCAAGGTCATTTTTGAGACCCACGACCTGGTCATCGGCTACGACGAGCCTCTCTCCCGCCCTCTGAACATCCGTATGGAGCGCGGAGAAAAAATTGCACTGGTGGGAGCCAACGGAATCGGCAAAACCACATTGCTCAAAAGCATCCTCGGCCTGACTGCTCCTTTCGACGGCAGAGTGACCCTGGGCGATTACCAGTATATCGGTTACTTTGAGCAGGAAGCCGACCAGCACAATACCACCACCTGCATTGAGGAAATCTGGAGCCTGTTTCCTTCCTGGACGCAGTACGAGGTCCGCAGTGCACTGGCCAAATGCGGTCTGACCACAAAGCATATTGAAAGTCAGGTCCGCGTCTTAAGCGGCGGTGAGCAGGCAAAGGTGCGTCTGTGCAAAATCATAAATGCAGAGACGAACATCCTGCTGCTTGACGAGCCCACCAATCACCTGGATGTGGATGCAAAGGCTGAGCTGAAGCGCGCACTGCAGGAATACAAAGGCAGTATTCTGCTGATCTGCCACGAACCGGAATTCTACCGCGATGTGGTATCAAAGGTGTGGAACTGCCAGGAGTGGTCCACCCGCGTATAAAATTATCCCATCGTTTCAACACAGAACAGCGGTTCTCCGGCTTTCACACTTCCGTGTGCGAGCCGCCTGATCCGCTGATTTTCTGTCAGCTCCGTACAGACAATCGGCGAGACAAGGGACGGCGCATGCTCCCGCAGATACTTAAGGTCCAGCCGCATGATCGGATCCCCTTTTCTGACTCTCTGGCTGTTCGTCACGTAGATATCAAAGCCCTGTCCCTCCAGCTGTACCGTATCAATTCCGACATGGATGATCATGCTGATCCCGCCATCGGTCCGAAACCCCACTGCATGCTTCGTGTCAAATACGAAGACCACTTCTCCGTCCTCCGGCGCACGCACCATCGACTCTTCCGGCGTCACCACCACGCCGTCTCCCATCATTTTCGCGGCAAATGCCTCATCAGGAGCTGTCTCAATATCTGCCGCGTAGCCCGTCATGGGGCTTGAGACTGTCACGCATTCCATCACCTTAAGCTCCCTGGCCCCGTGTGTCCATACCTTTTCCGGATCATCCTTCTGCTCTTTTCTCTGCACTTCTCTCTGTTCTTCTCTCTGTTCTTCTCTCTGCTTTTCTTTCTCCTCCGTTATCTCTCTCCCGTTTTCTTTTTCCCGTTCACGGTCCGGGTCGCCATCATGCTGTGCATGTTCCAGATAATCCTCCAGCTCTGATTTGATCACCGTCACCTGCGGTCCGTAAATGATCTGTACACCGTCTCCTCTGCGAATAACACCGGAAGCGCCCGTTGCCCTCAGTATTTCGTCATCCACCAGAGCCCCGTCAAAAACGGTACATCTCAGCCGTGTCGCACAGCAGTCCACATCAGAAATGTTCTGCCTTCCGCCCAGTCCCAGACAGATTCTTCCCGGGCGACTGCTGCATCCGGAACCCTGCTTCTGATTTCTGTATTTCCCGGAATATTCCGGGCCGTCAGGACTTCTGTCATCGCTTTCACTGTCCGGGCCGTATCCCGGTTCATCTTTTCCGTCTCCGGATGACTGCATATCCTCTCTGCGATACAGCTTCACCTGTGCATCTGCCTCACGCCCCGGCGTCTTCAGATCCATCCGCCGGATCAGGGATGCAAACACCAGGTAATACAGCGCAAAGTACACGATGCCGACCGCCGGAATCCACACCCAGCCCGTCTTCGCATTTCCCTGGAGTATGCCAAAAAGGAAAAGATCAATCAGACCTCCTGAAAAGGTCATTCCGACCCCCACCCCCAGCATATGCATCAGCATGTAGGCCGTTCCGGACAGAACACAGTGAATTCCATACAGAACAGGCGCCACAAACAGGAAGGTAAATTCCAGCGGCTCCGTGATGCCTGTGAGCATTGACGTGAACGCTGCCGACGCCAGAAGTCCGGCCGCCGCTTTTTTCTTTTCCGGCATGGCAGTGCTGTACATGGCCAGGGCCGCCCCGGGAAGCCCGAAAATCATCAGCGGGAACTTGCCGGACATAAAGCGTGTGGCCGAGACGGCAAACTGCTGCGTGGAAGGATCGGCAAGCTGCGCAAAGAAAATATTCTGAGCGCCCTCAACCATCCTTCCATTGACCAGCATGGTCCCTCCCACAGCCGTCTGCCAGAACGGCAGATAAAACACGTGATGAAGGCCAAAAGGAATCAGCAGACGCTCCATCAGACCGTACACCCACGTACCGAAATATCCGGACTTCAGCACCACATTCCCCACTGCATAAATCCAGCTCTGTATCACCGGCCAGACATAAAACATGAGAATACCGACGACGGTATATACGAGAGCACTGATAATCGGAACAAATCTCGTACCGCCGAAAAATGAGAGTACCTGCGGAAGCTCTGTCCTGTAGAAGCGGTTGTGCAGATACGCCACCCCGAGTCCTGTCAGTATTCCGCCAAAAACTCCCATCTGAAGAGAAGTGATTCCCACAACGTCCGTCACCGCTCCCTCCAGCATGGCTTCCGGACCTCCGTGAAGCTGAATCAGCGCTCCGATCGAAGCATGCATAATAAAAAAGGCAATCGCAGCTGCCAGCGCCGCTACCTCCTTTTCCTTTTTTGCCATGCCGATTGCGACTCCCATGGCAAAGAGTATCGGCAGATTTGCAAATACAATATTTCCAGCCTCACGCATAACCTGAAATATGGAATGCAGCACTGTGCCGGGTCCCATCATGTTCCACAGGCCATACGTTTTCAGCATTGTTTCATTTGTAAAAGAGCCGCCGATCCCGAGCAGCAGTCCGGCCACTGGCAAAATTGCAATCGGCAGCATAAAAGATCGCCCTACACGCTGCAATACACCGAATACCTTATCCTTCATGTTCTCTCTCCTTCAGATACCACGTATATGGAATGATGTACAACTGCACAGAGCACCAGGCCAACACCCGATGCTCTGAGCATCTGCAGTATTCTCAGTGTTTGCAGAAATTCAAAAATTATACGTTCAGATCAGACCCACCGACTTCAGCAGATACAGCCATCCCGTCAGTGTGAAGGCGCTGCCGAGTGTAGTCAGCATGACCGTACTTGACGTCAGCGTTCCCTCATGCCCCATGTTGCGGGCCATAATATAGCAGCTCACCGTCGTGGCAGAACCGAGCATTACGAGAATCGCCACCAGCTTTTCCTGCCGGAAACCGAGGAAAACTGCGACGGGGAGAAACAGTGCCGCAAGCAGTACCAGCTTAATCACAGCCGCCGTCACAGCCGGCTTCAGCTTTTCCCCTGCCTGGCGCATCTCAAAGGAGGCTCCCATGGCCATCAGGCCGAGAGGGGTCGCCAGTGATGCCACGTTTTTCACCGTCTTCTCGAGGATCACCGGCATCGGAAGCTTCAGAAGAGACCATAAGATCCCCGCTGCGATTCCGAGAATGATGGGATTCGTCAGAATTCCCTTCACCGTCTGCTTCATCAGGGCGCTGTCCGCCTTCCGTCCCTCCGGTTTCATCACCGTGAGCACCACGACGGCCATCACATTGTAGAGGGGTACCGTCGCCACGATCATCAGCGGCGCCATCCCCGCGCTGCCGTAAATATTCTGGATAAAGGCAATGCCGAGAATCGCCGCACTGCTGCGGTACGATGCCTGGATAAATTCCCCCCGGACTGTCCTGTCCTTCCAGATGCAGGAAAGCGCAGTGACTCCCAGGATACTGATCAGCGTCGCCAGAAAACAGAACAGCACAAATTTTGTGTCCCAGACTTCAAAAAAATCAACGGTTGCCAGATCCTCAAAAACCAGCACCGGCAGAGCCGCCTGAAATACAAATCTGTTCATCTTATTTACAAAGGATTCATCCATCAGCCCGACACGCCGGAAAAACCACCCCAGTATCATGGTAAGAAAAACAGGGAGCGTGGCATTCAGACTGAAAATGAGATTGTCCATATTTTCACTTCCGTTTCTTTATTTCATTATTTATTCCATTATTTATTCCGCTATCTGTTCCATTCTTTTCTGCTTTATGAGTCTCTCTCCGGCTGCCGCACCATTCTGAAAGACTGCTGTGAATCGCCTGCTCCGGGCACGCTTTCACACAGTCGCCGCAGCGAATACATTCCCTGCTGTTGGGTTCCTCGCAGACGCGGATATCCATTCTGCAGACACGCTGACATTTTCCGCAGCCGGTACATTTCTCCTTCTCCACACGGTAACGATAGCATGACAGCGGCTGAAACAGCCCGTATACAGCACCGAGAGGACACAGATACTTGCAGAAAGGACGGTAAATCACCATCGCCCCTGCAGCTACCACAATCAGGATACACACCTTCCACCGGAACAGGAAACCGACCGCACTGCAAAGAGAGCTGTTTCCCAGGACCAGAGGAATGCCGGCAAACAGCGTTCCTCCCGGACAGATATACTGGCAGAACCACGGTTTCCCCTGGCCCAGAAAATCTGTGGCCAGAAGAGGCATCGCAACGGCGAAAACAGCCAGAATCACGTATTTGACCCATATCAGCTTTCTGTGACCCGGCAGATTTTTCCGCTTCAGAGGCACCGGAATCTTATACAGCAGATCCTGCACAAGACCAAAAGGACAGAGCCATCCGCAGACAAACCTGCCGAATACAGACCCGACTGCCACCAGAAATCCGACTATGTAAAAAGAAAACTTATAATTTCTGCTCCCGAGCACGGCCTGCAGCGAACCGATGGGACAGGAACCGAGGGCCCCCGGACATGAATAGCAGTTCAGCCCCGGAACGCAGAAATTTTTCAGCGGTCCCGTATAGATTTTCCCTTTAAAAAATCCGTACACATAGCCATTGGTCAGCGCGGTCCACATCATCTGCACCAGCAGCCGCATGGGAAGTCTCTTTTCTTTCTGTTTTTTCTTCACAATCATTCACTCCGAAAATCCTGTTTCCTGCTGACAGATCATCGCATCCTATCCGATTCCGATGCATTCCAGGCAGATGTTTGTCGCTTTCAGAAATACCTCGGCAGCCTCGCCTCTGGCAATCCCGATCACCATCATGGCTGCCCCCGCCGCAAGCAGGACAGTCCCCAGATTCACTTTATGCCTGTCTTTACATTCCTTTTCCATCCGGCGTATCTGATTTTTCTGAAGTATCATTCTGACTCCCCCTGCCAAACTGTCTTATACTGCTGTTATCACCCTGTAATTCCGTATCATCTGTCACTCCAGACTGCCCAGAAGCTCATCGAGAATCGCACTCCATTCCTCTTTCGAGCGCGCCCCCGTATAAACGTCTCCGATCTGTTTCCCTCCATCATCGAGAAATACCGTTGTGGGAACCACCTGCACCTGTCTCATATATCCTCCCGTCAGATCTTCGGAAAGCACAAGGTGCGTGTAATCGGCTCCTGTATAATCGACAATTGCCGTGGCATCCAGATCCAGCGGGGATTTCACATCCGAGATAATCCCCACAAGCTGTACACCCTTCTGTGAATACTCCTCTGCCAGCTCTCCAAGCTCCGGCATCTCACTGATACACGGCTGGCAGAACGTTCCCCAGATGTTGACCATGGTCAGATCCGCTTTCGTAAAAATATCCTGGTCTGCTGCTTCCCCGTCAAGAGTCATCGTCTGAAATGTTCCAAACAGTCCGTCCGCAGCAGTTTTTTCCTCCTCCGTCTGTGTTTCGGAAACCATCTTCTGTTCACTGACTGCTTTCGTAACTGTTTCCGTAACTGTTTCTGTCGCAGCTGCTGTTTCCCTCTGCCCCTGCTGTGCACTGCAGCCTGTGAGAACTGCGGCAGTGGCTGCCATGACAGCCAGAAATTTCTTTTTCATAATCCTGCTCCTCGCAATACAATTTCCTTTTCCCTCTTCTGATTCGCCATACACAGAAAAGCGGAACTTATTTTTCACAGTATACCAGAAAAACTACCCCTTTACAATACTGCCACGCGCGGCAGCACACCGTGCTCTGCCGCATTCTCAAGCTCTGCCGCAAAATCCGGCAGATCTCTTGCGAGATACTCCCGCAGGGTCCGGTCACCGTCATACTGTCTCTCTATGAGTCGGACAAGTACCTGCTTCAGCACTGTGAGCAGACTTTCCCGTTCCATATTCAGAACCAGTCTGCCAAGTCTCTCATAATCCTGCGGTACGGCATCTGCTTCCGGTCCTTTCCCCAGAAGTCCGCAGCACAGCAGGCTTCGCAGCACGACGAAACAGATGTTGAAGATCTGCTCCCCGTAATCCCGGTGAAATCCGCGCAGCACACGGCAGATATAGTCTTCCGGCAGACTTCCCATAAATTCCTGCTCCAGGCAGATGGCATCCACATACGGGGCAATCGCGTCGATACCGCAGGCTCCCACCCTCATTCCAGGCACAGGATAATCCATGGTAATGATATGCTCCCGCGGTGCAAATCTGGGATCATAGTACAGAAAAAAGCCCGGAAGCGCCTTTTCCACCACATCCCTGTAATTTTCGTTCCCGTATGAACAGAAGCTGCCGATCATTTTGCTGTAACGGTCCTGCGCAGCTTTCGTCTGTTCCAGAATGTACTGATAGCCGCTCCTGTACGCCTCCATGGCAGACAGCTTATGCTCCTCCCCGGACGCCACAATGCTGCCGTCTTTTCCGCACGTACAGTGATCAATACAGTACGTAACGGCGCCCATCAGCAGTTCCGCCCTCTCATACGTCACAGACGTACTCTCCTTCGACGTATATTTTTCCACCAGCCATCCAAGGACCGGAAGAAGCTCCTCCATCGTATACATCATATCACCCATACTCTACCTCCAGCACAGCTCCTTCAGCACCTCCAGATACAGCTCTCTGTCCCAGCGCTTTACCTCATCAAATTTTGTAAATTCTCCTCGTCCGTCTGTCCGGTGATGTCCGCGGTAACCTGCACGGATCGCCCGGGAAAAAAGCTCCAGGCACGTCCCCTCCAGATACTCCATATCCCCGAAACAGACAGACTCAAACTGTTCCTTCATAAAATGCAGCAGCTCCTCATCTGTGATTTCATCCTGCATTTCATTTTTATACAGGTAAAAAGTATCCTGCAGACGGATCAGCGTCTCCACATAATTATCCTGAGTCACATACTCCGAATCACAGAACTCTCTGATCATCGAAGGCAGAATCCCCTCGCCAAATTCCACACGCCTCTGCTCTCTCAGGCTGTTGGTCCGCTCCTGTACCAGAAGCCCCGCATCCTCCTCTGTAAGGCTCAGCCCGTACCTTTCCGTATACTGGTTCATCTCCCTGAGTTTTGTGATCTGATACTCCGATGCAATCTCCTGCATCCATCCTTTTTCCGCCATTTTACCCTCCTCCTTCCACTGTGTTCCAAGCGCCGCTGTTTTCGTGTTTACACATTTGAGGGGGAGATTATACCACCTCATCCGATTCATTACCAGTCTTGAATTTTTCCGCATTTTGTGGTATTGTAATAATCGAAAACAGGCACACTTTTTTATGGTGTGCCTGTTTTTCTGATGTTTTATTTCTCTGTTTTATTTCTCTGTTTCTCTATCCTCTGTGTCCCGCCCGCTTCTGTCTCGCCTGGCGGTACGATTCAATCTCCTGACCGATGGTCTGGTAATCCCGCTCAAACAGCTCCTCACTGACCTGTACCTTCAGTTCCTGTTCCGGTACAGACGCAAGAATTTTGTCGATCACAAAGGATTTGCTCTTTCGCTCATACTTCGGCATCCCGTTTCTGGCCTGAATGTCGGCGAGCTCCGGCCGCCACAGAAGACCCAGCTTCTTTTTCCAGTCCAGCTTCGGATTTTCCTTCGGCTGGCGCAGCACGTAAAAATCAGCAGCTCCATCCTCCGTCTCCACGGTAATGATTCCCCACCAGTCCGGGACGTGTTCCTCGATGTGCATGGCGTGACGCGTACCCACGACAACGAAATTCCGGTCAAAATAACAGTTGTAGTCCCGTACCTGGCGGCTCAGCCTTGCGTACGTATCCGCATCGCTTTTGATCTCAATACCGACCAGTCCGTCTCTTTGCACCATCACGATATCGGCCCGCGACATGCCCATCTGTTTTTCTTCGAGAATCCGTACTTTTCCGTATTTCATCTCAAGAAATTCAAACAGAGGCTCCCTGATGTCTCTGTCATACAACATAGTAAATTCGTCCTTTTTCTGAACATATATTCTGATGTCAGAATTTTTATTTCAGTATCCATCCATCACTGTCTTCATCATAGTACATTTCACTGACTTCTGACTCGTAAAAAACTCTGAGCAAGTGTTACAGTTTCTGTTCCGGCCACGATACCGTTTCCTCCTCTGTGTTACATCCGTCTCTCATCTGCCCGTAAATTTCCGCCTCCGGATTGCCGATTCAGTCGTCCGGACTGTCACTTCAGTCCTCTGATATCTGCCGTCAGCGCATCGATCTCCTCCTGCGTCGTACTCCAGCTTGTGCAGAAGCGGACGCAGCTGTGGTTGTCATCCAGACGCTCCTCGAATTCAAACACATACTTCTGCGCCAGCTTCTCCATCTGGCTGTTTTCCAGCACGACAAACTGCTGATTCGTAAAGCTTTCGATATAAAACGGAATTTCTTTTTCTTCAAAAGCTTTTTTGATCTGCATGGCAAATTCATCGGCCTTCTTCGTAATCTCAAAGTAAAGCCCATCCTTAAACAGCACATAAAACTGCAGTCCCAGCAGCCAGCCCTTTGCCAGCATTCCGCCGTTCTGCTTGATATGGCTTCTGAAATGATCCTGCAGCTCCGGATTTGTCAGCACCACTGCCTCCCCGAAGAGTGCTCCGCATTTCGTACCGCCACAGTAAAACGCGTCAGATACACGTGCGATGTCCTTCAGTGTCACATCAGCCATACAGGAACCGAGGCCGTATCCCAGACGGGCACCGTCTATGAACAGATACATTCCGTATTTTCTGCACACATCGCTGATTTCCTCCAGCTCCTGTCTGGAATACAGCGTTCCGTACTCTGTGGTAAAAGAAAGATATACCAGCTTCGGCTGTGTGATATGCTCCTGCACGCCGCTTGTGCAGTATTTTTCCGCCTCCGCGGCGATCTGTGCTGCAGTGATTTTGCCGTCCCTGGAGGGCAGCGCATGAATCTTGTGTCCGCAGTGCTCCACCGCCCCCGTTTCATGTACATGGATATGTCCCGTATCGGCGCTGATCACGCTCTGATACGGGCGAAGAGCAGCCGAAATCACCGTGAAGTTGGCCTGCGTGCCTCCCACCAGGAAATGTACGGCAGCCTCCGGGCAGTCCAGATACTTCCGTATTTCCTCTGCCGCCTTCTCACACCAGGGATCAATCCCGTAGCCTCCGTAGCTCTCACTGTTCGTCTGCGCCAGCGCCTCCAGAACAGCAGGATGTGCGCCGCGATTGTAGTCATTATTAAATCGTATCATGATGTATCTCCAGTTCTCCGTTTTATTTCAGCAGTTCCAGCACCGACGTCCCGATGGTTCCCTCCGGCATCAAAACGCCAAAATTGTCCGCTACCGTCGCACCTACCGTTCCGAAGGTGTCTGTCTCAGGCAGTTCTCCACTCCCCTCCATGGATCTGGACCAGGCAAGGAACGGTACCTTTTCTCTCGTGTGATCCGTGCCCGTGTAGGTCGGGTCCGTACCGTGGTCTGCCGTAATAATCAGCAGATCGTCATCCTTCATCGTCTCAAGCAGCACACCGAGATTCCGGTCAAATTTCTCAATCTCCTCTGCATATCCCTTCGGATCTCTGCGATGTCCCCAGAGTGCGTCAAAATCCACCAGATTGACGAAACACAGTCCGTGGAAATCTGTCCCTGCCGTCTCAATGGTCTGCTCCATCCCATGGACAGAGCTCTTTGACTTGAGTGCCCGTGTAATTCCCTCCCCGTCAAAAATATCCTTGATCTTTCCGATGGAGATTACGTCGAAGCCGTGATCCTTCAGCGCATCCAGGGCTGTCTTTCCGTGAGGTTTCAGCGCATAATCATGGCGGTTGCTCGTTCTTTTGAATTCACCCT
The DNA here is from genome assembly GCA_004557975.1 of Lachnospiraceae bacterium. Lineage (GTDB taxonomy): Bacteria > Bacillota > Clostridia > Lachnospirales > Lachnospiraceae > Choladousia. Next base: position 30,207 of record SFEV01000029.1, read on the forward strand.
TTTTCTTTCCCACGTACGGTCTGGCAATTACCCGCCCCACACGCCATTCATCTTTCATCGTAAGTTCACGGGCAATTTCACAGCAGCGGTACAGTTCCTGCAGATCGAAGGTTTCCTCATTTCCGCATATCTGCAGCACGGAATCGGCAGACGTGTAGACAATCATGTGACCTGTCGCAATCTCCTCCTCCGCCAGCTCCTCCAGAATCTCCGTTCCGCTGGCACTCTTGTTGCCGATGACCTTGTGACCCGTCCGTTCTTCCAGCGCTCTGATCAGTTCCGGCGGGAAGCCTGTCTCCGTAAACGTCTGAAACGGTGTAGTCACCTCCAGCCCCATCATCTCCCAGTGGCCTGTCATCGTATCCTTCGCATGGCTGCGCTCCCGCATCTTCCCGTAGTAGCCCAGGGGCTTCTCCTCCGGCTCCACCTGCTTAAGCGGGCAGAGATTTGCCATGCCCAGCTTTTTCAGATTCGGAATATCAAAGGTTTCCACACTCTCTGAAATATGCTGCAGTGTATTCACACCCACATCTCCGAACTGCTCTGAGTCCGGCATTGCACCGACGCCCAGTGAATCCATAACAATCACAAAAACACGATTAAATCTACACATACGATCTCCTTTCTGTCTGTATTCCATCTGTCTCAATATAAAAACTATGTTGTTCCTTCTGTCCTCAGACAGTGCTGAAGGGCTCTGCCCTTTCTTCTCCTGCCGCCCGCAGATCCCTTCAGCACCCGGAAGCCTTCAGAAGCCTGACAATACGGCTCGTACCGAGACGGTCAGCACCCAGCTCCAGGAATTTTTCTGCATCCTCAAGGCTGGAAATTCCCCCGGCCGCCTTGATCCTGACATTCGGACCGACGTGTTTTGCAAACAGTCTGACATCGTCAAAGGTCGCTCCCGCTGTGGAAAAGCCAGTGGAGGTCTTGATATAATCCGCACCGCTCTCCGTCACGACACGGCACATCTGTATCTTTTCCTCATCCGTCAGAAGACACGTCTCAATAATGACCTTCAGGATTTTGTCCTGGCAGACCCATTTCAGCGTTTTTATCTCTGCACCCACCAGATCATACCGTCCTTCTTTTACCCAGCCGATATTGATGACCATATCAATCTCATCCGCTCCGTTTTCCAGCGCTTCCTTCGCCTCGAGCGCCTTAGTCTCCGCAGTCGCATAGCCGTTTGGAAAACCGATGACGGTGCACACTGCCATCCGCTCTCCCACGTATTCCTTCGCTTTCTTCACGTAGCACGGCGGAATACACACAGACGCAGTCCCGTAATGTACTGCGTCATCGCAAATCTGCCGTATTTCCTCCCAGGTGGCTGTCTGTGTCAGAAGGGTGTGATCCACGTGCTTTACCAGTTCTTTTATATCCATTTTCTTCTCCTTATCATTGTATACAATATATTCAGTTTCTGTGCATCGCGAAGCGCATTGCTGTGAATGAAGCGGACAATAACGTTTCTGTGAGCATGAGAAACAAAGTGAGGCTCCGCTTTTCACGAAAGCCCCACCCTCTGTCCTTTACCGGGGCAACCGGTATCCGACACAGCGTATTTCCAGCGTCTTTCTACCGTCCTTCCGGTGTACTGCCAGCATCTTCTCAGCGTACTACCACCGTCTTTCCGGTGTACTGCCAGCATCTTCTCAGCGTACTACCACCGTCGTCCCAGCATATTGTCGTAAAGCTCCTGGTATTTCACGGCGGAAGATCTCCAGGAGAAGTCTCTCTTCATGGCGCGCTCCACCAGTCCGTTCCATGCCGCTTTGTTGTCGTAGAATACCTGCTCTGCATACCGCACCGTTCCCAGCATTTCATGCGCATTATAATTGGCAAAGCGGAAGCCTGTTCCTGTGTTTGCATATTTATTATACGGTTCTACCGTATCCACAAGACCTCCCGTCTCACGGACAATCGGAATCGTGCCGTAGCGCAGACTCATCAGCTGGCTCAGGCCGCACGGTTCAAACAGAGACGGCATCAGAAATGCATCACAGGAAGCGTAGATTCTGTGGGAAAGCGCATCTGAATAGAAAATATTCGCAGAAACCTTTCCATTGTACTTCCATGCATAATGGCGGAACATGTTTTCGTATTTCTCCTCGCCTGTTCCCAGCACCACAAGCTGAATCGCATCCTGACACAGCTCATCCATCACACAGTTGATCAGATCAAAGCCCTTCTGATCCGTCAGTCTCGATACCATTCCGATCATCATGACATTCGGATCTTCCCTGAGGCCCAGTTCCCTCTGAAGCGCAGTCTTATTTTTTACTTTTTCCCTCATGACGCTTCCCACATTGTAATTCTGTGCGATGTTTTTGTCGGTCTCAGGGTTAAACTCATCGTAGTCAATTCCGTTTACGATTCCGGAAAGAGCATTGGAGCGAGCCCTCATCAGGCCGTCCAGCTTTTCTCCGTAGAACGGAGTCTTGATCTCCTCCGCATACGTGTTGCTGACTGTGGTGACGCGGTCCGCATAGACAATACCACCCTTCAGAACATTGGCATCTCCGTAAGCTTCCAGCTTATCCGGGACATTGTAGTATGTGGAAAGTCCCGCCATCTCCTGAATAATCTTTTTATTATAGATTCCCTGGAATCTAAGGTTATGGATTGTCATGATTGACTGAATGTTCCAGTAGAAGGAATTGTTCTGGAAAGAATCATGCAGAAATACCGGAACAAGACCCGTCTGCCAGTCATGACAGTGAATGATATCCGGGCGGAAGCCAATGGATGGAAGTGCGCTCAGCGCTGCCTTTGAGAAGAAGATAAATTTCTCCAGATCCCAGCGGATATCGCTGCTGTACGGCTTGCTGCCGCTGAAATACTCCTCATTATCAACGAAGTAGAAAACCACACCATCCACTACCGTCTCCATAATTCCAACGTAACGGTCTCTGTTGATATAAGGCATATAAAAATGTGTTCTGTATTCAAGCTTTTCCTTCCATTCCCATTTCATACATGAGTATTTCGGCAGGATCACACGCACATCGTACCGCCCGTGGTCAAAATATTTCGGCAGCGTTCCGGCAACATCTGCAAGACCTCCCGTCTTGATAAACGGCACTGCCTCAGAAGTCACAAACAAAATTCTCTCTTTCTCCATCTTGCTATCTCCTTTCGAATGAAATTCAAGATAAAATTCTGCCACGTATATACTGTACGTCCAGTGTACCATATTTTTCCCCTGCCGGGTATATTTTTTTATAAATCCTGATTCACGTGATTCATGTCCTTACGGCCTCACCAGCAAGTGATCCGGCCTGTCATGAACAGCTACTGAATCCGCCCTGTTGCAGAAAAAGGAACAGGCGGACAGTGAGAGTGCAACACTTCCCTGTCCGTGCTGTTCCTTTTATTCCATATCAGAATTTCCCGAATACTTTTTCCAATCTCTCCGGAGACTTTATGCAGTTATCGAGACCGATAAACCCAAAATCCATTTCCTTGTAATTCCAGATTGCATGTCCGATTCTGTATTCATCCAGAATACTCTGAACATCCAGAATCCAACCAGACGCATCGGACGCATCTGCCACATCAATGACTCCAAGTTCTCCACAATACAACTCTTTCCCGGAATATACCGCAAAATCAAGAGCATCTTTCAAAAGCACTCTCATCGTCTGGCTGCTGACCTCTCGCTCCATCGCCACATGTGAATATTTAGGAATATATTCGCGGTTCTCTTTCAGGAAATCCGTGAAGGCCGAAATATCACCGGGATAATGGATTTTCCTGTTATATCTTACCATCTCCTCTGAAAAATGTGCTTGCTGATGGGTGAATACCTGAGGATCATAAAAATGGAAATTATAAAATACTCTTTCATCCTCCATCAGCTCCAGCTCTTTTAGTCGGAACGGACTGTTCTGCTCATTGCTGCCGACCAATATATATCGATTTCTGTCAATTTCATGAATGGCTTTTACAGTCTCCTGATACAATCTGTTCCAGAGGTATCCAGAGCCGTCTGAAACCTCATTGAGAAGCTCAAACATTAGTACCGGTGATGTTCTGTCACGAAAATGTTCTGTCAACATCCTCCAGATATTAATAAAGTTCTGCCAGAGCTTTTTGTCAGTCAGTAGTGGCATTGGCCGATCCATCATGCCAAATATGTTTCCCTCTGCATGGTGCAGATCAAGAATCACATTCAGATGGTATTTTTCGCACCAGTCAATACAGCGATCCATACAGGCGAGAGCCGTATCACGATCTGTCAATGACTCTTCATTTTTAACGATCACGCGATAATCAATAGGAAGTCTGATATGATCAAGTCCCCACGATGCAATCTGCGCAATATTCTCCTCCCTAATAAAGCTGTCAAGGTGCTTCTGCATTTCTTTTTCATTCTGAGGAAAAGGATTCAGGCAGTCATACTGTGACAGCCAGCCTCCTATATTAATTCCATTTCTGAACTGTTCATAAATCATACCGTTTCACCTCATCCTTTCACTGCTCCATCGATCTGTCCCTGAACAAAATATTTCTGAAGAAACAGATAAATGATAATCACAGGAGCAATCGCAACACAGGCTGCCGCTGCCGCACCATTCAGGTCACTGACTGCGCTTGACGAGAAATACTGTGAAATCATCAGCGTCAGCGTGTACATTTTCGGTTTCTGTAAAATATAGAGCGAGTATCCGTATTCATTCCACATGCCGACTCCATTCAGAATAATAATGCTGACTGTAACAGGTTTCAGTTGCGGCAGAATAATCATAAAAAAAGTCTGCAAGGCACTGCTCCCATCAATAGCCGCCGCTTCATCCAATGATTTCGGAATTGCTGAAATGAAATTAGTATACAGGAAAATCGGCATCGGAAGTCCAAATGCCACAGAAACAATGACAATACCCCAGTACGTTGAAACTGCATGCATAGAAACCAGAGTAGAATACACACCGACCAGAATACTTAAGGAAGGAATCATCATCACGCCCATGATAATCATGGAAATAATTTTATTCAATCTCGACCTGTTTCTTGAAAGCGGATATGCCGCCATACATGCTATGATAACCTCAAGAAATACTGTAGATACTGTAATAATGCACGTATTTTTCAGTGAGCGTAACAGGTCTGACCCCCAAAACACCTTAACATAGTTTTGAAGGGTCCAGGCATTCGGAAGTGCCAGCCTGGATGAACCATCTGTAATTCCCTTAAAAGACATCATAAGCAATACGTATACAGGACACAGATATATTATACAGATCACGACTGACAGCAGATATT
>SFEV01000005.1 GCA_004557975.1 Lachnospiraceae bacterium
ATTATTGACGGAAAACAGGTTCCCTGCTCGCTTACCCCCCTGTTTACTTCAACAAAACTGGAATTTGTTTCTGCTTATCAGTTTATAGGAGATTATAAAGTGTCAAACGATACTTCCGTATTTGAAATCTTGATACAGCAGGCAGCATTATATGGGCTACAGGAAAAGCAGGTACGGGAACATTTGGAATATACCATTTTAACGGATTTTATCCTGACAAATACTGACCGGCATTTGAATAATTTCGGTTTCCTTTATGATCCGGCGAAACATACTTTCCAGTCTATGGCACCGATTTTTGATACGGGAAATGCTTTATTTTATAATAAACCGGCCATACCATCAAAAGAGAATCTACTGGATATTAAAGTTACTTCTTTTTGTGTCAAAGAAGTAAACCTTTTAAAATACGTATCAGGCATATATGAGATAGACTTTGGAAAACTGGATGGTTTTTCTGCTGAAGTACAGTATTTGCTTGAGGAAAATACGGATATGCCTGCGGAACGGGCTGAATCCATTGCCCGGACGGTTGATGAGAAAATCGAGTACCTGCAGTTATTTTTGCAGGGGAAGAAAATCTGGAAAAAAGAGAAGTATTGGTAAGGTGATATTTATGAAGGAATCTTGTATGGCAGAGCATATCAGGACAACGAGAAGGGGTGATGAACTACGGATAGGGGTTTCACCCCAGCTTGTTGTTGATTTAAAAAACCAGAAGAATTATATAGAAGTAGAAGGAATAAAAATACCCTATAAAAAAGAGGTTCATTTCAGCGACGATTTGCTTGCAGGGAAAAGAAAAAACGTATACCAGACAGCTGTCAGGTACTATTACCGTCAGGCGTGCGATGTCGCAGAGGGTATGGAAGCAGCAGTAAAATACAGAAAAAGGGCTAATTTTACGGTAAGGGAAATAAGTTAAAAAAGCGCAGAAGACAGATTCATCAGGGCCGCCGTCCAAGCTGCCAGAAAGCAACGGCGCTCGCTGCCGCAACGTTCAGGGAATCTACCCCGTGGGACATGGGAATACGGACGGTGTAGTCACAGTCTGCGATAGTCTGTTCTGCCAGCCCGTCACCTTCCGTGCCCAGGACAATGGCAAGCTTTTCCTCTGCCGCAAGCCGGGGATCCTCTATGCTGACGGACTGATCGCCAAGCGCCATGGCAGCCGTTTTAAAGCCCATATGCTTCAGAAGGCTGATGCACGGCTGCGGCCACCGGGAGAATTCTTCTCCGAGAAATGTCCAGGGGATCTGGAAGACCGTTCCCATGCTGACTCTGACAGCGCGGCGGTACAGTGGGTTGCTGCAGGCCGGAGTCAGCAGCACTGCGTCAATATTCAGAGCCGCGGCACTGCGGAAAATGGCGCCCACATTTGTGGGATTCACCACATTTTCCAGAACGGCAATCCGGCGGGCACCGTCACACACGGAATGGATGTCGGGAAGCGGCAGGCGGCGCATGGCGCACAGCACCCCGCGGGTGAGCTGAAATCCGGTCAGTTTCGTCAGAACATCGAAATCGGCAGTGTAGACAGGAATATCACCGCAGCGGCTGATCACATTTCTGGCTTCCCCTTCGATATGCTTCCGTTCCAGCAGCAAAGAGACGGGGGTATAACCGGCGTCAAGGGCGCGCTCCACCACCTTTGGGCTTTCTGCAATAAAAAGTCCTTTTTCCGGTTCGTGACGGTTGAGAAGCTGAGTCTCTGTGAGACGGGCGTAGATGTCCAGCTCGGGAGCTTCAAAGTCGGTGATTTCGATGATATTCGGCATGGGATTCTCCTTGTATAATGGTTGATAAACTGAAGATATTATAATATTGGGGAATGCTGGTGTCAAATGGGAATCCGTTTGACATTTCTTCTGAAAAAATATATAATTTTACGGTCAGAGACAGAGACGTTTCAGCATGTTGTGTGTGAAACGTCTCTGTTTCTGTATATAAGGATATTTCCGGCGGATAACTGCCGGTGAGGAGGAGAAGGATTATGAAAAAATCATTGTTTTACGGGATTCTGGCATCCCTGTTTTTTGCATTTACGTTTGTGTTTAACAGGAGTATGAATCTGGGAGGCGGATACTGGATATGGAGCGCGTCACTGCGCTATCTCTTTACGCTTCCCATCATGTGGCTGCTGGTGAGGAGGCAGCAGGGAACGGCGCTGGTGATGGGGGAAATCAGGAGATACCCTGTGCGCTGGATCTGGTGGAGCACCGTGGGTTTCGGGCTGTTTTATGCGCCTCTGACCCTTGCCTCAGTATACGGGGAATCCTGGTTTGTGGCTGCCACATGGCAGATTACGATTGTCGCCGGAATTCTGCTGACACCGCTCTTCGGAAAACCGGTTCCGATGAAAAATCTCGGATTTTCAGGAGTCATTCTGGCAGGTATTTTTCTGCTGCAGCTTTCGCATTTTCAGACAATGGAGCCGTCCCATATGGGGATTTCTTTCTGTCTGATTCTGGCAGCAGCGTTTGCATACCCGCTGGGCAACCGGAAGATGATGAGCTGCTGTCCGGAGAATATGACTACGGTGCAGAGAGTGTTTGGCATGACCCTTTGCAGCATGCCCTTCTGGATCCTGCTGTCTCTTTTTGCCCTGATCGGACATGGATTTCCGGAAACAGGGCAGATCGTACAGTCGTTTATTGTTGCTCTGTTTTCCGGTGTGGCAGCAACCGTACTGTTTTTTGAAGCTACAAATATGACAAAACATAATCCGAGACAGCTTGCGGTGATTGAGGCCACACAGTCAGGGGAGGTTCTGTTTACTCTGCTGGGCGGAATTTTATTTCTGGGTGATCCTGTACCGTCGGTGGCCGGGTTTGCGGGAATTGCGCTGGTCATAGCCGGTATGGTTGGAGGAAGTCTTGTGTCAGCAAAATGAATCGTAATATTTTTTTAATTATCGTAAGAATTATACAGTTATAATAAAAATGACGGGAAAGAGCGTAATAAATTATGAATAATTGATGATATAGCTATTTTATAAAAACAAATACATGTGTATAATGTACATACATTCAATACATTAAGCATCAAAACTATATAATATTAACAGGAGGGTTAGAGAATGGCAAAGAAGTGGATGAAACGTATGATTTCTGTTTCCGTAACAGCAGCAATGGTCGTGGGAATGCTCAGCACGGGAATGGTATCACAGGCAGAGGAAGAGTTTAACTGGAAAGCTTATGAGGGAACGACAATCGAAATTCAGATGGTTCAGCATACAGCTTCCGAGGCAATGGTTAAGAAACTGGAGGAGTTCGAGGAACTGACCGGTATCCATGTAGAATACTCCATCACTCCGGAGAGCAGCTACTTTGATAAAGTATCCACATCTCTGGCAAGTGGCTCCGGCAGTCCGGATCTGTTTATGTCAGGTGCTTATCAGCTGTGGGATTACTCGGCAGCAGGCTACGTGGAAGACCTGAACACATTCCTTGAGGACCCGGCAATGGTGACACCGGACTATGACTACGATGATTTCGTACAGAGTGCCGTAAATGCACTGAAATGGTCTGGCGTTCCGGGAGATCCGGTAGGTGAGGGAATGCAGCTTGGACTTCCGCTTGCATTCGAGGTTTACACAATGGCATACAACACAAGAGCATTTGAGCAGGTTGGCATCGATGTTCCGAGAACGTATGATGAACTGCTTGAGGCATGTGACAAGCTTCAGAAATGGAATGGTGAGAACTCCTACGCAGTTGCAGTTCGTGGTGCACGTGACTGGGGTACCATCCATCCGGCATACATGAGCATGTTCGCAGCATTCGGAGCAAAAGACTTCACAATTGAAGGCGACCAGCTTGTATCTCAGGTTAATTCTCCGGAAGCAGTGGCAATGACAGAGTTCTTCGTAGATATGATTAAGCGCGGCGGAACATCATCCTGGTCAAAATATACATGGTATGACTGTGGTGTAGACCTTGGAACAGGAAACGCAGCAATCGTTCTCGACGCAGACAACAACCCGGTACATCAGAACTGGGAAGGCGCTTCTGAGGAAGCAGGCAATATCGCATTTGCTCCGATGCCTGTAGCAAAAGAAGGCGATCCGCAGATCTCCAACTACTGGACATGGTCAATCGCAATGAACTCCGCATCCCAGAATAAGGGTGCTGCATGGTACTATATTATGTACTTCACAAGCAAGGATTATGCGAAATTCGCAACAATCGAGAGCAACGTTCTTGACCCGGCTCGTACATCCGTATGGGAATCTGATGAGTTCGCAGCTCTGATGGAATGCCAGCCTGGCTATATCGACGCTTTCAACGCAACAATCAACGACACAACAATCCTTTTCACACCGCAGCCGTATTTCTTCGAGACAACGACAGAGTGGGCAGCAACACTTCAGGATATTGTAGCAGGCCAGTATGGCTCCGTTCAGGAAGGTCTTGACAGCCTGAAAGAGAAAATGGATATGGCAGTTTCAGATATTGACTTGTCAATGTATTGATTGCCCTGAAACAGGATTCGGTGAAGTACAGATTGCTTAATGTATGATAGACTGGGGCTGTTGCACAATGATGATTTAAGAAATTTTCTTACATCAGCGGGCGACAGCCCCTTTTCTCGAATTCACAGCTACATTTTATACTGGAGGGAATCACATGCTTGGAAAAAAGAAAAAAAATGCGGAGGTTGATTATAATCAGGTTCCTGCCCATATCCGCAGGAGGCCGTATTATATTATCGCTCCGGGACTGATTATTCTGATAGGAATCATGATACCGTTTATCACCGCCATATTCCTGTCATTTACAAACTACTCGTTCCGCATGCCGAAGTGGAAGCTGGTAGGATTCAAAAACTGGATCAATATGTTTAAGAGTGATTCATTTTATCACGCGCTCATTGTAACGCTGAAATACGGACTCGGTGCCACTGCCGTTGAGATGCTTCTCGGAACGGGAGTAGCACTTCTTCTGAAAAAGGATACGAGGTACAGCAGGATTTTGAAGGTGCTCTTTACGTTCCCGCTGATGGTTGCACCGGCGATTGCCGTGCTGATCTGGCAGCTCATGACCTCCAACACGGTAGGTATTCTGGAAAAGGTTCTGAATATTTTCGGAATCTACAATTTCCCGTGGGCGGCATCCCATCAGACAGCGCTGTTCACTGTGCTTGTGATCGATGCATGGGTCAATACGCCGTTCGTACTGCTTCTTGTCCTGGCAGGTATTCAGTCTCTGCCGAAATCGCCATTTGAGGCGGCAGCCGTGGACGGCGCCAGTGCATGGTTTACCTTTAAGACGCTGACTTTCCCTATGTTGAAACCGTTTATGTACATTGCGCTTCTGTTCCGCCTTATGGCGGCCATGCAGGAGTTCGGTATTATCTATGCACTGTCAAAGGGAGGACCGGGAGATACACTGATGAACCTTTCCCTGACAGGATATATCACCGGTTTTACGTATCAGAAGCTTGCAACGGCACTTCCGTATCTGCTGGTTCTGTGGTTAATCATTAACAAGTCCGCGAAATTCCTTGTTACGCGTCAGAGACATCTGGCAAAACAGGCAGCCGGACAGTAAGGAGGTAGTTTCGATGATAGAAGGTAAACAGAAAGGAATTAAGGGCATACTGGAGCCTGTCCTGAGAAATCTGGGACTGACGCTGTTTGCTATGTTTGCGCTGTTTCCGCTGATCTGGATGGTTCTGTGTTCATTCAAATCCGATGCACAGATGTACAATACCGTATTTGTCTTTGACCCGACTCTGGACAACTATCAGGCGGTACTTGTGGGAACGGATTACTTCAAGGCGTTCTTCCAGAATCTTGTGGTGGCAGGCGGCGCAGTTCTCGTCACCATCATTGCAGGTGTGCCGTGTGCATACGCGCTGGCACGCTACAATTTCCGCAAAAAAGAAGATGTGGCATTTCAGATCCTTTCCTTCAAATTCGCTCCGGAAATCATGGTTATCCTTCCGGTATTCCTGATTTTCCAGAAGATCGGACTGTATGACACGTATCTCGGACTGATCTGGGTATATCAGCTCATCACCATGCCGCTGGTAATCTGGGTAGTGCGCGGATATTTTGAGGATATCAGTGTGGAGGTTGAACAGGCAGCTCAGCTCGACGGATACGCGTGGTATGAAATTTTCTTCAAGACCCTTGTCCCGCTGATCAAGCCGGGCCTCGTATCCTCGGCACTTCTCGCATTTATTTTTGCATGGAACAGCTTTACATTCCCGCTGATTCTCAGCGGATTCAAGATTCAGACGATTACGATCACAGCCCTGCGTTACATAGCATCTGATACGGTTCATTATGGACAGGTTGCAGTTGCATCTACTATCGCGGTGCTTCCGGAGGTAATCGTGGCACTGTTTATACAGAAGCACCTCGTCCGGGGCTTGAGCTTCGGCGCTGTCAAGGGTTGATTGGAGGGAGATACGTATGGCAAAAATAGAACTCTGCAATATCACAAAAAAATTTGGGGATGTTGTGGCACTCTCCGATGTCAGTCTTACGGTGGAGGACAATGAATTTTTTGTACTGTTCGGACCTGCCGGAGCAGGAAAAACGACGCTGCTCAAGACCATTGCAGGTGCGGAATTCCCGGAAAAGGGACTTGTGAAAATCGGCGGACAAATCGTGAACCATGTGGAGCCGAAGGACAGAAACGTATCCATGGTATTCGAAAATTATGCGCTGTATCCGAACCTCTCCGTGTATGACAATATCGCGTCCCCGATGCGCAGCAGGCTGTACCGGAAAGATGAGGCGTACATTAAAGATGCGGTGGACCGCGTGACAAAGATGATGAAAATCAACCACCTCCTTGACAGGAAGCCGAGCCAGCTCTCCAACGGTCAGAGACAGCGTGTGGCGCTGGGACGCTGCCTGGTGAGAGACCCCAACGTGTTCCTGATGGATGAGCCGCTGGCTCATCTGGATGCGAAGCTGCGTCACTTTATGAGAGGTGAGCTGAAGGAAATGCAGACCTCCATCAATTCCACAACGATCTATGTCACCCATGATTATATGGAAGCCATGTCGCTGGCAGACCGCATTGCAGTTCTGAATAAAGGCAAAATCGTTCAGATCGGCACGGCCCAGGAGATGTATTATACACCGTGCAATGAGTTTGTGGCCAGTCTGTTCGGAGAGCCTGAGATCAACCTGATCCCCGCGGTCATGAAGACAGAGGGCGGTACGCTGTATCTGAGGATGCTTGGGCAGGAGATTGATCTTTATCCGGAGGAGGATACGATTGACGAGCTGACAGCAGCCGGTACCGGTGATATTCACATCGGTCTTCGCGGAAACGATATCCGCTTTGCCTTTGAAAAGCCCGGCGATGACTGGTTCGAGGGAACGGTTTACGCAAATGAGCCGATCGGAAACAAGGTTATCATGACGGTGGATACAGGCGACTGCAAGGTTGCTCTGACGTGCCCCAATGATACGGTTGCAAAGCTTGACCAGAAAGTATATATCAGGCCGAACATGAAAAATGCACTCTACTTCCACGGCGCGACGAAAGAGTTTATTACGAGAAATAACAAAGCCCGCTACACAGGGAAGAAGAATTAGCAGGAGGGCAGAAATATGGCACAGCTTACATTAAAAAATGTTTATAAAAGATACGATAATCAGGAGAAAAAGCTGTTCCGCAAGAAAAAAATCAATGATTTTGCGGTAAAGGATGTCTCCTACGTCTGTGAGGACGGCGAGTTTATCGGAATCCTTGGCCCGTCCGGCTGCGGAAAATCAACGACGCTGCGCATGATTGCCGGCCTTGAGACGATTACGGCAGGTGATATGTACATCGGAGATGTGCGGATCAATGACCTTCATCCGAAGGACAGAAATATCGGGCTGGCATTTGAGGATTATGCGCTGTATCCGCCGCTGAACGTCTATGACAATCTGGCATTCAATATGCGGGCCAAGAAAAAATCGGAGGAGGAGATCAGAAAAGCCATCGACTACGTTGCTCCTCTGATGAAAATTGATGACCTGCTTGATATGAAGCCGCCTGCACTGTCCGGTGGACAGAAGCAGCGTGTCAATATTGCGAGAGCGATCGTGCGACGTCCAGGTCTGCTGCTTCTCGATGAGCCGCTCAGCCATCTCGACGGAAAGATGCGCCAGCAGCTCCGGCAGGAGATCAAGCGTATGCATCATGAAATCAAATGTACAACGATTATTGTAACCCATGATCAGATGGAGGCCATGTCTCTTGCGGACCGCATCATCATTATGAAGGACGGAGAGATTCAGCAGATCGGTACGCCTCTTGAGGTATATGACGATCCGGCAAATGAGTTTGTTGCAGGCTTTATCGGTGAACCGCCCATGAACCTGCTTCCGTCGGTGATCATAAAGAACCAGGAGAATTTTATGTTCACGTTTGAAGGAAGTGACCTTCAGGTGGAGGTGCCGAAGAAATACAGGGATGTTGTGAAGGACGGTATGAAGGTGACGCTGGGCGTCCGTCCGGTGGATGTCCTCATTGCCTCGGAGAAGGTGAAGAGTACTCCGGTTCCGGTGGCAATCTACGAGAACCTCGGTGATGAACGCCGCGTTTCCGTCCGCGTCGGTGAGCAGCTGCTCAGCATGACGACGACGGATGATGTATATTACGAGCCCGGACAGAAGGTTCAGCTTATTTTCCATGAAGAGCGTACCCATCTGTTTGATCCGCAGACAGGTGAGAGAATTCGTGGTTGAGAAAATGGGAAATACGGTGTAAAATAGACGGTAGGAAATGGCTCTGAAATTTCAGAGATGAACAGGACAGAGCCGGAAACCGTTTCGTAAATCATAAAAGAAAGGTGGAGTTTAAAATGGCAAATGTAGGAAGTACACCAAAAACAATGAGAGCTCTGGTTGCATATGGCAAGGATAATTACGTATTTGAGACAGCGTATCCGACGCCTGAATGCGGACCGGATGACATCATCATCAAGACAGAAGCGTGCGGTATCTGTGCCGGCGACCTGAAATGTAATCACGGTGCAGCGATGTTCTGGGGCGATGAGACACAGCCGTCATGGGTTAAGCCTCCGTTCATTCCGGGCCATGAGTTCTTCGGCCACATTGTTGAGATGGGCGAGAATGTAAAGGGCTACAAGCTGGGAGACAGAATCATCGCAGATCAGATTGTTCCCTGCGGAGAGTGCCGTTTCTGTAAGGACGGACATTACTGGATGTGCCAGCCTCACAATATTTTCGGATTCCAGCATACGAATAATGGCGGTATGGCTGAGTACGTTCGTTTCCCGAAGACAGCAGTGATCAGCCGCGTTCCGGATGAGATGTCTGTGGAGGATGCTCTTCTGATCGAGCCGTACGGCTGTTCCAAGCATGCAGTGGACCGCGGAACAATCACAAATGAGGACGTAGTTGTTATTTCCGGTGCAGGCACTCTGGGACTGGGCATGATTACATACGCGAGAATGAAAAACCCGAAGAAGCTGATTGCCCTTGACATGATGGACAAGCGTCTGGAGAAGGCTCTGGAGTTCGGTGCTGACCTTGCATGGAATCCCGGAAAGATGGATGTGGTGGCAGCGGTCAACGAGCTGACAGACGGTTACGGCTGTGATGTTTATATCGAGGCGACAGGACATCCCTCAAGTGTTATCCAGGGTCTGACCATGATTCGCAAGCTGGGACGTATGGTAGAGTTCTCTGTATTCGGTGCGCCTACGACTGTTGACTGGTCCATCATCGGTGACCGCAAGGAGCTGGATATTCGCGGATCTCATCTGAGCCCGTATGCTTATCCGTTCGTTATTGAGAATATCTCCAACGGAAAACTCAAGACAAACGGCGTCGTTTCCAGCACATTCCCGATTGAGGAGTGGGAGAAGGGCTTTGAGTATGCAACAGGAAAATACGGTGATTTCAAGGTTGCACTGACATTCTGATCTGCCGGTCTGAATGAACAGGAAGATATACAGGAAATAAACTGGAAATGAAAGAGAACAGGGGCTGTCGCAGAGCGATCTCAGGAGGATTCCGGATCTGTTCTGCAGCAGCCTCTGATATTATGGGGCGGGTGAAGGTATCTATGTATCGGATATTAATCGTTGACGATGAATTCCTGGTGCGGCTGGGACTGAAAACGACAATCGACTGGAATGCCCACGGGTATGATGTTGTGGGCGAGGCTTCAAACGGAAATGAGGCGCTGGAGATGGTGGCGTCACTGAAGCCGGATATTATTCTGGTAGATATTAAAATGCCGTTGATGGACGGACTTGATTTTATTAAACGGGCGAAGGAAATTTCAAGAGATCTGTCGTTTCTGATATTGACGAATTATGAAAGTTTTCAGTATGCGAAGCGTGCGGTCCAGCTCGGCGTGTCCCAGTATCTGCTGAAGTCTGAGATCAACGGTGAAGTGCTGCTTGCGGCACTGGAGGAGATTACAAAGGGATACCAGGAACAGGCAGAGCGCAGCCGCGGAAGTGACTGGGAGAGGATGAAATACTTAAGCAGCAGTCTGTCCAGAGGGCAGATCAACAGACCGATTGCAGAAGAGCGGCTGGAGATACCGCCCAGGGGGCTCTTTCCCAATCCGACGTACGCGGTGATCAAATACCACTGCAATATCAGCAGCATGAATGAGCAGAGCATCGGAATGCTCTCCAAAACCATGGCATCTCTTGTCACGGCGGAATATCCGGGAGTCACGTATGTGGAGGTCTTCTTCCAGATGCATTATTATCTGACACTGATTGTCCCGGTGGACCGGGATGTGGATATTTCTGTATTTTTCCGCGACAAGAGCCAGATGATTGCCAGAAAAATCAAATACTATTTTTCAGCAGCCCTGCGGGGTGGGATCAGTGAAGCGCTACCTCCGGAGAAGATTCCGGAAATGCTGAATCAGGCAGAGCGTGCCAGGAGAAGCTGTTTCTTTGGCAACGAACCGTTTATTATGTATGACAGCGGATTCCAGGGACAGCTGAGAGAGATGGAGAAGGTGCATGTGAGCAGCTCCAGAACAGCTGCGTTTCTCACAGACGGAGATTACGAGGGGATACGATCCTACGTCAGAAATATTTTCGAGATTCTGCGCCGTCAGATGAATTACGCCAACGTCCGTCATGCGTTCTTTGATTTCCTTTCCAATGGGAAGTCATTCCTGGAAAAGCTGGACGGAGAGGAAAAAGAACTTCTGTCGGCCCGCCTCGATTATGACAACTGGAACGCACTGACCTCCATTGATGAAGCGGAAAATTATATTTACGATGTGTTTGAGATGCTGATTCAGCAGACACATGATGGCGGTGCCAGGTACAGTATCAGCGTGAGAAAGAGCATCTCCTACATTGAGGAGAATTATGCGCTGAATATCACGCTGCAGGATGTGGCGGACCACGTATCAATCAGTAAAAACTATCTCTCCATGCTGTTCAAGCAGGAGACGGGAATCAACTTTGTTTCCTACCTGAACCGGTACCGCATAGAGAAGGCAAAGCAGCTCCTTACGACCACAAACATGAAGATTTATGAAATTGCAGACAGCGTCGGGTTTTACAGCCCGTATTATTTCAGCAAGGTCTTTAAGGAAATCACGAAAATGCAGTGCAAGGAATACAGAGACAAATATTCTGTCATAGAACAGGAGGAAGACTGATGCATCGAACCGAAGGTGTGAATCAGTCCATATGAAGCAGGGAGGAGTCTGAATGATAAGAAAAAGGAGATACTCCATTTCCACACAGCTGTTTTTCGGGATTTTCAGCCTGTCGCTGCTGATTATGCTGATCATCGGAGCTGTTGTCATGAGCTATTTCCGCGGTGAGCTGGAAAGCAGCGAAATAAAGTATCATCTGGAAATCACGAACAATACAAAAGAACAGTTTAATGTTCAGATCACCATGATCGATGAGAGCATCTATGAGCTGATTACGCATCCGGGCGTGAAGACGGCTGTGTATGCGGAGCACAGGGAGGATATTCCGGAGGAGACGAAGCAGGAGATACAGGCTTACATCGATGTCATGCGTTCGATTATATATAATATCAATAACGTCCATATTCTCGCTGCCAACGGCTTCTGGGTGTCCACCAGTCCGTCTTTTGAGGAGACGGGAGGTCTTGAGTATTTCGGGAAATATCTGGAACGGTATCAAAGTGAAACAGGGCGAAAGGGAATCTGGACAGAATTTCATTCCAACGAGGAAGACAATTATCTGAGCAGCACCTCCTATATCAAGCCGATTTTTGACAGTGATACGAAGCAGATGTACGGGATCGCTGTCCTTGACATATCTTATGAGAGTCTGCACAAGCTGTTTACCTCATCTTCCATCCGCATCAGCGACAAGGCTGTGATTGTAAATGCCGACGGCAATATTTTGTTTCAGTACCCTCTGCAGGCAGATTATACCGGGATTCTGAAGAAGTATCCGGAGGTCATACGGGAGAGTACACAGATCGAAGGGAAAATGTACAAGCAGGATGTGATTATTGTGTCGGAAAAGATTCCCGTGGCGGACTGGAGTATTGTGCGCTTTGTGAGCAGAGAGAGCGCGACAAAGCTGTTCAGCGGCATGATTGAAGTGCTGACTGTTGTGCTTATCTTTGTCGTATTCATATCATTCGCCTATGCCATGGGAATGACGCGCGCCATCATACGTCCGGTCAAGGATCTGATGGGTGTCTGTACCAAGGTGGCAAAGGGTGATTTCGATGCCCACGTGGATATCAGACGCAAAGATGAATTCGGAGAGCTGGGAGAGACGTTCAACAGGATGCTCCTGCAGATCAACAATCTGTTTGACCAGGAGCGGGCCGACCAGAAGCGGAAGGCCGAGCTGGAATATCAGATTATGGAGGCACAGATCAATCCGCATTTTCTCTATAATACACTGGATTCCATCAAATGGCTTGCCGTGATGCAGGGCGTTGACAACATCGGTGAAATGAGTACTGCACTGATCAACCTGCTCCAGTATAATCTCGGCAAGGCAAAAGAAGACACTGTCCTGCGCAATGAGGTGGACAGTGTCCGCAACTATATCACGATTCAGAAATACCGCTACAGTGATATTTTTGAATTTACGACGGATATTGATGAGGAGGCCGCAAACTGCCGTGTACTGCGGTTTATCCTGCAGCCGCTGGTGGAAAATTCCATCATCCACGGCTTCAGGGAGGAGCGCGTCAATTACCGCGTACATATTTCCGCCAAAATCTATGATGATCAGCTTCACATCAAAGTCATTGACAATGGCACCGGCATGGATCACGAGAGTATGCAGCTTCTCAACCGCAACGAAAAGAAAGGCACCAGGTTCAGCAAAATCGGTGTCAACAACATCCGGGAGAGGCTGAAGCTGTACTTCGGGGATCAGGCCTCTCTGGTATTTGACAGTGAACCGAATGTGGTGACCATTGCGGAAATCATTCTTCCTGTGATGCGCGGGTAAGTGCAGCCCGTCTGGCTTCCTGTTCACGTTTGGAAAAGACACATCCGCAGTAATCCTGGCGGTACAGACCGTACTCGGCGGAAAGCTCAGTGGAGCGCTTATAGCCGTTGCGCTTTTTGAAATCGGAGGGCAGCCAGCGGATACCGTAGGCGCCGGCCAGCTCTTCACCGATCTCGTTCAGCTTCCCGGCATTTTTCAGAGGGCTGATTGTCAGCGTTGTCGTGAAAAAGTCATATCCGCCCTGGGCGCAGAGGCGCGCCGTCTGTTCCAGCCGCAGCCGGAAGCAGGCGTGGCAGCGGGCTCCGCCTTCGGGAATCTGTTCCAGGCCGCGCACCGCGCTGTAAAATTCCTTCGGATCAAAAGTTCCTTCCAGAAAGCTGACAGGGTATTTTGTTTTCATCTGGCTGATCAGACGCTGCTGTTCAGCCGTGCGCATGGAATATTCCGATTCCGGATAGATATTCGGATTGTAGTAGAATACCGTGATTCTGAAATATTCCGACAGGTATTCCAGCACATAGCTGCTGCAGGGAGCACAGCAGCTGTGCAGGAGAAGCGAGGGAACCTCCTCCGTCTTCATAACGACGGGAGTCTGGAGAATACGCTCCATTTCTTTCTGATAGTTTCGCTTATTCTGGTTCATATCAAAATCCTTTTCTGATTTTCTGTGTGGCTTATATTCCGCCTTATCTTACTGCATGGATGTGCAGTTATGCAATATATTTCTCGGTTTTTTCTTGCAACAGTCAGGTACGTGTGATAGACTGTATGATTGAAATTGAAGAAGAATACAGATAAGAAAGGAATACTTATGGCACAGTTATGGGGCGGCCGTTTCACGAAAGAGACGGACCAGATGGTATATGACTTCAATGCATCTATTTTATTTGACAGGCGCCTTTACCGTCAGGATATCGAGGGCAGCATGGCGCATGTGAAAATGCTTGCGAAGCAGGGGATTCTCACAAAGCAGGAGCGGGACCGGATTCTGCTGGGGCTGACGGACATCCTGCAGGATGTGGAGAGCGGCAGACTCGAGATCACTTCTGAGTATGAGGACATCCACAGCTTTGTGGAGGCAAATCTGATCGAGCGGATCGGAGATACCGGAAAGAAGCTGCACACGGGACGCAGCAGGAATGATCAGGTGGCTCTGGATATGCGCATGTATGTGCGCGCAGAAGTACAGGAGACGGATCATCTGCTGGCAGATCTGCTGGAAGTGCTGCAGCGCATCATGGAGGAAAATATCAATACCTTCATGCCGGGATTTACCCACCTGCAGAAGGCGCAGCCGGTGACGCTGGCGCACCATATCGGGGCATATTTTGAGATGTTCCGGCGTGACCGTTCCAGGCTGGAGGATATCTATGAGCGCATGAATTACTGTCCGCTGGGTGCAGGCGCTCTGGCAGGCACCACATATCCCCTCGACCGCAATTATACGGCAGAACTGCTGAACTTTTACGGTCCGACGCGCAACAGCATGGATTCCGTCTCAGACAGGGACTATGTGATTGAATACCTGGCTGCGCTTTCCACGATCATGATGCATCTGAGCCGTTTTTCAGAGGAGATTATTATCTGGAATTCCAATGAATACCGGTTTGTGGAGCTGGATGACGCATACAGTACAGGAAGCAGTATCATGCCGCAGAAGAAGAATCCGGATATAGCAGAGCTTGTCCGCGGCAAGACGGGACGCGTTTACGGTGCCCTGATGGGATTTCTGACTACAATGAAAGGGATTCCTCTGGCCTATAACAAGGACATGCAGGAGGACAAGGAGGGTGTGTTTGACGCAATCGATACGGTGAAGTCCTGCCTGAAGCTGTTCACCGGCATGGTGGATACGATGAAGTTCAATGAGAAGGTGATGGAAGCTTCCGCAAAGAACGGTTTCACCAACGCGACGGACGTTGCGGATTATCTCGTGAACCACGGTGTTCCGTTCCGTGATGCCCACGGTATTTCCGGAAGACTGGTACTGCGCTGCATCGCGGAGAACAAAGCTCTAGACGATCTGACACTGGAGGAGTTCCGGGCGGAGAGCAGCGTCTTTGAGGATGATATTTATGAGGCGATCAGCATGAAGACGTGTGTGGAGAAGCGCCTGACGCTGGGGGCGCCGGGGGAAGCTGCGATGAGGAAAGTCATTGCAGGCAACCGCAGATATCTGGATGAAACAGAAAGACTGTAAAAAATTATCTTGACAGAGTGAAAAAAGAAGTGTATTTTAGAAAGACAAATGTACGCCGCATAAATACACAGACGTACGGACAGAAAAACGTATGAGGAGAATGAAAAAATGAGCGAGAAATTAAGAGTTGGTATTCTGGGAGCAACAGGAATGGTGGGACAGAGATTTATCTCTCTGCTCGAGAACCATCCGTGGTTTGAGGTGGCAGTTGTGGCAGCCAGTGCGCGCAGTGCCGGAAAGACGTATGAAGATGCGGTGGGCAGCAGATGGAAGATGACGACACCGATGCCGGAGGCAGTGAAGAAGCTGGTTGTGATGAATGTCAATGAGGTGGAAAAGGTTGCCGCAGAAGTTGACTTTGTATTCTCTGCTGTAGATATGTCAAAGGAAGAGATCCGTGAGATCGAGGATGCTTATGCAAAAACAGAGACTCCTGTTGTTTCAAACAACAGTGCACATCGCTGGACTCCGGATGTTCCGATGGTAGTTCCGGAGATCAATCCGGAGCATTTTGAAGTCATTGAATTCCAGAAGAAGCGCCTCGGAACGAAGAGAGGATTTGTGGCGGTAAAGCCAAACTGCTCGATTCAGAGCTACGCGCCGGTGCTGACTGCATGGAAGGAGTTTGAGCCGTACGAGGTAGTTGCAACGACATACCAGGCAATTTCCGGTGCAGGCAAGACTTTTAAGGACTGGCCGGAGATGGTGGAAAATATTATTCCGTATATCGGCGGCGAGGAAGAGAAGAGTGAGAAGGAGCCTCTCAGACTGTGGGGAACCATTGAGGATGGAGTGATTAAGCCGGCCACCGAGCCGAAGATTACATGCCAGTGTATCCGTGTTCCGGTTCTGAACGGACATACGGCAGCCGTATTCGTAAAATTCCGCAAAAAGCCGACGAAGGAGCAGCTGATTGAAAAGCTTGAGAGCTTCCGCGGCGTTCCGCAGGAGCTGGAGCTTCCCAGTGCGCCGAAGCAGTTTATCCGCTACATGACGGAGGACAACCGCCCGCAGGTTCAGCTCGATGTGGACTATGAAAACGGAATGGGCGTATCCATCGGCAGAATCCGTGAGGATTCCATCTATGATTTCAAATTTGTGGGTCTTTCCCACAACACAATCCGCGGTGCGGCAGGAGGTGCAATCCTCTGTGCAGAGACACTGAAGGCAAAGGGATATATCCAGGCAAAATAAAATTTTATTGCCAAAATTGCAGAACATAACGTATAATGGGGCTGTCGTGGTTCTTTGCCACGGCAGTTCTGCTGTTTTAGAGAGATATACGGAGGTGCGGATGGCGAAATCACTGTTTATAGCGGAGAAGCCAAGTGTGGCGCAGGAATTCGCAAAGGCATTAAAAGAGAATATGAGGCGCGGCGACGGTTATATGGAATCAGATTCCTACGTTGTCACCTGGTGTGTCGGACATCTGGTGACCATGAGTTATCCGGAGGTGTACGATGAAAAGTACAGACGCTGGAGCCTGAACACACTGCCGTTTATTCCGGATGAATTTCTGTATGAGGTGATTCCGTCGGTGAAGAAGCAGTATACGATTGTCAGCGGATTACTCAACCGCAGTGATGTGGCGACGATCTATGTCTGCACCGATTCCGGGCGTGAGGGAGAATATATTTACCGTCTCGTGGAGCAGATGGCACACGTGCATGGCAAACAGCGAAGACGCGTCTGGATTGATTCGCAGACGGAGGAGGAGATTCACCGCGGAATCCGCGAGGCGAAGGATCTGTCGGAGTATGACAATCTTTCCTCAGCGGCATATCTGCGCGCCAAAGAGGATTACCTGATGGGAATCAATTTTTCCCGTCTGCTGACGCTGAAGTACGGAAATGCCATCTCAGGTTATCTGGGAACAAAATATACAGTCGTATCTGTCGGCAGAGTGATGACGTGTGTCCTTGGAATGATAGTCAGGCGGGAGCGGGAGATCAGACAGTTCGTAAAGACGCCTTTTTATCGCGTTCTGCAGCAGCTGGAGCTTCAGGGAAGAACCCTGGAGGGAGAGTTCCGCGCTGTGGAGGGCTCCTCATACTACCTGTCTCCCAAGCTGTACAGGGAGAATGGCTTCAAAGAAAGAAAGGATGCCGATGAGCTGATTGCCAGGCTGACAGACACGCCAGTACTCTCCACCGTCATAGATTCTATTGAAAAAAAGAAAGAAAAGAAAAATCCGCCGCTTCTGTACAATCTGGCCGAGCTGCAGAATGAATGCTCACGCATGTTCAAGATCAGCCCGGATGAGACGCTGCGGATCGTCCAGGAGCTGTACGAGAAAAAGCTTGTGACGTATCCGCGAACGGATGCACGTGTGCTTTCCACGGCCGTCGCAAAGGAAATACAGAAGAATATTTCGGGGCTTCGCAGCTTCGGACCGGCGAAAGCATTTGCAGAGGAGATTCTCGAAAACGGAGCATACAGAAATATTGCCAGGACGCGGTACGTCAACGATAAACAGATCACAGATCACTATGCGATTATTCCCACAGGCCAGGGATTCGGCGCGCTGGGCTCCCTGAAGGGCAATTCCTTCGGAGTATACGCAGCGATTGTACGGCGCTTCCTGAGCATTTTTTATCCGGCTGCCGAGTATCAGAAGATCTCCATGGTGACTGTGATGCAGAACGAAAAGTTTTTCTTTTCGTTCCGTATACTTCTTGAAGAGGGATATTTTAGAGTTGCCGGGAACCCCAATGACAGGAAATCAAAAAACGGTGGTGCACTGTCAGAGTCCGGGACAGATCAGAAATCGCAGAGTGTACCGGAAGAGTCCGGATCAGATCAGGAGGAAAGCGGCAGCATGCCGGATTCTGACGGTGATACGGACTGTGGAAAGGAGCTGCTGGAGGTACTGAAGGGACTTCGGAAAGGCATGGAGCTTCCTGTAAAAGCACTTGCTGTCAGGGAGGGGGAGACATCTCCGCCGAAGCGCTACAATTCCGGTTCGATGATTCTTGCCATGGAAAATGCCGGTCAGCTCATTGAGGATGAAGAGCTGCGGGCACAGATCAAAAGCTGCGGAATCGGGACGAGTGCCACCCGTGCCGAGATCCTGAAAAAGCTTGTGGCAAACAAATATATTGCATTAAATAAAAAGACACAGATTCTCTCACCTACGCTGCTGGGTGAGATGATTCACGATGTGGTATTCTATTCCATCCGGTCCCTGCTGAACCCGGAGCTGACAGCCAGCTGGGAAAAGGGACTGAACTACGTGGCGGAAGGATCCATCACAGGAGATGAATACATGATAAAACTGGAGAATTTTATCCGTTCCAGGACGGAGGCAGTGCTGTCTCTGAACAATCAGTATGCGATGCGCCCGCTGTTTGATGAAGCATCGAAATATTATCAGAAGAGTACAGCGAAATCAAACAGAGGGTCAGGAGAAAACAAACCGTCGGGACGCGGAGCGGGAAGAAAAAAGACAGCACATATTGGTTAAGGAGGGAAAATCATGGAAAACTGCAGGATTGAGAATCTTTATAATTTAAACGAAACGATTGCCGGGAGACTTTTTGACGGTGCGACGTACCCGTGGGAGGTTCTTCCGAAGATCGGATCATTTATTCTGGAGCTTGGCAGTACGCTTTCAGAAGAAGAGTACGAAAAAAGAGGAGAGAACGTCTGGATCGCAAAATCCGCAAAGGTGGCTCCCACGGCATTTATCAACGGGCCTGCCATTATCGGAAAAAATGCGGAGGTGCGTCACTGTGCGTTTATCCGCGGCAACGCGATCGTCGGAGAGGGTGCTGTGGTGGGCAATTCCACAGAGCTGAAAAATGTGGTTCTGTTCAATAAGGTGCAGGTTCCTCATTATAATTACGTCGGTGATTCCATTCTCGGCTATAAGGCTCATATGGGTGCCGGTTCCATCACGTCCAATGTGAAGTCTGACAAAAAGCTTGTTGTGGTAAAGGATGGAGCAAATCGCATGGAGACAGGGCTGAAAAAATTCGGCGCCATGATCGGTGACGAGGTTGAAGTGGGCTGCGGTTCCGTCCTCAATCCGGGAACGGTAATCGGTCCTCACTCCAATATCTATCCGCTTTCTTCCGTGCGTGAGGTTGTTCCTGCAAATTCTATCTACAAAAAACGCGGAGAAGTGGCGGAAAAATACGAAGAGTAATACATGAGAATCAGAAAAGGAGCAGTATAAATGGCTAAAACCAACACATATGATGCGAGCAGCATCTCCGTCCTGGAGGGGCTGGAGGCTGTCCGCAAGCGTCCCGGCATGTATATCGGCAGTGTGTCACGGAAAGGTCTGAATCATCTGATCTATGAGATCGTGGACAATGCAGTCGATGAGCATCTGGCGGGGTACTGCAGTGAAATTCAGGTATATCTGGAGGAGGACGGTTCTGCAACCGTAGAAGACAACGGGCGCGGTATCCCTGTCGGCATGCACGAAAAGGGGATGTCGGCAGAGCGACTCGTCTTTACGACGCTGCATGCAGGAGGAAAATTCGATGATTCGGCGTACAAGACCAGCGGAGGTCTCCACGGTGTGGGTTCCTCTGTCGTAAATGCACTTTCCACATGGCTCGATGTACAGGTTATGCTGGATGGGAAGATTCATCATGACCGGTATGAGCGCGGTGTGCCTGTCATTGAACTGGAGAAGGGGCTGCTTCCGGTCATAGGAAAAACGAAAAAGACCGGTACGCGGATCAGCTTTCTTCCGGACCCGGAAATCTTTGAGAAGACACGGTTTTCCGCCACAGAGCTGAAAAGCCGCCTCCATGAGACGGCGTACCTGAATCCGGCGCTGAAAATCAATTTTGAAGACCGGCGGGATGACAGACAGGAGCAGATTACATTTTATGAGCCGGAGGGAATTACCGGATTCGTCAGAGAACTGAACCAGAAATCAGAGCCGATCTGTGATCCCGTTTATTTCAAAGGCGAGGCCGACGGCATACAGGTGGAGGTTGCGTTCCAGTATGTCAATGAATTTCATGAAAATGTGCTTGGCTTCTGCAATAATATTTATAATGCTGAGGGCGGCACCCACCTGACAGGTTTTAAGACCATGTTCACAACTGTCATGAACACGTACGCCCGCCAGATTGGTATTCTGAAGGAAAAGGACGTCAATTTTACGGGAGCCGATATCCGCAACGGTATGACGGCTGTCGTTTCAATCAAGCATCCGGATCCCCGCTTTGAGGGTCAGACAAAGACGAAGCTGGACAACCAGGATGCATCAAGGGCGGTCGGCAAGGTGACGGGAGAAGAAATTGTCCTTTATTTTGACAAGCACCTTGAGGCGCTGAAGAATGTACTCTCCTGTGCGGAAA
This sequence comes from Lachnospiraceae bacterium, assembly GCA_004557975.1. GTDB lineage: Bacteria > Bacillota > Clostridia > Lachnospirales > Lachnospiraceae > Choladousia. The sequence goes on from SFEV01000005.1 coordinate 20,941, forward strand.
AGGCTGCCAGAATCCGGAAGACGGAAGAGCGGGCGAAGACGAATCTGCTCACAAAGCAGAAGTATTCCTTTGACAGCAACGGAAAGCTGGCAAACTGTGAAAGCCGCGACAGCAGCAAATGCGAAATATTTATCGTCGAGGGAGATTCCGCCGGAGGCTCTGCAAAGACGGCCCGTGACCGCAACTATCAGGCAATTCTTCCGATCCGCGGAAAAATCCTGAACGTGGAGAAGGCAAGTATCGACAAGGTACTGGCGAACGCAGAGATCAAGACAATGATCAACGCATTCGGCTGCGGTTTCTCTGAGGGCTACGGCAACGATTTTGATATTACGAAGCTTCGGTATGACAAGATTATCATTATGGCAGATGCCGATGTGGACGGTTCCCATATCAGTACGCTGCTGCTGACGCTGTTCTACCGTTTCATGCCGGAGCTGATCTATGAAGGCCACGTTTACATTGCGATGCCGCCGTTATACAAGGTAATTCCCGCCAAGGGAAAAGAGCAGTACCTTTATGATGATAAGGCTCTGGAAAAATACAGAAAAACACACAAGGGGTCCTTTACACTGCAGCGCTACAAGGGTCTTGGTGAGATGGATGCCGAACAGCTCTGGGAGACGACGCTGAATCCGGAGACGAGGATCATGCAGCGGGTGGAGATAGAGGATGCGAGAATCGCTTCCAGCATCACGTCGATGCTGATGGGGACAGAGGTCCCGCCGCGCAAAGCATTCATCTATGAGCACGCCCAGGATGCGCTGCTGGATGTGTGATAACAGTGGGCCAGGCAGGTTTATGAAATGCTGCCTGGCTCTGAACAGTTACAAAATATATAGATAAGGAGTCTGATTTTACATGGACGGACAGATAATCAGAGCAGAGTATTCCGATATCATGCAGAAATCATATATCGATTATGCCATGAGTGTTATTATTTCCCGTGCGCTTCCGGATGTCCGCGACGGACTGAAGCCGGTGCAGAGAAGGACGCTTTATGACATGTATGAGCTCGGAATCCGCTATGACAGGCCATACCGGAAGTGTGCACGTATTGTGGGCGATACAATGGGTAAATATCATCCCCACGGCGACAGCTCCATTTATGAGGCGCTGGTGGTGATGGCACAGGACTTTAAGAAGGGCCAGGCCCTTGTGGATGGACACGGAAATTTCGGTTCCATTGAAGGAGACGGTGCAGCGGCCATGCGTTATACGGAGGCACGTCTGCAGAAGATCACCCAGGTGGCGTTTCTCGCCGATCTGGATAAGGATGTTGTGGATTTCGGACCGAATTTCGATGAGACAGAAAAGGAGCCTCAGGTGCTCCCTGTCAGAATCCCCAATCTTCTCGTAAACGGCGCGGAAGGTATTGCAGTCGGCATGGTTACGAGCATTCCGACTCACAATCTGGGAGAGGTCATAGATGCGGTCAAGGCAATGATCAGAAACAACAGCATGACCACGCGGGAACTGATGAAATACATCAAAGGACCTGATTTCCCCACAGGAGGCATTGTCGTAAATCAGGATGAGCTTCTGAATATTTACGAGACAGGACAGGGCAAAATCCGCCTGCGCGGCCGCTTGGAGGTCGAGAAAGTGAAGGGCGCAAGAGAGCGCCTTGTGATCACGGAAATCCCATACACGATGATCGGAGCCAATATCGGAAAGTTTCTCAATGAAGTTGCAGCGCTCGTGGAGACGAAAAAGACCACAGATATTGTGGATATTTCCAATCAGTCCGCAAAGGGCGGTATCCGCATTGTGCTGGAGCTGAAAAAAGGTGCAGATATTGAGAGACTGAAAAATCTGCTCTACAAAAAGACGAGACTGGAGGACACCTTCGGCGTCAATATGCTTGCCGTTGCGCAGGGACGCCCGGAGACACTGGGGCTCAGACAGATTCTGGAGCATCATATTGACTTTCAGTTTGAGCTTGCCACGAGAAAGTACCGCAATCTTCTTGACAAAGAGGAAAAGAAACGGGAGATTCAGGAGGGTCTGATCCGCGCCTGTGACGTGATCGACCTGATTATTGAGATCCTTCGCGGCAGCAAGAGCCGGGAACAGGTAAAAAAATGTCTTGTGGACGGAGTGACGGAAGGTATCCGGTTCAAAACGGAAAAATCCAGGAAAACGGCAGCAAAGCTTCATTTTACGGAGCCGCAGGCAGATGCGATTCTCGACATGCGTCTGTACAAACTGATCGGCCTTGAAATTGAAGTGCTGATGAAGGAGCACGAGCAGACACTGAAAAATATTGAGCAGTATACAGACATACTGAACAATTATGATTCCATGGCGGCAGTCATTATGAAGGAGCTGGATGCATACAAGAAAGAATTTGCACGGCCGAGGCGGACATCAATCGAAAATGCGGAGGAGATTGTTCTCGAGGAGCAGAAGATTGAGGAAATGCCGGTTGTATTCCTGATGGACCGGTTCGGATATGTGCGTACGGTAGATGAGACGATCTATGAGCGCAACAGGGAGGCGGCCGATGCAGAGTGCAAATACGTGCTGCACTGCCTGAATACCGACCGCATCTGTATTTTTACAGACAGCGGCAGGCTCCATCTTCTGAAAGTGGCTGATGTGCCCTACGGCAAATTCCGCGATAAGGGAACGCCGGTCGATAACCTGTGTAACTACAACAGCAGCGAGGAGAGTTTTATTTCTGTCATGGCGCAAAATGACATTAAGGATACTGTGCTGACGTTCGTCACAAAGCAGTCAATGGTGAAGCAGGTGGCGGGAAGCGAATTTGATGTCTCAAAGCGTACGATTGCAGCTACAAAGCTGCAGGAACAGGATGCGGTTGTAGCGGTGCATGCATCAGCGGAGCAGTCACATATTGTACTGACATCGAAGAATGGATTTTTCCTGCGGTTCCCCGTATCGGAGATTCCGGTGAAGAAAAAGACGGCAGTGGGAGTACGCGGCATGAAGCTGGCAGAAGGCGATGAGGTTGCCGGAGTATACTGGATCGAAGGCGGAGAATGCCCGGAAGTCACTGTCAACGACAAAAAAGTATATATCAATAAACTGCGGATCGGTTCACGGGATTCTAAAGGGACGAAGCCAAGAGGATGAAGCTCAGGGGACGAAGCCGGAGAATGAAGCCCGGAGGCTGAAGACGGGAGACTGAGGAAGAAGTCCGGAATCAGAAGACGGGGGACTGAGGAAGAAATCCGGAATCAGAAAAATCAGGTCGGGAGGTTCTGGTCTGCAAATAAAATCAGTGAGAAGAACAGAAAACGAAAGGAGAAGGAACGATGATTCATAAAATACTTGAAATATCCGCACCAGGATATGAAGAAAAAGGGAAGCTGTATACGTATCTGCTGGAGAAATCACCTGAGATGATGTGCGGAGACAGGCGTCCGGTGGTTGTGATCTGCCCGGGAGGCGGATACGAATTCACCTCAGACCGGGAAGCAGAGCCGGTTGCACTGCGTTTTCTCGCAATGGGTTACCATGCAGTGGTGCTCCGCTATTCTGTATGGCCGGCACAGTACCCGGTGGCGCTTCTCCAGCTTGCCAATGCAGTGAAATATCTGAAAGACAACGCTAAGGAGCTCCACATTGATCCGGACAGAGTGATTGTTCAGGGATGTTCCGCAGGCGGCCATCTGGCAGGCAGCTTCGGTGTATTCTGGAATAAACCCTTTATCAGGGAAGCTCTTGGTGTACCGTCAGGTTATCTGCGGCCGGCAGGAATGATCCTGAATTACCCGGTGATCACTTCCGGTGAGAAGGCTCATGAGGGCTCCTTCCATCATCTGCTCGGTGACCGGTATGATACCATGAAAGCGGAAGTGTCTCTGGAAACACAGGTGACAGAGGATACACCTGTCACATTTCTGTGGCATACGACGACAGATGACTGTGTCCCGGTGGAGAACTCGCTTCTGTTCTACCAGGCATTAAAGGCAAAGAACATTCCTGTCGAGATGCACATTTACCAGACGGGAGCTCACGGTCTCGGGCTGGCAAACCGTGAGACGCAGGGGGCAGACGGATTTGGTATCCAGGAGGAGTGCCAGAGCTGGATTACCCTGGCGGAAGAGTGGATGAAGCAGTTCCGCTCATAAATCCGGTAAAAAATTCAGATTGTTTACTATAATATCAGGCTGTTCTCCCCAGGTCAGGTTACGATACCTGTGAAATGGAGAACGGCCTGTTTCAGTTTCTTATAAATAACCGGCAATGCCGGTTTAAAATTGGACTGATATGTTATGCAAATCGCGAAAAATGGTGTATAATGGAAAACAGTGAGCTGCGAAACAGAAATCCGCAGAAGGGAGTGTTGTGTATTGGTTTTCAGTTCTGTCACTTTCGTCAGTGTTTTTCTTCCGGTGGTTTTTCTTCTTCACTGGATTCTGCCCGGAATAAAATGTAAAAATGTGCTGCTGATTGCGGCCAGCCTTGCCTTTTATGCGTATGGAGAGCCGGTGTACGTGCTGCTGATGCTTGCTTCCGTGGCAGTTAATTACCTGCTTGGGCTGGCCTGCGGATGTGGTACCGAAGCGCGCAGAAGAATCATGGTTGTGTTTGCTGTGGTGTGGAACATCGGCCTGCTGGTGGTATTCAAGTATTCCGGTTTCCTTGTACAGCTTTTGAATGACACTGGTCTTGTCCGGGTTCCGGTGCCCCGGATGAAGCTTCCGGTGGGGATTTCCTTCTTCACATTTCAGTCTCTGTCCTACGTCATTGATGTGTACCGGGATGCCGTAAAGCCCCAGAAGAATTTCGCAAAAGTACTGCTGTATATATCCTTTTTCCCGCAGCTGATTGCAGGACCGATTGTCAAATATCATGATATAGAGCAGGAAATTGATCACCGCCATGTGACATTGGAGGGCACGGCGCTGGGCATGCGCAGATTCACCGCCGGACTTGCCAAGAAAGTACTGATTTCCAATGTGCTCGGACTGACTGCTGACACCCTGTTTGCCGCAGATCCCGGGTGCATGAATGTGATGACCTCATGGATTGCAGCCGTTTCGTATCTGTTCCAGATATATTTTGATTTCAGCGGCTACAGTGATATGGCACTTGGCATGGGACAGATGTTCGGATTCCATTTTAAAGAGAATTTCAACTATCCCTACGTATCGGACAGTGTGCAGGAATTCTGGAGAAGATGGCACATGTCCCTGTCCGGATGGTTCAGGGAGTATCTGTATATACCGCTTGGAGGGAACCGGAAGGGCAGAGCGCGCACGGTGTGCAATAAAATGATAGTTTTTTTCTGTACGGGCCTGTGGCACGGAGCTAACGTCACATTTATCGTATGGGGACTCTATCACGGTCTGTTTCTGATGCTGGAGGAATATATACCGCTGCGCAAAACGGGCGGCAGGTGTATTTCTGCCCTGAAGCATATTTATACGCTTGTGGTTGTGACGGTTGGATTTGTCATTTTTCGCAGTGATACCATGTCCCAGGGCATATCTGTAATCAGAGAAATGTTTACCGGTTTTCATTTCGAACCGGCTGCTGTAAGCCTTGCGGCGGAGCAGCTTACCCCGCTGTTTCTTCTTTCCATGGCAGCAGCCATTGTCTGTGCCTACCCTGTGAAGGCGAAGCTGGAAAAAATAAGAGGGTATGAGGCTGCAGCCTGGATGGCCAGCGGGGCGGCGCTCGTGCTTTGTGTTCTGAGTCTTTCAGGCAGCACGTACAACCCATTCATATATTTCAGATTTTAGGTATTTGGGGGAGATGTATGAGAAGAAAAGGACTTTGGTGTTATCTGATATTCACCTTTGCCGTCTGTATTCTGCCGCTTGCAGGAATGCCCTGGAAGATGAGCGGGGAGTCCGGCGAGAACAGGACACTGGCGGAATTTCCCTCCATCCGGGAGGAAGACGGATGGAATGTGGATGTGCTTGCGGATGCCGGGGCATATTTCGAAGATCATTTTGCATGGAGACAGGAACTGGTGACAGCGGACGCGGTTCTTCGCGGAAAGCTTCTCGGCGTATCGGCCAAGGAGAGTGTCATTGCCGGTACGGACGGATGGCTGTATTATAAGGATTCTCTGGAGGATTATCAGGGCGAAAATGTGCTCAGCGACAGAGCCATATTTAACATCTCCCATACACTGCGCATGATGCAGGATTATGTGGAGAGAGGCGGGAGAAAATTTATATTTACTGTGGCACCCAACAAAAATTCACTGTATAATGAGCATATGCCTTACTATGATAATGTCATCGTGAGTGATATCCACAATATTGATCTGCTGAAGGAAGCGATGGAGCAGGAGGATGTTCACTTTGTGGATCTCTTCCACGTCTTTGAAAGCCGGGATGAAGTCCTGTATCACCAGCGGGATTCCCACTGGAACAATATGGGGGCATCACTGGCTGCACAGGAGCTGCTGGATGCGCTGGAGAAGGAGCACCGCCTCTGGCAGGAGGAAAGCTATGAGATGAGAACGGACTTTGAAGGGGATCTCGACAAAATGCTTTATCCAGGCGCGGTAACTCTGGAGGATGAGTTTTATTTTACGGAGCCCTTCAGATATGAGTACGTCGGGGAGGTGGAGAGCAACTTCGATCCGGAGATCAGGACAGTTTCATCAGGAAAAGACGGAAGCCTTCTGATGTATCGGGATTCCTTTGGCAATGCACTGCTGCCGTTTATGGCGGAAGAATTCGGCAGTGCCAGATTTTCGCGGGGAATTCCGTATTATCTGGATGATATGATTTTCTGCAGCGCAGACACAGTCATTGTGGAGAGATCGGAGCGTTTTCTGCCGGATATGGGAAAAAATCCTCCCGTTGCCCAGGCGCCTCTGGTTATGTTGAATACGGGAGACTGTGAGCTCCTGGGAGAGGATGATGCTAACTATGCTACCTGTGAGACATCCGATGAGGGATTGTATCTGAAATTTTCCGGAACTGTTGAAAAGGAGCAGATGCAGACTGATTCTCAGATTTATCTGCGCCTTGACGGAGAGTACGTCTATGAAGCGTTTCCGGTGACGGTGGAAACAGAGGAGGGTGTATCTGATTATGGATATGCCGCCTGCATTGAAAAAGAAAAGCTGGAGGGCGAAGAAGGAAAAGCTGAGCTGTTTGTGACAGGGGCGCAGGGAATCCGGAATGTCTTTCAGGGAACGGTGACATATATGGAGCAATAAGAGAACAGAGAGAGGAGAATACAGTTATGTTAAGAAAAAAAGCAGCAGTATTATTGGGAGCAGTGATTATATCCATAGGAGCGGCAGCATCTGCGCAGGCAGAGGAGTACACGGAAGCACTGAAGGCAGAAGCAGTGACTGAGGCAGAGTCATCAGCGGAGCAGGAGACAGAACTTTTGCAGGATGAGGAAGCTGCAAAGGCAGAAGAGACGGAGGCTGCCCGGATCCCGGAAGTGATTGTGGTTCAGATCGAGGATGGAGAACCGGTGGAAATTGCCAATACCGCGGGGCTTGCCATTGCTGCAGTGTCTGTGGAGCCGGGTGAAGAGGAAGGTACCGTGGATGTGACCATGGCGGAAAAAAACGGAATCACCTACGAGTTTAAGAAGGTCAATTGTGCCGATATGCAGGATCCGCAGCTTGTGATGGACGGAGCTTTTGCGTACATTACATATACCGGACTTGCCTCCGGAAAGGAGCGCAGTGTGGGACAGACAGGTGAGCTGGAGTACGAGAAACCGGCAGAGCTGTTTGCGGTGGATGAGGTGTATATCAGGGCAGAATCTGACAGTGATTCGGAGATCGTCGGTGTAATCAACCGCGGAGATGCCATTGAGGTGCTTGGAGAGACTTCCACCCACTACAAAGTGAAAAAGGATGATGTGGTGGGATACAGTGTCCGCAAATGTATCAGCGAGGATGAACAGGACGCCATCGCAGCGGTACAGGCTGAGGAGGCTGCCAGGGAAGCAATCCGTCAGGCGGAAGCTGCAGCGGCGGCACAGAGAGCTGCAGCACAGAGTTCCTCCAAAAAGGAAGTGAAGCGCCAGAAATTTGACGACTGTGACGGAAGCGGACACGGCTACTATCTGATTACGTATTCCGATGGCAGCACAGGAATCCAGGAATACTAAGAAACGGCTGTCAGGGGACACAGCGTGAATTGTCTGAGGGTGTGATGAAATGAAGAGAAAGATAAGATATGTGTGGATTCTTCTGGCCGTTTTTCTTCTGGCGTGTTCCTCCGCCGGAGTCCTTTGTGCACAGGCAACCGGCACAGAAGAGACAGTCGTATCCACGAAGAAATCATCCGGCTGGGTAACAAAAAAAGGAAAGAAGTATTATTACAAAAATGGAAAGGCCGTGACGGGCTGGAAAACGGTCAAAGGAAAAAAGTATTATTTTGTCGAATCAGGAAAGAAAAAGGGGCAGATGGTGACCGGCTGGCAGATCTTCGGAAAAACGTGTTATTATTTCCGAAAGGACGGTTCCCTGGATACCTCCAAAACCACCGATGCGAAAAGAAACGGTGATAAAACGGGAACGGCAAAGCAGAAAACGTACCGCAGAGCTCTGGCGCTCGTTGCGAAAATAACCACAAAATCCATGACAAAAGAGGAAAAACTGCGAGCCTGTTTTGAGTATGTCATGAAGTATACCGGACGGCGTCCGAGAACGCCGCATTATTACGGGATGGACTGGCCCGTTGTATACGCAAACGACATGTTTCTTGACGGAAGCGGCAACTGCTTCAGCTATGCGGCAGCATTTGCGTTTATGGCAAAAGCCTGCGGATACAAAAATGTGTACGCCTGCAGCGATACCGGCCACGGCTGGACAGAAATCAACGGAAAGATTTATGATCCGGAAGAATACAGGAATACAAAGTACAAGTATTACGGCACAAGCTACAGCCAGGTTCCGGGGTACAGGCGGGGAATTGCCGACTGGAAGAGCCGCGGGCAGGGCTTCAAGAGGGTAAAGATTTAGGCGCAGTGTTTTAAAACAGGAGGAAAAGGGAAATGAAAAAATGGATGAAACGTATGGGATTTCTTCTGCTGGTGTGGATGATGCTGTGTTCCACAGCAGGAATCACTGCCGTTCATGCAGAGGAGGATGCAGGTCAGACCCCTGCTTCTGAGCAGACAACGACAGTAACAGCCAGGAAAAAATCCGGCTGGATCACAAAAAACGGAAAGAAGTACTATTATAAAAACGGGAAGGCTGTGACAGGCTGGAAGACCATCAAAGGGAAAAAGTACTATTTTGTCAAATCCGGGAAAAAGAAAGGGCAGATGGTAACGGGCTGGCAGATTTTCGGAAAAACATGTTACTATTTCCGCAAGGATGGCTCACTGGATGCTTCCAAAACCACTGACTTCAAAAGAAGCGGTGACAAGACAGGAACTGCAAAGCAGAAAACGTACCGCAGAGCTCAGGCGCTTGTTGCAAAAATCACAACTTCATCCATGACGAAGGAGGAGAAGCTGAAAGCATGCTTCAATTACGTCATGAAATATACGGGACGTCGGCCCAGGACTCCCCATTACTGTGGAAAAGACTGGCCTGTTGTGTATGCAAACGATATGTTTCTTGACGGAAGCGGTAACTGCTTCAGTTATGCGGCAGCATTTGCATTCATGGCGAAAGCCTGTGGCTACAGGAATGTATACGCATGCAACAGTACAGGACACGGATGGGCTGAGATCAACGGCAAGATCTACGATCCGGAGGAATACCGCAACACAAAATATAAATATTACGGTACAAGCTACAGCAGTGTGCCCGGTTACAGGAGAGCCATTGCAGCAGGCCTGCCTTTTATGCACGTGAAAATTTAAGAATTCCTTTCTTGGCAAACGACACGTTTCCTATTATACTGAAAAACAAGATATAACGACAGTGGGAGACATTCTATGAGAAAAAGATTTTTGAAAAAACGAAATGCCGCTTCAGTCTGCCGGATGACGTTACTGTGCATGATGCTGGGAGCAGGTTTATCAGCTTTGCCGCTTCAGGCCGAGGAGGATATTTATCTGGAAGATGATCTGATGACAGAGTATACGGTATCAGAAGAGTCCGGGGATGGTGCTGCCGATGAGATAACCATTACAGCTGAGGAGAATGCGGATCTGATAACAGGTACATATACGGTTCCGTCAGAATGGACAGAGGACGCAAGCCAGAGTACAGAGGAGAAAAAGGTTTACAGGTGTTCCGGTTATACGGATCAGGAAAGCGTGTCCACCATTACATGCAGCTATCTTGACACGAATTATTCCGTGATGGAGTATGAACAGCTCCGTGACATGCTGACAAATAATCTTCTGTATTCCAATGTTAATGCGCAGATCAGCACCAGTGCAGTCTACACAAAGGCGAAGGACTATCTGTACATTCTGATCGTAGATGATTCGGCTCAGGATTACCGTGATGTATACCATTATGTGGTGGGAGATTACCGCTGCTTTAGTGTGGAGGTTCGCGAGTACCGTGAGGAAGCTTCTCTGGCAGAGTCCCGGGAAATGGATACACCCCAGGAGACAGGACAGAAGATTGCCGAAGAGTTTACGTGGAACGAAGCATGGTAAAGGACGGTTGCTGTTGTGAACGAAGTACACAGTAACAGGGAACGGCACTGGAGTTATATGGAAAGGACTAAGAGATGATACAGGATATTGGATCAGGCAGATACCGTAACGAGTACCGGCCGGCAGCGCCGCAAAACGACAGCCGCGTGCTGTTTTACCGCGGCAGAGAGCTGTTTGTAAAATGCAGCGGGCAGGAAATTTCATTTCTTACGTACGGAGAGCTTCTCCGGAGGTTTCCGTCGCTGGCAGGCAGGGAGACGTATCTGTTTTCCATTGACGGCGTGAGCTACTATCTGTTTCGCGATGCACAGCGTATGCAGGCTGTATCTGTGGATGCGCAGGAGCACCATTTCTGTGATGATCAGACAGGTATGATGGCGGAACACTCTCTGATTTCTGCACTGTCTGTTTTTGAAGGGTTTGAATGGAAAAAGATAGAATTCTTGCGAAGCGCAGCTCCGAAGGAAGCTGCCTTTGCTGCAGTGACCGGATTTCAGCTTCATGGCTGGTATGAAAGCAGGCGGTACTGTCCGCGCTGCGGGCAGCCCATGGTGCCGGATGGAAAGGAGCGGATGATGCGATGTCCGTCCTGCGGTCAGATGGAATACCCGAAGATCTGCCCGGCTGTGATTGTCGCTGTGACAGATGGTGACAGGCTGCTGCTGACAAAATATGCGGGGCGTACCCACAAGAATTATGCGCTGATTGCCGGATTTGCAGAGATCGGTGAGTCGATAGAGGAGACGGTGCATCGTGAGGTGATGGAGGAGGTTGGACTGAAAGTCAGAAATCTCCGGTTTTACAGAAGCCAGCCATGGTCCTTTACCGATACACTGCTGATGGGCTTTTTCGCTGAGCTTGACGGAGAAAGCCGGATCAGCCTCGATGAGACGGAGCTCTCAGAAGGACGATGGTGTACGCGGGAGGAAATACCGGATGATGATGGAATCAGCCTGACGCGCGAGATGATGCATGTGTTCAAATACGGACACAGAGGGTAAACGAGGACACAGAGGATATATGATCATACAATAAGCTCCCATCCGGGCAGGCAGTTGAAGCATAACTGTTTGCCCGGATGGGAGCTTTTCAAATCAAAGCTTTTCAAATCAGATTTTTCAGATCAGACCTTTTCAGATTTTCAGCACGAATGCTTCGTACGGTTTCAGTATCACTTCTCCGGTTCTGTCATTGCGGTCATAATTGCTGATCAGGCACTGACTGTCTGCAAATTCGGACGGAATCTCAAAGGGAAGACTGTCTTCCGCAAAGCTGCAGACCACCAGCAGCTTCTGATCGCCAAGAGTCCTCGTATAAACGAACAGAGAATCATCCTCCGGGAGAAGCAGCTCGTATTTTCCGTAGACGATGATTTCATACTGCTTTCGCAGCGCAAGCAGCCGTCTGTAATAGTGGAAGACAGAGTTCGGATCTGACATTTCAGCCTCGGCGTTGATCACGGCACAGTTGGGATTGACATTAATCCACGGAGTGCCTTCTGTGAAGCCGCCGTTTGCAGAAGAATCCCACTGCATGGGCGTGCGGGCATTGTCGCGGCTCTTGCGCAGCAGGCACGGCCAGAAGACTTCGTGGGAGAGAGTTCCCTGTTCCACCCAGTCACGGTACGCGTTCAGACTTTCAATATCGCGGAACTCATCGAGACTCTGGAACGGATAATTCGTCATTCCAAGCTCTTCACCCTGGTATATGTACGGCGTTCCCTGCATCATATGCAGGCAGGTTGCCAGCATTTTGGCAGAAACCTCCCGGAATGCCGGGCGATCGTCACCGAACCGGGACACAGCCCGGGGCTGATCGTGGTTATCCCAGAACAGACTGTTCCATGCCTGGCCGTACAGACTGGTCTGCCATCTGGACATGGTTTCCTTCAGATATTTGAGAGAAACTTTCTCGTCCGTCCATTTTCTATATTTTCCGTCCCCCTCCACGTGCTCGAACTGGAAGACCATGTTCAGCTCGTGGGCATCCTCACCGGCATATTTTTTTGCCTCCTCCACGGTGACGCCTGCAGTCTCGCCGACAGTGATCAGATCGTAGCGGGAGAGTACTTTTTCATTCATTTCTTTGAGGTATTCGTGAACGTGAGGCCCGTGTGTACAGTAGGGACCGAAATCTCCGTAGCCGCTTCCGCCCACCACACCGTCCGGAAGCTCGTCTGTCTTGGAGATCAGACTGATAACATCCATGCGGAAGCCGTCAATTCCCTTCTGACACCACCAGTCCATCATGGTAAAGACTTCCTGGCGGACGGCAGGGTTTCTCCAGTTCAGGTCGGGCTGTTTCGGAGAAAACAGATGCAGAAAATACATCTGAGTCTCTTCGTCATATTTCCATGCAGAACCGCCGAAGCAGGAGCCCCAGTTGTTGGGGGCGGAGCCGTCCTCCTTCGGATCACGCCAGATATAATAATCACGGTATGGGTTATCCTTTGATTTGCGACTCTCCATAAACCATGCATGCTCATCGGAGGTGTGATTGACGACAAGATCCATGATGATCTTCAGACCGCGGCTGTGGGCTTCTGCCAGGAGACGGTCAAAGTCCTCCATCGTACCAAACTCTTTCATGATATCCTGGTAATCACTGATGTCGTAGCCGTTGTCATCATTTGGCGACTGGTAGACGGGGGACAGCCAGAGTACATCCACACCGAGGTACTTCAGATAATCAAGTCTTGAGGTAATACCGTTCAGATCACCGATTCCATCGCCGTTGCTGTCCTGAAAGCTGCGAGGATAGATCTGATATACAACTGATTCTTTCCACCATGTTTTCTTCATGAATATGATTTCCTCCTTTCGTTATATCAGGAAAACAGCTCCAGAACGACAGCCTGGTAGCCGTCAAGGGAAACTGTTCTGTCCTTTTCTGCAAAATCCGGCATATTGTTGATCAGTACACGGAAGCTCTCAGACGGAAGTGCAACGTTCTGAGGCTCCTTCTGGTAATTGCAAAGCACAAGAATGGTCCTGTCGGAACCTTTTCTGTAAAATGCCAGAAGATTTTTCTGTTCTGCCAGATATGGAATCAGCTCACCGTAAACGATGGATTCCAGATAGTCCGGATTTTTGCGCAGTGCAATCAGTTTTTTATAGTAAGAGAAAACGGAACTGCTGTCTGCTACCTGGGCTGCGGCGTTGATACGTCTGTAATTCGGGTTGACCTTCAGCCACGGTGTGCCGTCAGTAAATCCGGCCTGCGGTTCATCAGACCACTGCATCGGTGTGCGGGCATTGTCGCGGCTGAAACGATTGACTACCTTCAGTGCCGCTTCGCTGTCCAGTCCCGCGTTCAGTGAATTCCGGTATTCATTGAGGGAGGCCACATCGTCCACGTCTTCGATGGATTCGAAAACCGTGTTTTCCATTCCGAGTTCCTGTCCCTGATAGATGAACGGAATACCGCGAAGCATAATATTGACGGTGGCAAGCATTTTCTTTGCTTCGTCACAGCATTCACCTTCCGGCAGATAATAGCTTACGCCTCTGGGCTCATCGTGGTTTTCGATAATATTTGCCATGAATCCCACAGGAGCTGCAATCGCCTGGGATTCAAAACAGCAGTTCTTGTAATCTTCCGCAGTGATCGGCGTGCAGTCATGCCAGCCGTTTTTGGATTTGCCGAAGCTTGTGGTGCTAAAGTCGAACATTGTGGAAAAATAACCGTGTTCTCCGATGAATTCTCCCAGCTCCTCCGGCTTTGTGTTGAACACCTCTCCGACGGAAAAGGCATCGTATTTCTGGAAGGTACGCTCCTTCATCTCGCTCAGGAATACCCCGATTCCCTCTGCCTCCGCCAGCATATTGTCGATGCTCGACAGTCCGTCCGGCCGGTCAGCCGGATAATCATGGAACGGCAGTGCCTTTTTGATGTTGATAATTGCGTCGATCCGGAAGCCGCCAAGTCCTTTTTCAAGCCACCAGTTGATATTTTTGTAAACCTCTTCACGGACCTGAGGATTCTCCCAGTTCAGATCAGGCTGTTTTTTGTGGAACACGTGCAGATACAGCTTATCCGTGCCGGGAAGCTTCTCCCATACAGGCCCCCCGAAATAGGAGCGCCAGTTGCACGGCAATCCATCCTTTGCGTCTGCCAGATAGAAGTAACTGCCGTACGGCCCTTCAGGGTCTTTCATCGCTTTTTTGAACCATTCATGCTCATCGGAGCAGTGGTTGACCACGAGATCCATCAGTATTCGGATGCCGCGTTTTCCGGCCTGGCGGATCAGCTCATCCATATCGTCCATGGTGCCGAAGCGCGGATCAATCTGATAATAATCTGCAATATCGTAGCCCTGGTCGGCCAGCGGTGAGAGATAGATGGGAGACAGCCAGATAATATCTATGCCGAGATCGGCGAGATAATCAAGCTTACTGATAATGCCGGGGATGTCTCCGATACCGTCACCGTTGGTATCACAGAAGCTCTTGGGATAAATCTGATATGCGACCTTATTGTGCCACCATTTTCTTTCCATAACAATACCTCACAAAATGTAATATGAATACATTATAATTTGTCCATATATGAAAGTCTTACGATAAAATGATTAAAAATTACGTTATTTTGACTTCTTGAGCGTGGATTTGAAGAGACCTGCCCCATGGGAAGACAGTTAAGCAGATTCCGGCCGGTTATTCTGTGCTTTTGCAGCCGGTCAGGGATTGTCTCTGCTGTAATTGATCCGATACTGCAATGGGGTGGTACCCGTCTCCCGGCGGAATTCCCTCAGAAAATTTCCGAAGTTGTTGAAACCGCATTCCAGGCAGACTTCCGTGACAGGGAGCTTCGTTTCCTTCAGCAGCGACAGGGCCCGGCGTATCCGGTAGCTGTTGATGTAGGAAACAGGAGACTGCCCAACAGCCTTTTTGAAAAAGCGGCAGAAATACTGTTCGTTCAGGCTGAGAAGATCAGCCAGATCTTTTATGAATATCTTCTCCATATAATGTGAATGAATATAGGAAAGAACAGTTTTGACTGCTTCAATGCTTTCATTGTGTGTTGTTCCTTCTGTCCGGAACAGATTGTGGGCAGACAGAATTCCTAGAATATTCAGCAGGGCTCCTTTTACGAAGAGCTGGTCAGAAACAGGAAGCTGACAGGCCAGGGTTCCATTGCTGTAGCAGGAAGTCAGTTTTCTGTATTCCCCTATAATTTCTGCATAGGCAGGATGTTCTGGTGTGAGCATGCGCGGCAGAAGCAGTTTACTTCCGGACAGTGGTGAAATCACCTCACTCTGGGCTGCATCGTTTGTCACAAAAGTCAGCAGGTATGGGGAAAAGACAACAGCGGATTCCGTGCATGGCTCCTCGCAGATAATCCGGTGCAGTTCACCGCTCTGCACGAAAAACAGGCAGTCTGAATCTGCGGTGTAGCGCTCCAGATTAATTTCCAGGAGAAAATGCCCTTTCTGAATATGTATCATCTCGATCTCCTCATGCCAGTGTGACTGAACCTGCAAAGAAGGATCGGCAGGATTTGTGACGTAACATCCACAGCGAAAGGAGGCAGACCCGTGTGTGCGCTCTTCTTTCAGGGACGGCAGCTTGTTTGCAGACATAAAATCTCCTTTATCTATCGTATTCTGATACAGTCCTGCGGACTGTCAGATCAAGTATAGCATATGTACAGGAAAAGAAGTACTTTTTCACCTTGAGTTTCCTGTTTTTTTGTACTATACTGAAGATACGCGTATTACGATACCAACAGAAAAGATGGAGGAAATAAAATGGATATTATCTGTATGGGAGAAATGCTGATTGATTTTACACCGGGAAAGGAAGAGCGCAGCTACATCTGTAATCCGGGCGGAGCACCGGCAAATGCATGTATTGCGATTGCGCGAAATGGCCTGAAGACCGGTTTTCTTGGAAAGCTCGGCAATGACGATTTTGGAAAGCTTCTGAAGAATACACTTGAGAAGAACAATGTGGAGGTACTTTGTCCGGAACTGACGGATGAGGCAGTGACCACCCTCGCTTTTGTCACACTGTATGAGGGAGGCGAGCGGTCCTTTACTTTTGTCCGCAAGCCCAGTGCAGATATTCTTCTGGACAAGGCAGACGTGAGTGAGGAGATGATCCGAAGCACAAAGATTCTGCATGCAGGTTCCGTGGGCATGTCGGCCAGCCCGAGCCGTGAGGCACATTTTTATGCCATGGAGCTGGCGAAGAAAAACGGAAAGATGATCAGCTACGATGTGAATTACCGCAATGCGATCTGGAGTTTTGAAGAGGCAAAAGCAGTTGTGGATCAGGTGCTTCCGTACGTGGATTTCCTGAAGGTTTCTGATGAGGAGCTTGATTTCGTGGGCGGGGAGGAAAATATTCCGGCCATGATGAAGCAGCATGGAATTTCTGTCGTGATTGAGACACTGGGCTCAAAGGGCGCAAGATACTTCTTTAATGGAAATACAGGTGTTGTGGAGGGCCACAAGGTGAAGGCTGTGGATGCGACAGGGGCAGGAGATGCATTCTGGGGCGGTTTCCTTTCCAGAATTCTTATGAGCGGACTGAACAGCACCGCAGATCTGAACGAGGAACTGATCCGCTCTGCACTGGTTTACGGCAATGCCTCCGGTGGACTCTGTGTACAGAAAATGGGCGGTATTCCGGCGCTTCCCACAAGAGAAGAGATTGAAGCGTTTATTTCCGAAAAGCAGTGAGCTGGTCGGATATGACCTGTACGCCCATTTGGCGAATGATGCGGGAGTCAGGATAATTGAACAATCACCAGGAGGATACACCCATGTACAGAGAGAAAATTGACGCATTCCTTGACAGCAAAAAGGATGAAATGCTGTCTGACCTTTCCTCGCTTGTGCGGATCAACAGTCAGCGCGGGGAAGCGAAAGAGGGAATGCCTTTTGGAGAGGGAGCCGCGAGAGCTCTTGATACTGCAGAAAAACTGATGAAATCCTACGGATTTCTGACAAGAAATTATGAGAACTACGTTGTGACGGGAGACTTTGGCAGTCAGGAAAAGGGCCTTGATATTCTGGCACACCTGGATGTGGTGCCGGTAACACAGGACTGGACCGTCACACAGCCCTTTGAGCCGAAGGTTGTGGGCGACAGAATATACGGGCGGGGAACGGCCGACGATAAAGGCCCTGCCATTGCAGCTCTGTATGCCATGCGTGCAATCAGAGAGCTGGAGCTCCCGATGAAGAAGAGTGTCCGTCTGATTCTCGGTTCTGACGAGGAGTGCGGTTCCAGTGACCTGAAGTATTATTACGGAATCGAAAAGGAAGCTCCGTACAGCTTTACACCGGATGCAGACTTTCCGGTTATCAATATCGAAAAAGGCAGATTTGCCGGAAAGTTTGCGGCAGAATTCGATGAAGGACT
Organism: Lachnospiraceae bacterium; assembly: GCA_004557975.1. GTDB lineage: Bacteria > Bacillota > Clostridia > Lachnospirales > Lachnospiraceae > Choladousia. Next base: position 38,838 of record SFEV01000005.1, read on the forward strand.
GCAGCTTCCCGGTGTGGTCAGCCTGAAGAGCGGAACCACTGTAAATATTGTACCGCAGCGGGCTTCTGCAGTTATTGCCGGTCTGGAGGAGGATGTGCTGCGTCGGACTGCCGATGAAGTATCATCACAGACAGGTGTGACTTTTGATCTGGAGATGTGCGATAATGCGGAGGCAGCTGATATCCTCGGCGGTTTCGGTATTGGCAGTGAAAATATACTCTGCTGGAAGATTCAGGTTCGCGGAGTTTCTGCCCATGCATCCACACCGCAGGAAGGAAAGAATGCTCTGACGGCCACGCTTCGTCTGATCTCCCGCCTGCCGCTGGCAGACTGCGCGGGACACCGGGTGCTGAAGGCGCTGGATGAGATGATGCCTTTTGAGGACACATGCGGAGAGAAGCTCGGCATTTACAGAGAGGAGGAGCAGTCCGGAGCGCTGACGCTGTGCTTCAGCATCCTGGAATACTCACCGAAAAAAATGGCAGGAACCTTTGATTCCAGACTGCCGATCGGCTGCACGGAGGAGAATACAAAGGCTGTTGTGGCGAAAGCGCTTGCAGAGCATGGTATTACACTTGAAGATACACCTGTTGTCAACCCGCACTGTGTGCCGGGAGATTCTGAGTTTGTGAAGATCCTGCTTGACAGCTACGGACATTATTTCGGAGTCGAGGGGAAACCGCTGTCCACCGGCGGAGGAACGTATGTACACGGTCTGAAGCGTGGAGTTGCTTTCGGCTGTATGACACCGGATGTGGATAATCATATGCACGGTGACGATGAGTTTATGGAGATCGACACACTGGTGAAGAGTGCAAAGATATTTGCGGATGCGATTCTGAGAATCTGCAACGATCTGGATTAGTAACTGCTCAGAAAAGATATTGGATGAAAAGACTGGATGAAAAGACTGGATTAAAAGAAAAGAGACTGTCAGAACAGACAGTCCCAAACAGAGGAGGCTGTGACCTGTACGGGACACAGCCTCCTGTATATTTCTGGCGATGGAAAAGGCAGATCAGTCCGAGACAAGCTGAATTCCGGAAATGTCGGATTCAATCATCATGGAATAGTTTGTGTAGTACACGACGAAACCGGGCTTGGAGCCGTTGGGCTTCTTAACATGCTTTTTCTCAACGTAGTCGATCTCCACCTTTTCTGCATTTCTGTTTTTGGAGTAGTGAGCTGCCAGTCTGGCCGCCTCCTCGAAAGTACGGTCCGGAAGCTCGTCGCCCTTTGTCTTTACAATGACATGGGAGCCGGGAGCACCCTTGGCATGGAACCACCAGTCATTGCCGGAGGCAATGCGGAAGGTCAGTTCATCGTTCTGATAATTATTCTTTCCCACATACATATCGTAGCCGTCGGAGGAAATGTAGTGGAAAGGCCGCGAGGTGATTTTTACCTTTTTGCCGGTATATTTCCGACGGATATAGCCTGCATCGGTCAGTTCTTCCTTGACCTGCACCAGATCTTCCTCAGACAATGCCAGATCCATGAAGGTGCAGATGGATTCCAGATGGTCGATTTCAGCCTCTGTCTCCCGTATCAGCTCCGAGAGAGCCTCATATGTCCGCTTCAGTTTTCCGTACTTTTCAAAGTATTTCTGGGCGTTTTCCTGTGGCGACAGCTTGTCATCCAGAGGAATCGTGATCATCTCGTCTGTATAGTAATTCAGAGCCTCAAAGCTTCTGGCACCCGGTTCGACGGTGTAACCGTACGTGTGGATCAGCTCCCCGTAGACCTTGTATTTGTCACGCTTCTCTGTGTCTTTCAGCTGTTTCTTCTGCAGCTCGTATTTTTTGCGGTTGCGGTCCAGTGCAGTGGTGGCTATTCTGCGCAGATCGGAGGATTTCTGGCGGATCCGCGTCACCGTATTTTTCATTGCGAAATACTGCTCCAGAACCTCAGAGACGGTATCATACTGCCGTATTTCCATATCCTGATACATGGTCAGTGGGACAGAGGAAAACTCCACAGGGACACCGTGGTCATCAAGAATGATACAGGGATCATATCTGTTAGCAGCCACATCCTCCATGAGCCGTGAAAAGATCCTGAACAGATGGATCCCGGCCAGTTCGGGGATTGTCTTTGCACTCTGTAAGGATTCCAGGGAAGCTCGAAAACACAGTTCCTCAGCGATGACGGGACTGATTCCGGTGTAAGTGGAATACAGGGCTTTTGCAAGAGGCAATGGTTTTGAGAGCACATGCTCCAGAAAATCCTGCTCTGTCGTCTCGAGAGGATTCAGTTTATCCTGGGTCTGTGCAATAAAATATTCACGTCCCGGAAGAACTTCCCGGACAGAGCTTGTCTGAGCGGAGACGTGCTTGATGCTGTCGATGATCATGCCCTTGTCATCACAGAAAATCAGGTTGCTGTGTTTCCCCATCAGCTCGAGAATAAGATCCTTTCTGCACAGATCTCCCATTTCATTAAAATGTTCAATTTCAAAGTGGATAATTCTCTCCAGACCGGGCTGCCAGATCTTGATGATGCGTCCATTGGCAATGTGCTTTCTCAGCAGCATACAGAAATTTGGCGCCGTCATCGGGCTCGGCTTATTGACGGAAGAGAGATAGATCAGGGGCAGACTTGCACCTGCGGAAAGCAGCAGGCGATGCTGTCCGTTTGTTCCCTTGATGGTCAGCAGAAGCTCATCAGCCTCCGGCTGTGCAATTTTGCTGATCCGCCCGTTTAAAATCGTGTGATTCAGTTCATCTATTATATTGGAAATAACAATTCCGTCCAGTGCCATAAAAACCTCCGTAAACGTAAAATTATATGAAAAGATCTCTGTCCCCTGTTCAGTCCCCGATGTATCAAAGCAGGGAATTTCTTCATCCTGAATGAGACTGGATCATAATGTATCACAGGTTGCTGTTCACACGTCGTTGTGAACGAAGTGAACGGTAACACAATCATAGCAGATGTACCAGGAAAAAACAATTATAACATTGACTGAAAAGCGGCGAGGGATTATAATATCTCATTATGGATAAGTGTGTCATGCGGTCGGAAAGTGCGTCGGCACGTTCAGAAATGGGCATGAAACAGGAGAGGACACAGAACATGATTAAAAGTATGACAGGCTTTGGCAGATGTGAAAATCACCAGGGCAGCAGAAAGTTTACGGTAGAAATGAAGGCGGTGAATCACCGCTATTTTGACGTAAATATTAAAATACCGAAAAAATTTGGCTTTTTCGAGTCTGCCATCCGAAATGTACTGAAGACATATATCCAGCGCGGCAAGGTGGATCTTTTTATTACGTACGAGGATTTTGCAGAGCAGAATGTGGCATTGAAATATAATGAGAGCATAGCTGCCGAGTATCTGAAATATTTCCGCCAGATGGCTGAAAAATTCGGCCTGGAGGATGATATCCGCGTATCTACTCTGGGGCGCTGTCCGGAAGTTTTCACGATGGAAGAGCAGGATGTGGATGAGAAGGAAATATGGGAGACACTGGAGACGGCTCTTCGCGGTGCCTGCGAGCAGTTTGTGGCAGCCCGTGAAAAAGAAGGTGAATCTTTAAAGACAGATATTCTTGACAAATTGGCGAGAATGGACGAAAATGTAAGTCTCATCGAAGAACGGTATCCGCAGATTGTGACGGAATACCGCAGGAAGCTGACCGATAAGGTGCAGGAGCTTCTGGCAGATGTACAGATGGATGAGGGCAGAATTGCATCGGAGGTTGTACTGTTCTCGGACAAGATCTGTACCGATGAGGAGACAGTGAGACTTCACAGTCATATCACCACCATGAAGGAAGTGCTGCTCCAGGGCGGCAGTGTTGGAAGAAAGCTGGACTTTATTGCTCAGGAGATGAACCGTGAAGCAAACACGATCCTCTCAAAAGCCAACGACCTCGCCACCTCCAACATCGCCATAGATCTGAAAACCGAAATCGAAAAAGTGAGAGAGCAGATTCAAAACATTGAATAGCAATGAGCCATGCCATACGGCACAGAGGCAGAATGCCTGCTTGCAGGCATCTCTGACTATGTGCTGTATGATACGGCGAATGCCGTCAAGCGAAAGAACGGAGTTCTTGAGCTTGTAGCATGGCGGAGCAGAGAGAGGCCGCCAGAAACGGCGAATGCCGTCAAGCGAAAGAACGAAGTTCTTGAGCTTGCAGCATGGCGGAGCAGAGAGAGGCCGCCAGAAACGGCGAATGCCGTCAAGCGAAAGAACGAAGTTCCTGAGCTTGCAGCATGGCGGAGCAGAGAGAATACAGGAGGGCAAATGGCAGATCTTGTAAATATCGGGTTCGGCAATCTGGTCAACGCACAGAAGGTTGTTGCAGTTGTAAATCCGGATGCTGCGCCGATCAAGCGTCTCGTGCAGAATGCGCGTGAGACTCAGAGTGTGATTGATGCGACACAGGGCAGGAGGACAAAATCCGTTCTGATCATGGAGACAGATCAGATTATACTGTCTGCGATGCAGCCTGATACCATTGGAAAGCGCTTTGCGGCAAACCATATGACGGAACAGGAATGGAAGGGAGAAGAACAATGAACAGGAAAGGAATACTCGTGGTAGTTTCCGGCTTTTCCGGAGTCGGTAAAGGTACTCTGATGCACTGCCTGACAGAGCGGTATGGATACTATGCGCTGTCGATTTCGGCGACTACACGTGCACCGCGGGAGGGCGAAGAGGACGGACGCGAATATTTTTTCAGGACAAAGGAAGAATTTGAGAAGCTGATTGAAGAGGACAGACTGATTGAATACGCCTGCTACTGCGGCAATTATTACGGAACTCCCCGCGATTATGTGGAAGATCAGATGGAGCAGGGCAGAGACGTGATCCTCGAAATTGAGTTCCAGGGAGCGCTGAAGATCCGGGAACAGTATCCGGATGCGCTGCTGCTCTTTGTAATGCCACCGGATACACAGACACTGGTGGAGCGGCTGCGCGGGAGAGGAACAGAGACAGACGAAGTGATCCGGGCACGTCTCGCACAGGCGGTGGAGGAGTCCGGACAGGTAGAGCACTACGATTATATGATTATTAATGATGACCTTGACCAGAGTGTGGAGGAGGTCCACCGTCTGATCGACAGTCAGCATAATAAGATAAACAGGAATCTGGATTTTGTTCGGCAGATTCAGGAAGAAATCAAGGCATTTGCGAAAGGAGAATGATAATTATGTTACATCCGTCTTATTCTGATTTAATGAAGGTAGTGAACAGCGATGTAGAGCAGGGAGAGACACCTGTTGTCAACAGCCGTTATTCGATTGTACTTGCGACTGCAAAGCGGGCACGTCAGATCATTGACCGCCAGGCAAAGGGAGATTCCAGTGTGATGAATATCAAAAAGCCGCTTTCCAAAGCCGTTCAGGAATTAAATGAAGGGAAAATCAAGGTACTGCCGGAGACAGAAGAGAACACAGAAGAAGCGTAAGAATACGCGGGAGGCATGGTGTGAATGAGGTAAAAGATTTCAGAAAAAGCTATATTCTCGTATCGGCACTCTATGTCGTTCTGGGGGTAGTGCTTCTCGTATGGCCGACCACATCACTGAAAATGATCTGCTATGTACTGGGCTTTGCCATGGTGGTTATCGGCATCACGTTTGGCATTATCTATTTCACAAAGGATAATCTGGAAGGATTTCTGCAGATGGATCTCGTTATCGGGATTGTCAGTCTGGCATTTGGCGCTTTTATCCTGCTGAATCCGTCATTTTTGTCGAACGTACTGCCCTTCGCAATGGGAATTATTCTATTGCTGGGGGCTGTGGTTAAGATTCAGAGTGCACTGAATATGAAACGGCTGCGTTTCTCGAAATGGTATCTGACGCTGGTGAGTGCTCTGATCATCATTGCACTTGCCATTGTGCTTCTGTGCAACGTGTTTAAGCAGGAGCACTATATGATTCTCTATATCGGCGGCTGCCTGATTCTCGACGGAATGACGAATCTGATCAGTATGATCTGTATTCAGATGAAAGTGAAGAAGCTGTCAAAGCTTCAGAGAGAGCATCCGCAGGCGAATCTGAACGAGCTGCTCGAAGAAAGCATGAAAACAGAGATCACAACAGTTTCAGGAGATAAAAAATGATTGCTGTTTTCCAGCATGCACAGTGATCTGCTGTGAACAACAACTGAGAGACAGGAGTTATTTATGAAAATATTGTTTATTTCACTCGGCTGTGACAAGAATCTTGTGGATTCTGAGGAGATGCTAGGCCTGCTGCGTCAGAAAGGATATGAATTTACGGATGACGAGACAGGGGCTGATGTCATCATTATTAATACGTGCTGCTTTATCAACGATGCCAAGGAAGAGAGTGTTCAGACAATTCTTGAGATGGCAGAGTATAAAAAGTCGGGAAGCTGCAAAGCACTGATTGTGACCGGCTGCATGGCACAGCGGTACCGACGGGAAATTCTTGATGAGGTGGAAGAAGTGGATATGGTGCTGGGAACTACAGCTTATGACAAGATTGTTGAAGCTGTGGAGAAGGCGCTGGAGGGTTCCAGAGAAGTGGCTCTGGAGCCATTGACTGAGCTTCCGAAGACGGAGGCAGGGCGTGTGGTGACAACAGGCGGTCATTATGCATATCTGAAAATTGCTGAGGGCTGCAACAAGTGCTGCACGTACTGCATCATTCCGAAACTGCGGGGAAGGTATCGCAGCGTTCCCATGGAACAGCTTGTTTCCCAGGCCAGAGCGCTGGCGGAGCAGGGTGTGAAGGAGCTGATTCTGGTAGCGCAGGAGACGACCGTATACGGTATGGATCTGTACGGAGAAAAGATGCTTCATGTGCTCCTTGAAAAGCTTTGCCGCATCAGCGGTATCCGATGGATACGTATTCTATACTGTTATCCGGAGGAGATTTATGACGGTCTGATTGAAGTGATGAAACGGGAACCGAAGATCTGCCATTATCTTGATCTGCCGATTCAGCATGCCAGCAATGCAGTGCTGAAGCGGATGGGCAGGAGAACGACCCGGGAGGATCTGACAGAGATCATCGAGAAGCTTCGCAGAGAGATTCCCGATATCATCCTGCGAACAACACTGATTGCGGGATTTCCGGGAGAGACGAAAGAGCAGCATGAGGAGGTCATGGAATTTATCGATGAGATGGAATTTGACCGTCTCGGTGTGTTTACGTATTCCCAGGAGGAGGATACACCTGCAGCCGCCATGCCGGATCAGGTGGATGAAGAGACGAAGCTTACCTGGCAGGAGGAGCTGATGGAGCTGCAGCAGGAAATTGCTTTTGACCGCGGACAGGATATGGTGGGACGTATCGTGACAGTAATGGTGGAAGGCAAAGTGGCAGATGAAAATGTTTATGTGTCCAGGACGTACGGGGATGCGCCGAACGTTGACGGATTTTTATTCCTTCACACGGATGAAATGCTGGTGACCGGTGATTTCGTGAGAGCGAGAGTGACCGGTGCAGCAGAATACGATTTGATAGGAGAGATTGCGGATGAATTTACCGAATAAGCTAACGGTGCTGCGTGTCTGTATGGTACCGGTATTTGTAGTTCTGATGCTGTGGGATGGTCTGGGAGATGCCGGCAAGTATGTAGCAGCGCTGATTTTTATCCTTGCCAGCGCTACGGATTGGCTGGACGGATATCTGGCAAGGAAGAACAATCTGGTCACTGATTTCGGAAAGTTTATGGATCCGATTGCAGACAAGCTTCTTGTATGTTCTGCGCTGATTTGTCTTGTGGAAAACGGTGCCATAGCTTCCTGGATTGTCATTATTATTATAGGAAGAGAGTTCATCATCAGCGGTTTCCGCCTTGTTGCGTCGGATAAGGGGACAGTCATTGCGGCAAGCTACTGGGGGAAATTTAAAACTGTATTTCAGATGGTGATGGTCATTCTGATGATTCTGGATCTTGGCGGTATTTTTGATTTGCTTACCCGGATCATTATGTGGATTGCTCTGGCACTTACGGTAATTTCTCTGGCAGATTATCTCAGAAAGAACTGGAATGTTCTGGATGGAGAAATGTAAATCTGTACTCTGAACAAAACGATACATTCAGTTTCGGACATACAGTGGATGAAGTGGAAAGTGCAGAGGAAGCATAGTATGAGGACAGAAGAATACCTGGTAAAGACATTGACTGAGCTTGGAATGACAGTGACTGCGGTAGAATCCTGTACCGGCGGTCTTGTGGCGGCAGCCATTACCTCTGTGCCCGGGAGCTCTTTGGTGCTGAAACAGTCGTATGTGACATACTGCGACGATGCAAAGCACAGGATGGTCGGTGTCAGAAAAAGGACGCTGAAACGCCATACGGCAGTCAGCGGGGAGACGGCGGCAGAGATGGCCTCCGGGGGTGCCAGAAAGGCGAAGGCGGACTGCTGCCTTTCTGTGACCGGCTACGCAGGCCCGGACTCCGGCATGGGAGAGCCGGTTGGGCTTGTGTACATCGGCTGTTTTGTGCAGGGCAGGACAACAGTAAAGGAATGCCACTTTTCGGGCTCCAGAGAAGAGGTGCGTATGCAGGCACGTGATACAGCACTCCGGATGCTGAAAAAGCGCCTGACAGCAGAAAAGCCATCAAAAGTGTCGTGAAGTGCGACTGTAGAGAAAATAAATTTAGAAAAGATTAGAAATCCAAAAGTTGACAGCGTGTGGTTCCTGACCTATAATAAATGGGAACTTACACGCTGTTCTTTTATGGAAAAGCAGGGCTGGCGTGTGGTCTGTCAAAGGAAAGGATGAACTGTTCTGAGAGAGAAAATACGATGGGGAATGGCAGAAATTGAGAAGCACAGAGAGAAACTGTGGTTTTCTGTTCTTGTCAATATACTGCTGCTTCTTATTCTTTTGCTTGTTTTTCGCCCCGTATATGAGACAAATGATGATATGGGAATGGCAAATATGGTGAATGGCGCCAAGGGCGTATATGATCCGCATCTTGTATTCTCCCATTATTTGCTGGGACTTTTTCTTTCATGTCTCTATCGGATGACTGACAGGATTACCTGGTATCCTGTGATACAGTACTGTGTTCTGTTCGCTTCATTTACTGCGGTTACGTACGTATGGAACCGACGCCGGAAGAGAGCGGCAGATGTCTGGATTTGCGCACTGTTTCTGGTGGTGTTCTCCTATGAGGGTTATATCAGGCTGCAGTTTACAAAGACGGCAGGCATTGTGTCGGCAGCAGGCATGTTTCTGCTGTTTTATGCAATCACACAGGAGCGTATCCAACGAAAAGCGTTTGTGGCCGGTATGCTTCTGGCATGTGCCGGGTTCATGTACCGGATGAATCAGTTTTTTGCCGAGGGGCTTCTGATGACCGGGATCGGTGTATATCAGCTTCTGAGACTGAGGGAGTTTCCCCGTGGAAGCCGGCTTAAGAGGCTGCTCTTGTATATCGGCACATTCGGATTCCTGGTGGCTGTTGTCCTGGGATTACATCGGTACGAACAGCACGTGTATGGCAGTTCACAGGAATGGCAGGAATACCTGACCTACAATAAGCTGCGCGGAAAGCTTTATGATTTTGGATTCCCCGGATATAAGGAAAATAAAGAAGCTTACAGGGAGATGGGTATCAGCTCTGCCGCGTACAACATGTACAGAAGCTGGAATCATATGGACACGGAGCGGTTTACAACGGAGCTGATGACACAGATCAGAGAGCTTCAGCCGGAGAAGTCGATAGACGGGGCGTTTATCAGAGAATTTTTCGGTGTATTCCCGGTTTCTTTTTTTACCATATCGGTCTTTTACTGCTTCCTGCTTCTTGTTCTGTACTGGCTGTTCTGGGGCAGACATGGAGGTGCCGAGATTATCACGGTGGTCTATGAGTCAGTGATTGTGCTGTTCCTGTACTTTTATCTGTACTATGTGGGGAGATATCTCCATAACAGGGTAGATGTCGGGATATGGTTTGCCGTTTCACTGATTATGCTCTGGATTTACCGGGAAGAGAGACACCGTTTCCACAGCCGTACAGGGATGGTGCTGTTTTTAGGTGTAGTCCTTCTGTACCAGAGAAGCTGGAAGACGGACTGGCGTATCAGTAACAGTGATGCAGTTATGCAGAGGGAACGTGCCGTGATCGGGGCAATTCACAATGACAGTGAGCACCTGTATCTGACGAAAGTCAAGACAGTTTCTTTCGCAAACAGCTACGGTGTTTTTGAAAGAATACCCTTTGAAATGGCGATGAACACGTATTCTCTGGGGGGATGGGCTTCAAAATCACCGGTTTATTCCAGTGTGCTCAGTCAGTATGGCGTGATAAATCCGTTTCGGGATATGATCGGTAATGAAAAAGTATATCTCATTGACGATGATATAGACGCGACCATGGATTATATTCACAAGTATTATGATAAGGATGCCGAGGCTGTGGAGGCATTTGAATTATTTCCTTATCAGGTCTATCAGATTCAGGCAGGCACAGACTCATGATGTGCCGCACCGCAGCGAAAGCGCGAAGGGAACAAATAACAACAGGGAGGATGATAAAGATGAAACGTTTTTGGAAGGCATGTATACTCTTTCTGACACTGGCAATTTTCACTGTTTTGCCGGTACAGTCAGCAGGAGCAGCATCAAACACACCGGGAAATATTAAAAAGCTGACGGCGAAGGCCGTCTCGGATACTTCTGTTCAGCTTACCTGGAGTGCGGCTTCCAATGCCACTTCTTATACGGTATACCGTATCAATACAGAGAATGGGGCTCTGAAGAAGATCGGTACGACGAGCAAGACCAGGTGTATCGTCAAGAAGCTGGCGACAGATACAAAGTATACATTCCAGGTATTTGCTTCCAGGAAAGTAAAGAGCAAAACCTACAAGAATGAGAACGGTTCGCCGTTGGCTTCCGTTTCTCTGCAGATGCTTTCTCCGGCCGGAGTAAAGAATCTGCGTGTCGGCAGTTACGGCAACAAAACTATCTACCTGAAATGGAATGCTGCAAAAAATGCCACCGGTTATCAGGTTTACAGGTATAGCGAATCGAAAGGAAAATTTGTAAAGATTAAAACGACCTCGGAGACATCCTATCAGCTGAAAAATCTGACAGCAGGAGAACAGTATAAGTTCATGGTGCGCAGCTACCGCAAGGTGGGCAGCAAAATAAAATACGGGGAGGATTCCTCGACACTGACAGCAAAGGCGAAGAAGATTGATGTTTCCTCTATTCGTGGCCGTCTGTTTACCGGTACACTGAAGCGTGACGCGACAGCGACAGTTGTCAGTACCGGAAAGAAGCTGAAACTGAAAAAGGGTACTAGGATCGGTACGGAGACAACCGGCTCCAGCGGAACTGTTACGGCATACACATCAGCCGGAGTCAAGATCAAGATTTCCGGATCCAATCTGAGCTACGGCAATCTGTACACAACCACAAAATATTATACAAAGGCCCAGAAGGAAGCTTTTGTAAATATGAAGGGATATGACAGCCCGACAGAATATCTGATCTGGGTAAATCACTATACACTGAATATGACGATCTTCAAGGGCTCCAAGGGTGAATGGAAGCAGGTTCGCAGTTCACCGTGTGTAGTCGGGAAATATGCTCATACGGGAGTCGGATATGCGAAGATTTTGAAGAAGGGAACGAAGTACGGCAGACCGATCATTTACTTCACCTGGAGCACGAGACTGGACAACGGAAATGCGTTCCACGCAAGAATTGATTCCAACACACGTGCGGCAGCCTCCGGTGGATGTGTCAGACTGGCGGATGCGGATCTCTACTTTATCAACAATAACTGTGGTATCGGAACAACGGTTATCAGATACTAATATGCTGTTATACTGTTTCTGACAGGTACACGGTATGGGACAGTAACATGCAAAAGCTGCAGTTTGGATTTTTCCAGAATGGGAAGGGCGAAAATGCGCCTGGTTCATCTGGTGGAATCCCATTGCAGCTTTTGCTGAGTGAAGCAGCGGTGCGTATGTGACTGCTGCGCAGAAAAAACAGGGAGGAGAAAATGTGGGAGGTATGAAAAAGTTTTTCATGTGGATCAGAGAACAGCGGGAACGGGTGTGGTTTTCTGCGGCAGTAAACCTTCTGCTGCTGACGATTCTGCTTCTGCTGTTTGGACCGTCTTTTGAGACAAACGATGATGCAGGTATTTCCAATATGATCAGCGGTGTAAAAGGCGGGTATGATGCACATCTGATTTATTCCAACTATCTCCTTGGCGTCATTCTGGAAACTCTGTACAGGAACATACCGCTGCTGCCGTGGTATGTGCTGCTGCAGTATGCACTGCTCTTTGTGTCCTTTACTGTTATAACGGCTGTTTTGATCCGGAGAATGAAACAGACATTGCCGATATGGGCTGCCGGCATTCTGATCGTATTTTTTTCCTACGAGGGCTACATCAGAGTGCAGTACACGAAGACGGCTGCAATTCTCACTGTAGCAGGGATTCTAATGATGTTCTATGGACTTACCCGGGAGAAGCTTCGAAAAACCTGGATAATATCCGGAATCCTCCTGGCGTGCACCGGATCTCTCTACCGTTTTCAGCAGTTCGGTGCAGAATGTGCACTGATGACCGGTATCGGGGTATCGTTTTTATTCTGGCTCGGAAAGCAGGAAAAAGGGAAGAAGCTTTGCCGCCTTGGAGCGTGTGTGATCTCCTTCGGTGTACTTGTGGCGGTGAGCTTTGGCCTGTATCGGTGGGACCGGTCGCTGTATCAGGCGGAAGAGTGGCAGGAATACATGGAATACAACGATGCGCGGACGGAGCTTTATGATTATGGGTTTCCTCCGTATGCAGAATATAAGGACAAATACAAAGAGCTTGGATTTAATCAGAATGCGTTTCAGCTTTTGATGCAGTGGAACCACATGGATACAGAAAAATTCACAACAGAGGCGATGCAAGAGATTGCGCAGTGGAAGACACCGAGACAGTTCAGTCTGGATACGTTAAAGCAGTTTTTCAAAGAATTTCCTCGCACATTTCTGGATATACCCAGTTTTTACTGCTTTTTGCTCGTGCTTTTGTACTGGATTTTCTGGGGTTGCCACAGAAGAGAGAATATGGCTGTACTGTTGTATGAAGCGGCTGCGGCAGGTATGATATATCTGTTTCTGTTCTATATGGGACGATACCTGATGAACCGTGTGGATTCAGGGATCTGGCTTGCCGTTTCTCTCGTGGTACTGTGGCAGTTTCCCTCAGAAAAGTGTCGACTGGAAAACCGTGCTGCGGGGTTCCTTCTGCTGGCATTCATCTGCCTTTTCCAGAATACCTGGAGTGACCACTGGCGTGTCAATACAGAAAAGGAGGCCGAAAAACGTCTGGACGAAAAGATGGTTCTGGAAGAAATCAGCAGCGACACGGAACACCTTTATCTGGCTCCGGTGGGAAATGTGTCACTGACGGACAGTTACGGTCTCTGGGAGAGGGCGCCTTACGGCATATTGGAAAATCTGTACTCCCTGGGAGGATGGACAGCGAAAAGCCCGCTGTTTATGAAGACACTGGAAAAATTTGGGATATCGAATCCCTTCCGGGATATGATAGGAAATGATGACGTTTACCTGATCACGACCGATCAGACAAAAATTCTGAAATACATCCGCAGATATTATAAACAGGATGCTAAGGCAGTGAAGGTCAGGAAGCTGGGAAAATATACTGTATATCAGATACGATAGAGCCTGCATGCAGGTCTGCATAGATGCTTCATCTGCTGCGGGACCTCTTTATCATAAAAAGAAAAGGAGAATCATTCATGAGTATCAGAATTGGAATTTTAGGTTATGGAAATCTGGGCCGCGGTGTCGAGTGTGCAATCCGTCAGAATCCGGATATGGAACTGGCAGTGGTTTTTACCCGCAGAAATCCGGAAGATGTCAGGATTCTGACAGAGACGGCGAAAGTCTGCCGTGTGTCTGAGGCAGAGCAGTGGAAGGACAACATCGATGTACTGATCCTCTGCGGCGGCAGTGCAACGGATCTGCCTGTGCAGACGCCGAAGTATGCATCACTTTTTAATGTGGTGGACAGCTTTGACACACACGCCAGAATACCGGAACATTTTGCAAATGTGGATGAGGCAGCGAAACAGGCCGGGAAGCTCGGCATCATTTCCGTGGGCTGGGATCCGGGAATGTTCTCACTGAACCGCATGTATGCCAATGCAATTCTGCCGGAGGGCAGTGATTATACCTTCTGGGGAAAAGGTGTCAGCCAGGGTCATTCCGATGCACTGCGCCGGATTGAAGGCGTAAAAAATGCAAAGCAGTACACGATTCCGGTAGAATCGGCTCTTGAAGCTGTCCGCGCCGGTGAGAATCCTGTGCTTACCACGAGACAGAAGCACACCAGAGAGTGTTTTGTTGTCCTGGAGGAGGGAGCAGATGCTGCCCGTATCGAAAAAGAAATCAAAGAGATGCCGAATTACTTTGCAGACTATGATACGACGGTACATTTCATCAGCGAGGAAGAGCTGCTTACACAGCATGGCGGGATTCCGCACGGCGGATTTGTACTGCGAAGCGGCGTCACAGGCTGGAACAGGGAGAACCGTCATCTGATTGAATATCGCCTGAAGCTGGATTCCAATCCGGAGTTTACCTCCAGTGTCATTGTAGCGTATGCGAGAGCCGCATATCGCCTGGCAAAAGAAGGACAGACAGGCTGCAGAACGGTCTTTGATATTGCACCGGCTTATCTGAGCCCAAAGACAGGAGAAGAGCTGAGAGCCACTATGCTGTAAGTCGAATGGGATTCAGGCGTTTTCAGATATCAGATTTTTCGGAAGAGATGCCATAAAGCATGGCATCTGCTGCCTGAAAATTGCTGTCGGAAAACGGCATCCGGGAATCATTGAATATGGCTGCCACAGAAGAAATGAGAGAAAAGGCATTATCTTCTGTGACAGCCATATTTATGTTGATGAATATTTATGTATTTATACGGTTTATTTATGTACTGATGAGAGGATATTCTCAGTTATTTTTAGTAAGCTCAGCCATCTTCATTGCACGAACCTTCAGCGGAAGACCAAACAGTGTGATAAAACCGCTGGCATCGTGATGGTCATACAGATCACCTGTCGTGAAAGATGCAAGAGATTCATTGTACAGGCTGTACGGTGAAGTGGTACCTGCTTTGATGATGTTGCCTTTGTACAGCTTGAATTTTACTTCGCCTGTCACATACTGCTGTGTAGAATCCACAAAAGCCTGGATTGCCTCGCGAAGCGGTGTGAACCATTTGCCCTCGTATACGATCTGAGCAAACTGGCTGCCCAGCTTTTTCTTTGTCTCCAGTGTCTCGCGGTCAAGAATCAGTTCTTCCAGCTGATTGTGGGCTTCCATCAGAATCGTTCCGCCCGGTGTCTCATATACACCGCGGGATTTCATTCCTACGACACGGTTCTCAACGATATCCACAATACCGATACCGTGCTTTCCGCCCAGAGCATTCAGCTCGGTGATGATCTCAGATACTTTCATGGATTTACCATTTAAAGAGGTCGGGATACCTTTCTCAAAGGTCATGGTCACATATTCACCCTGATCCGGAGCCTTTTCAGGTGTCACACTGAGCACAAGCATATGATCGTAGTTCGGCTCATTTGACGGATCCTCCAGCTCAAGACCTTCATGGCTGATGTGCCACAGGTTGCGGTCGCGGCTGTAGCTGTGGCTGGCATCAAACGGAAGCTGAATGCCGTGCTGTTTGCAGTATTCAATCTCATCTTCACGGGACTGCATGGTCCATACGTCTGTCATTCTCCACGGAGCAACGATCTTCAGGTCAGGAGCAAGGGCCTTGATTCCCAGCTCAAAACGGATCTGGTCGTTTCCTTTACCTGTGGCACCGTGGCAGATAGCGGAAGCCCCCTCTTTTCTTGCGATCTCCACCAGTTTCTTTGCGATCGCGGGACGCGCCATGGAGGTGCCAAGCAGATATTTGTGCTCGTATACTGCACCTGCCTTGACACATGGCATGATGTATTCATCGCAGAACTCATCAATAATATTTTCGATGTATAATTTAGAAGCGCCGGAAAGCTTTGCCCTCTCTTCGAGGCCGTCCAGCTCATTTCCCTGTCCGCAGTCGATACAGCAGCAGATCACTTCGTAATCAAAGGTCTCTTTCAGCCACGGAATAATTGCCGTTGTGTCAAGTCCGCCTGAATAAGCAAGAACTACTTTTTCCTTCATAATAAATATCCTCCTCTGAAATCTCTGGTCTTTTGTATCTGTGAAAGTCCTGACCAGTTACGTTCTTTCAAAAAATTAAAGCGGGAAAGCGATTCCCCGCATCTCGTTTGCCAGTATACCGCAGATGACATAAATATGCAAGCATAAAATAAATTTTCGTGAAAATGTAAAATTGAATTGAATAATATGCGGAATATATGTATAATTATGCGGATGAAAAACTCTTTACTTCTGTGACGCATTGGTATATGATAGGAAGAAACTCAGGAGAAAGAGAGGATTTGGATATTTATGATAAAAGCAGGAATTATCGGAGCAACCGGTTATGCAGGAGGCGAGCTTGTCAGACTTCTGCTGGGACATAAAGAGGCGGAGATTGTGTGGTACGGCTCCAGAAGCTATGTGGATCAGAGTTATGCATCTATTTACCAGAATATGTTTCAGATTGTGGATGCAAAATGTATGGATGACAATATGGAAGAGCTGGCGGAGCAGGCGGATGTCATTTTTACGGCGACACCCCAGGGACTGTGTGCTTCTCTCGTCAATGAGAACATTCTCTCAAAGGCAAAGGTGATTGACCTGAGCGCGGATTTCCGCCTGAAGGATGTGAACGTATACGAGGAGTGGTATAAGATCAGGCACCAGGCTCCGCAGTATATAGAGGAAGCAGTATACGGGCTGTGTGAGATTAACCGGGAAAGGATCCGGGGAGCGAGACTGATCGCAAATCCGGGCTGCTACCCCACCTGCAGCACACTTTCTGTTTATCCCCTCGTGAAGGAGGGACTGATTGATCCGTCCACCATTATCATTGATGCGAAATCCGGTACATCAGGCGCAGGCAGGGGAGCCAAGACGGACAATCTTTTCTGTGAGGTCAATGAAAATATCAAAGCCTACGGTGTGGCAGGTCACAGACATACTCCGGAGATCGAAGAGCAGCTCGGATATGCCGCAGGAGTGCCGGTGGTTCTGAATTTCACACCTCATCTTGTTCCGATGAACAGGGGAATCCTGATTACAGCGTATGCATCGCTGACAAAAGATGTTTCTTATGAAGAAGTAAAAGCTGTTTATGACATGTATTATGATAAAGAACGTTTCGTGCGTGTACTCCCGAAGGATGTCTGCCCGCAGACCAAATGGGTGGAGGGAAGCAATTACGTCGATGTGAATTTCAAGATCGATCC
Organism: Lachnospiraceae bacterium; assembly: GCA_004557975.1. GTDB lineage: Bacteria > Bacillota > Clostridia > Lachnospirales > Lachnospiraceae > Choladousia. The sequence goes on from SFEV01000005.1 coordinate 56,199, forward strand.
GCGGACGCACCGGGTCATCATGATGGGAGCCATGGATAACCTTGTCAAGGGTGCAGCAGGACAGGCTGTACAGAACATGAATCTGCTGTTCGGGCTGGACGAGGCAACAGGACTGCAGATGGTGCCGGTATTCCCGTAAAGATGAGTGCCCCCGACACGTAACATAAAACAGCAGGAGGAGATTATTATGATGAAACAGATCACAGGCGGCGTCACATCGCCGAAAGGATTTCAGGCAATTGGGATTGCCGCAGGGATCAAAAAAGACCGTAAGGATATGGCAATAATATACAGTGAGACACAGTGCCGGACAGCAGGCACCTTCACGACCAACATCGTAAAGGCTGCGCCGGTGAAATGGGATCAGGCGATCGTCTACGGCAATAAGACGGCGCATGCAGTGGTAGTCAACAGTGGTGTGGCCAACGCATGTACCGGCCAGGAGGGCATGAACTGCTGCCGGGATACGGCGTCAAAAGCGGCAGAGCTGTTTGGTATAGAAGAAAACCAGGTGCTTGTGGCATCCACAGGTGTGATCGGACAGCAGATCCCGATCGAAAAGATAAAAGCCGGGATTGAGACCATGAAGCCGCTGCTTTCTGACAGCGAGATGGCAGGTACGCTGGCGGCGGAGGCGATCATGACTACGGATACTGTGAAAAAAGAGATTGCCGTGGAGACAGAGATCGGAGGAAAAAGAGTTACTCTGGGCGGTATGTGCAAGGGCTCCGGAATGATCCACCCGAATATGTGCACGATGCTCAGCTTTGTCATGACAGATGCGAATATTTCCCAGGAGCTGCTGCAGAAAGCACTCAGCGCAAGTGTGACAGATACATACAATATGGTCTCCGTGGACGGAGATACTTCCACCAATGATACGTGTCTTCTACTGGCAAACGGGCTGGCAGGCAATGCGGAGATCACGGAGGAAAATGAGGACTATCAGGCATTTCTGGAGGCTTTGAATTTTATCAATACGTATCTCGCAAAAAAGATGGCGGCCGATGGTGAGGGCGCGACAGCACTGTTTGAGGTGAAGGTAATCGGGGCAGAGAGCAAGGCCCAGGCAGTGACCTTAAGCAAATCGATTGTCACTTCCAGTCTGACAAAGGCGGCCATATACGGACATGACGCCAACTGGGGCAGAATTCTGTGCGCCATGGGATATTCCGGGGCTCAGTTTGATCCGGAAAAAGTGGATCTTTATTTTGAAAGTGCTGCCGGAAAGCTGAAAATCATAGAAAATGGCGTATCCATCGGCTACAGCGAGGAAGAAGCGACAAGGATTCTTTCGGAAAAAGAAGTTACTGCCATTGCAGATATAAAAATGGGAGATGCGTCTGCCACTGCGTGGGGCTGTGATCTGACGTATGATTATATAAAGATCAATGCGGACTACCGGTCCTGACAGGATGTATCAGAGATACAGGGTGCATGAGGAGGAGAAAATGGAAAAAAATATGGAAATGTGGCTGGAAAAAGCCAATGTTCTGATTGAGGCGCTGCCGTACATTCAGCGCTTTCACGGCAAGACAATCGTTGTAAAATACGGCGGAAGTGCCATGGTGGATCATGAGCTGAAAAAAAGTGTGATCCGGGATGTGGCACTTCTGAAGCTGGTGGGATTCCGTCCCATCATTGTGCACGGAGGCGGAAAGGACATCACGCGCTGGATCAATAAAGTTGGCCTTGAGACAAATTTTGTCAACGGTCTGCGCGTCACAGACGCAGAGACAATGGAAGTGGCGGAAATGGTTCTGAACAAGATCAACAAGGGACTGGTGTCCATGATGGAGAAGGTCGGACTCAAGGCTGTGGGAATCAGCGGAAAGGACGGATCCATTCTCAAGGTGGACAGGAAGCTTGCAGGAGGAAAGGATATCGGTTTTGTCGGTGAAGTCAAAGAGGTCAACACGGCGCTCCTTGACACGCTGCTTGATAATGATTTCATTCCTGTCATCTGTCCCGTGGGTTCCGATGACGAGTACCATTCCTACAATATCAATGCGGATGATGCTGCCTGCGCGATTGCGACAGCAGTCAAAGCGGCTAAGCTTGTATTCCTGACAGATATCGAGGGTGTCTATCGCGATCCCCTGGATCATTCTTCACTGATCAGCGAGCTGTCCATTCCGGAGGCAAAGGAATTTCTGGCAAGCGGAAATGTGGGCGGAGGCATGCTCCCGAAGCTGCAGAACTGTATCAGCGCCATAGAAGCCGGTGTATCCAGAGTACATATTCTCGACGGAAGAATCGAGCATTGTCTGCTTCTGGAATTCTTCACGAACAGAGGAATCGGAACAGCGATCATCGGAGACGATGAGACGCGCTATTATACTCAGATGTAAGAGAAAGGAACCGATCATGAACAGCAAAGAATATATGGAGCGTACAGAACAGGCCGTTCTTCATACGTATAACCGTTTCCCGGTTGTATTTGAAAAGGGTGAGGGCGTGTATCTGACCGATGTGGAAGGAAAAAAATATCTGGATTTCGGGGCAGGCATTGCAGTGTTTGCCCTGGGATACGGAAACAGAGAATATGAGGATGCCCTGAAAAGTCAGATTGAGAAAATTATTCACACTTCCAATCTGTACTACAACGTTCCGCTGATGGAAGCTGCCGAGAAGCTTGTGAAGGCCAGCGGTATGGATAAGGTGTTTTTTACAAACAGCGGAACAGAGGCAATAGAAGGAGCTATCAAGGCAGCCAGAAAATATGCCTATCTGAAGGACGGAAGAACAGATCATGAGATTATCGCCATGAATCATTCGTTTCACGGACGCAGTATCGGAGCGCTGTCGGTGACAGGAAATCCTCATTATCAGGAGGCATTCAGGCCGCTGATGGGCGGTGTGCGGTTTGCTGATTTTAATGATCTGGAAAGTGTAAAAGCTCAGGTGACAGAGCGCACCTGCGCGATTATTCTGGAAACGGTACAGGGAGAAGGCGGAATCTATCCGGCGGATCCGGAATTTCTGGAGGGTATCCGCACTCTGTGTGACGAAAAGGATATTCTGCTGATTCTCGACGAGATTCAGTGCGGCATGGGGCGTACCGGAAGCTGGTTTGCATGGCAGCAGTATGGAGTGAAGCCGGATATAATGACGTGCGCCAAAGCCCTTGGCTGCGGTGTTCCGGTGGGAGCCTTTGTCCTGAACGAAAAGACAGCGGAATCTTCTCTTGTGCCGGGAGACCACGGTACCACGTACGGGGGCAATCCTCTGGCGTGTGCGGCAGTATCGAAGGTGTTTGATCTGTTTGAAGAGCTGGATCTGGTACAGCATGTCCGGGAAGTGGCTCCGTATCTGGAGCAGAAGCTGGACGGGCTTGTACAGAAATATGAATTCTTAAGCGGAAGACGGGGAAAAGGGCTGATGCAGGGGCTCGTTGTGACGGGACGTCCGGTGGGAGAGATTGTAAAAAAATCCCTGGACAACGGACTGATTGTGATCAGTGCAGGATCAGACGTGATCCGTTTTGTGCCGCCGCTTATTATAACAAAGGAAGACATCGATGAGATGATTGAAAGGCTGGAGCAGTCCTTCTGAAACAAATGGACCGGTTAACTGAAAGGTGGGTAACCATTCGGATCAGGCCGAATCACTTTCCTGAACAGATATAATAAATGAAGCATGCAAAAGCTGCCGCAGTACTGATGTGACCGTCACATCAGTCTGCGGCAGTTTTTTGAATTCATCGATGAAGGGAGTGCAACGCACGGAAAATTCATTCTTCGTATTAGTCGAATTATTCTGCGACCGTAATACGGGCAGGCCATGATCCGATCCACACAGGCATTTATGATCGCAGGAACCGGTTGATTACGTAGAGTACTCCGTCCTCATCGTTGGATCGGGTAATAAAATCGGCGGATTCCTTGACGACAGACTGGGCGTTTTCCATGGCAACCCCCAGACCGGCATATTCAATCATGGAGATATCGTTGTACCCATCGCCGCAGCAGATCATGGCATCCGCAGTCAGACCGATGCTGTTGAGCAGCTTCTGAAGAGAGTATGCCTTGTCGATGTTCTGTGGCATGATTTCCAGAAAAAACGGTTCGGAGCGATAGATGTTCAGAAAACCATGGAATCTCCGCTGCAGGACCGTCATCAGTTCTTCCAGGACAGAGGGTTCTCCGGGAATCAGCAGCTTGTTGACAGGAAAGGTCAGCCTTTCTGCGAAATCATTCACAGGAACAATCTCCATTCCGTTGATAAAAGCTTCTTTTTCCGTGTATTCGTTGGATTTTATGCCGGAGAGAAGCCGGGAGTCATGGTACGTCACAATATCCACACAGTCAAATTGTTTTGTGATTTCATATACAGGAGCGATGACCTCCCGGGGAAGCATACGGTTGTAGATAATTTGTCCGGTGGAGCACTGGGTGATTCTGGCTCCGTTGAAAGAGAGCATATAGCCGCCGAAGCGATTCAGCTCCAGTTTTTTTGCAAGAGGGACGATACCGTTGATGGGACGTCCGCTGGCAAGCACCACCTTTTTGCCGTTTTCCTGAATTTCGATCAGCGCATTCCGGGTGGGCTCCGTAATTTCTTTTCTGGAATTTGTCAGTGTACCGTCCAGATCCAGAACAAGCATCTGGTAACTCATATATAAATCCTCCTGTTGCGTGATACTTTAACTTTATCACAGGAAGTGCGGAATGAAAATAATAAAGATTGACAATTGTTATTAAATTATATAATATTATATTTGGAAGAAATGTATAAAAACTTCACAAAAAATAAAGGACAGGTGAGCATTATGTACATGGATGATTACAAACGCTGGATGGAAGCTGATCTTGAGGATGCAGCTTTAAAGGCGGAGCTGGAGACAATTGCAGGGAACGATGAGGAAATCAAGGATCGTTTTGCGGTTGCTCTGAAATTTGGTACGGCAGGTCTGCGCGGCGTACTCGGAGCAGGCTCCAACCGAATGAATATTTACGTAGTACGTCAGGCTACACAGGGCCTTGCCAACTGGGTAAAGACACAGGGCGGCAATCAGCTGGTGGCAATCAGCTATGACAGCCGTATCAACAGTGATGTTTTTGCTAAAACAGCAGCGTGCGTTCTCGCAGCAAATGGAATCAAGGTTCGCATTTATGACGCTCTGATGCCGGTTCCGGCGCTCAGCTTTGCAACACGCTATTATGAGGCAAACGCAGGTATTATGGTGACAGCTTCCCATAATCCGGCAAAATACAATGGATACAAGGCTTACGGGCCGGACGGCTGCCAGATGACAGACGAGGCGGCTGATATTGTGTATGCGGAGATTCAGAAGACAGATATCCTGAACGGCGCAAAGATCATGACATTCGAGGAAGGCATGGCAGCCGGTCTGATCCAGTATGTGGGAGATGACTGCAAGGAAGCTCTCTATGCTGCAATCGAGGCGCGCAGCGTTCGTCCGGGTCTGTGCAAGACAGCCGGTCTGAAGCTCGTTTATTCTCCGCTGAACGGTTCCGGTCTCGTTCCCGTTACACGGATTCTGAAGGATATCGGTATTGACGATATTACGATCGTACCGGAGCAGCAGTATCCGGATGGCAATTTCCCGACCTGCCCGTATCCGAATCCGGAGATTTTTGAAGCACTTCGCCTGGGACTTGAGCTGGCAGAGAAGTCAGGTGCGGATCTGATGCTGGCTACTGACCCGGATGCAGACCGTGTCGGTATCGCAATCAAGTGCCCGGATGGTACATATGAACTCGTTTCCGGAAATGAAGTGGGAGTTCTGCTTCTGGACTATATCTGTGCAGGACGTATTGAGAACGGAACCATGCCGAAAAATCCGGTAGCAGTGAAATCCATCGTTTCCACACCGCTTGCAGACGCAGTGGCAGCAAATTACGGTGTTGAGCTCCGCAGTGTACTGACAGGCTTCAAGTGGATCGGCGATCAGATCGCAGGTCTTGAGGCAGCAGGAGAGGTTGACCGTTTCATCTTTGGCTTCGAAGAGAGCTACGGATATCTTGCAGGCCCGTACGTGCGCGACAAGGATGCAATCATCGGTTCCATGCTGATCTGTGAGATGGCTGCTTATTACCGCAGCATCGGTTCCTCCATCAAACAGCGTCTGGAAGAGATCTACGCAAAATACGGCCGTTACCTGAACAAGGTGGACAGCTTTGAATTCCCGGGTCTGTCCGGTATGGACAAGATGACTGGTATCATGGATGAGCTGCGCAGCAATCCTCCGAAGGAGATCGGCGGATATGCCGTAGTAAAGGTGACAGACTACAAGAAGCCGGAAGAGACAGGTCTGCCGGCAGCGAACGTTCTGATTTATGCTCTTGAGGGTGGTGCGACGGTGGTTGTACGTCCGTCCGGTACAGAGCCGAAGATCAAGACGTACTTCACCACACTGGGTAAGGACCTGGCAGAGGCAGAGGCACAGAAGGCTGTTCTGGCTGACGCTCTGAAGCCGCTTTTCTCATAATAATCTGAATACGGATCAGGCTGCTGCATTGCGCTGCAGCCTGATTTTTTCTGAACTTCAGAAATGATCCTCTGCGATCCGGCTTTTTGTTGTATCTGCCGATTGAATCTGAAAGAGACAGATGGTAAAATAAGCCATATGGCTTAAAGCGGCAGAAAAACTGTATGGCAGCCTGTGTTCATCCTGAACTTGAAGACAGTGAAGCGGATTCTGAGGTGTCCGATTTGTCCTGCAAATAAGAAAGGTAGCAGATGATATGGCCGACAATATATTTTTAGAAAACATTCCTGAAATTACATTTGATGAGTATATGGAATTCAATAAAGAATGCAGAGAGAATATGGGAGAAATGGTTCCGATTTCTGTGTATCGTCTGCTGGAGTATTCGATGAGGGAGGAGCTGTACCAGCGTTTCGGCAAGGAAACACAGATCGATGTGTTCCGAAAGGCGGGATTCCGTGCGGGAAGCTACTTTGCAAGGAACCAGCTTCAGATGGAACTTCCCATGAACGAATTTATTGCACAGCTTCAGTCTCGCATGGCAGAGATGAAGATCGGTGTGGTGCGTGTGGAAACGATGGATGAGGAAAGCGGTCAGATCATACTGACTGTGGCGGAGGATGCAGACTGCTCCGGTCTTCCTCTTCTGGGCGAGACGGTCTGCAATTATGATGAAGGATTCCTTGCAGGGATCCTGTCTTCCTATACCGGGAAGACATACACGGCAACAGAAGTGGACTGCTGGGCCACCGGTGACAGAGTCTGCAGATTCTGTGCCGAGGTGCAGGCGGAAGAGTAAAGGATGAGCTGTGATGGAAGATAAAAACTGTGAAATTTTATTTGAATATCTGCGGAGCATCCTGTATGATTCGAAGGTCAGCGGACTGGATCTTGAATCTCTTGACGAGCCGTTCAGAAAGCTGGGAATGGGGATGCAGTATCTTGAAAGAGCAGTAAAGGAAATGAAAACGTATTCGGCAGATCTGTCTATCGGAAATCTGTCTGGATTTTACCCGGAACGGGAGAATTTCCTGTGCGAGAATCTGAAAAATCTCCATGCAAATCTGAACCACCTGACATGGCAGGCAAAGCAGGTGGCTGCAGGTGATTATTCACAGCAGGTATCTTATCTGGGCGAGTTCTCCGAGGCGTTCAATACAATGACGAAGCAGCTGTGCGAGCGCGAAAATCTGCTGAAACAGGAAGCAGAAAAGGAAAAGAGACGTGCTGCTGCCATGGAGGGCTATCATGAGCTGATGATGGAAATGATGCGCAAAAGTAACGAGCGCATTCTCGTCATAGATGCGGATACGAAAGAACTCATATACGGCAACCAGCACAGTGCGGCGGAGACCTCAGAGAGTGATTTTTATGACAGCTGCCGCGGAGAACTGAATGCGGCGGAGGATATGATTGCCGCAAAGGATGATATTGTAGAGAAAACATGGGAAATGAATGACGGCCGGGGACGGGTATACCGTGTTATGACCGTCTTTATTGAGTGGCATGGGCGCAGAGCATATGCACACATCATACGTGATGTTACAGAAGAAAAGAGAGAGGCTGAGCGTCTCGCAGACCGGGCATACACAGATCTGCTCACCGGTATCGGCAATCGGTTCTATTTTAAAGAGAAGATGGAGCAGCTTCTGAAGCAGAAGGTTTCGTTTGTGTTCTGCTATTTTGATCTGGATCATCTGAAATATATCAACGACAGATTCGGACATGCGGAAGGTGACGAGTATATCAGGAATTTCGTCGGTGTCATGAAAAAGAGAATACGGGCAGACGATATTTTTGCCAGAATCGGCGGTGATGAATTCTGTGCAGTGTTTCAGGAATGTCCGGGGAGTGTGGTCAGAGACAAGCTGGAGCAGATTCTGGATGATTTCATGAAAACGGGCAAGGGCAGATATCCGGCCAGCTTCAGCTTCGGAATTGTTGAGATCAGGGAAAAGACAGAAGAGCTGGCTGTAAATGATATTCTGAAGCGCGCTGATGAAGTAATGTACCGGCAGAAACAGCTGCACAAGCAAAAATATGAGCAGGAGCTCATTCGCTGAGAAAGAGGTTCGGGACAATAGTATTCCCTGGCTCATCATTTGAAGGAGAAAAACATAAATGTATGAAATAATGAGTTCTGATGAGGCAATCCGCCTGATCAGAGATGGAGATTGTATCTGTGTCAATTCGTTTGTGGGCATCGAAAACCCGGTAGAGCTTCATGAGGCGCTGTATCGGAGATATCAGAGAATGCAGTCGCCGAGGCATCTGACTATCATCTCCAGTGCCGGATTCGGTGTCTGGGATGAAGAACATAATGCAGAGGGATATATCCGTGAAGGTGCGGTGGACCGGCTGATATGCGGGCATTTCGGAGCGATGATGAGCACGAAAAAGCTGGTGCTGGAGGATCGCTTTGAGGCGTATAATCTGCCGCTGGGCTGTATTTCTCATGCGATCCGAGCCCAGGCGGGGGGACTGCCGGGAGCACTCTCCAAGGTCGGGCTTGATATTTTTGTGGACCCGAGAAAGGAAGGACCCGGTATCAACAGAATTTCCATCGATGACTCTCTCGTGAAATATGTGGAGGTGGATGGGGAAGAATTTCTTTATTACAAGCTTCCGAAGATTACTGTGGCACTGATCAAGGGAACGGCGGCGGACAGAAAAGGAAATATCTCTTTTGATGATATGTTTATGTCAGGCGATGCGCTGTCTATCTGTCAGGCGGTGAAAGCCAACCATGGGAAAGTGATTGTGCAGGTGGACCGCCTTGTCAATACGCCGTCACGCCCCAGAAATGCGATTATCCCGGGCTGTCTCGTGGATGCGATCGTGGTGACGGAGCCGGAGAAGCGCAACGAAGCGTACGCAGCACTGACCGGAAGCTTCGAAATTCCCTATGAGGAATGGAATGTGTGGAACGAGAAGATTGATACCGTTTCTGCGAAGCTTCCGAAAAATGATGCTGTCGGAAATATCATCGGCAGGAGAGCTGCGATGGAGCTGCGGGTGGATGACATTGTCAATATCGGCATCGGCATTCCGGAGATGGTCTCCCGACATGCAAGGAAAAACGGTATGCTGGACATGGTTACGCTCACCGTTGAGTCTGGAGGTATCGGCGGTTTTCCCGTATCGGGAGAGGCTTTCGGAGCGATGATCGGTGCGGCCTCTGTCTATGATATGGCGAATCAGTTTGACCTCTATGACAATGGCGGACTGGATATCTGCTTTATGGGTGCGCTGGAGGTGGATCAGCAGGGTAATGTCAATGCCCACCGGGGACCGGGAGCGTTTGCTGGGATCGGCGGTTTTGCCAACATCACGGCCAGGACGCCCACAGTCGTTTTCTGTATGACATTCAACACAAAGGGGCTGGAGGTCTCACAGAAAAAAGGTGTTGTGACGATCCACAGGGAAGGAGCAATCCCGAAATTTGTAGAAAAAGTGAACAGTATCAGCTTCTCAGCGAAGCGGGCAATCCAGAACGGGCAGAAGGTGCTGTATGTGACGGAGCGCTGCGTATTCAGGCTGACCCCGAAGGGACTTAAGCTGATAGAGGCTTATCCGGGTGTGGATGTGGAGAAGGATATCCTGGCGCGGCTGCCCTTTGAGGTGGAAATTTAACCGAATCAGGCAAGACCATACCCGCCACTTCATACTCTGCACACTTAAAGTGGGAGACTTATTTGATTCGGTTGAAGGATAGATTCCGAGAGATCAGAATAATTCACGGAGGTAAAAGATGATAAAGGAAAGGAATTTCAGGAAATACCGATTGATGCTGTTAGGAATGCTGGTGTTTCTGGGGATGATGATGACACCGGGTACCATCCGGGTATCTGCCGGGAGTATTGTGCCCGTCCCGGCAACCTTGACAACCGATACGTATGATATGGATGGCGACGGTGTCATGGATGAAGTATACGAAATCAGCACTTCAGCGCAGCTCTACTGGTTTGCAGGACTTGTCAATGGCACGCTGGAGGGAACGGAACAAAACAATTCTGCCAACGCGGTCCTCAAAATGAATATTACCGTGAATCGCAGTGTACTCGGTAACGATAAAAATATTGCGGATGATACAGATACCGGTGATTTTGTCAGCTGGATGCCAATCGGCACGAAGGAGACACCCTATCAGGGCAGATTTGACGGTCTGGGACATACCGTCCGGGGATTATATTATAACAACAAGTCTGATTATGTGGGATTTTTCGGTTTCCTTGGAGTGCCGGAATCCGGTGGAGCTACTGCATCGGATGCAATGATTTCCAATGTTCTTGTCAGGGATTCCTATTTTTCTGCAGGTCAATATGTAGGCGGTCTGTGCGGTTACAATAATTACGGAAGTATCTCCAGGTCATCTTTTGACGGGACAGTCATGGGAGACGGCGATGTGGGTGGCCTTTGCGGCCGTCATACAGGAACACTTTCCCTGAGCTACAACAAAGGAAATGTAGTGAACCTTGGAACTCATACAGGCGGTCTGTGCGGTTCTATGGAAAGGGGCGGACGGTATGCAATTACGAACTGTTACAATACGGGAAATGTCCGGGGAACAACGGACGTAGGTGGTATTTGCGGATGGGCGGATTCTGATACAGGCGGATGGTGGTGTTACAGCAGCGGTACCTACACTGGAACGGACCCTGCGACTGTACAGGGGCTGTGCGGTTTCAATAGTGGCGTGAAAAACTCCTGTTATCTGGGAGAAGGATCCTCATATTCAGCGGAAGCTTTTGCGGACGGAACCGTTGCCTATCAGCTGACCTTTTCGTTACAGTCGCCCTTTGGGGCAGGCCTCGGTGTCTGGGGTCAGACGATAGGAGTAGATCCGGCACCGGTATTATTCGGGGAAACCGTTTATAAGGGTAAGGATACTGAGGGTAACGATGTATATCATAATCACCTTGGCAAAGATCTTAATGAAAACGGAGTCTGCACTTATTGTAATCAGTATGTTGCAAAGCCGGATCAGATCAATGGAGTTTATCAGATAAGCAATGCGCAGGAGCTGGATTGGTTTTCCTGGTATGTAAGTGTAGGGAATACTTCCGTCGACGCGGTTCTTACGAAGAATATTACGTATAATGACAACCTGCTGGCAAAAGTTCAAAGAGGAGATGACATCAATAATACATGGACACCAATCGGAAAGTATTTAAAACCATACCAGGGAACATTTGATGGACGAAATCACACCATATCCGGACTTTATGTGAATAATACAGACAACGGCCCCACTGCGGATTATAAGGGATTGTTTGGTGACATAGATGGCAGAGCAGAAATTAAGAATGTGATTGTATCAGATTCTTATATGTACGGCAGAAGTAATATCGGCTTGATTTGCGGAGCGTCCGGAGGGAAGATTGAGAATTGTCATTCTTCAGGTATTGTGGCAGGCTTATATTATGCCGGAGGGATTTGTGGAAATAACAGCGGCGGAACAATTCGGAACTGCTCAAATAAGGCAGACGTAACTGCGCATGTTAATTTGTTTTCTTATACTAAGGGATATTATGCGGGAGGTGTGACCGGAGCAAACAGCGGAAGTATCAGTTTCTGCTCGAACAGCGGAACAGTAACTGCGAAACAAAGGTATGCAGGAGGAATTTCCGGTATTGAAAACGACGGCGGCAGTATTACCTGTTGTTATAACAGGGGAACGATATCTGCTGAAAGTTATGCAGGAGGAATCAGCGGTGGTTACAGGGTTACAATTTCTGATTCCTTTAATGCGGGTTCAGTATCTGCGAGCTCTGAGGTTGGAGCAATATATTGTTATCCCAGTTCAAACCCCAGCCCATTAACAAATTGTTATTACCTGGAAAACTGCTGTTATAAAAATAGTAACCTGATTCAGGATCAATCTGGCGCCGAAGGAAAATCATTAGAGAAGTTTAAGAGCGGTGAAGTGACGTATCTTCTCAATCAGAATGACGATTCTGATACACCTGTATGGTTCCAGAATCTGGATAATGGTTTTGGCCGGGATGCTTATCCTTCTTTTACCGGAGGAACCGTATATTATGATGAGACAGCCGATAAGTATTCGAACAAAAGAGGTTCCGGAAGTCCTGAATTTGAATACTCTGCAGTTGGTGCAGTGATTACGGAAACCTGTACAGCCATTGATCATACAGCGACAGCAACGCTGAAGATGGATCCGGACAAGAATACAATCTATACGGGAGCGCAAATTGAACCGGTAATGGTGGAATACAGCAGCGACTGGCAGGGCGGTTCTCTTACGATCACTTATGAGAATAATACAGATATTTCAGAAAACGGAGCCACAGCCAGTATAAGCAAGGGCAATGCGACAGCAACCATTTCTTTCGGTATTCAGAAGCATGAACTGATTTATGCCACAAACGGAGAATCAATTACCGAGAACTGCTATTACTGTAAGCATAAAGAAACGGCAACGTTGACAATGGATCCGGACGCAGATCTTTCTTATACGGGAAGTCCGATTTCCCCGGTCACGGTAGTATACAGTGACGGCTGGCTGGGTAACGAGCTTCCGGTGACCTATGAGAATAACACCTGTGTTACGGAGCAGGGAGCAACGGCGCACATAAGCAAAGGCGATACAACGGCGACACTTACGTTTATGATTACGAAAGCTGATCGCAAAGCGCCGGTAGTTACTGCTGTACCGGAGACGATCAGGGGAAAGGGAGACGGTAAATTAGAGGGACTTACCACCGATATGGAATGGTCCACGAATAACAGCTATTACAACCTGGTTACAGATGTGAATATGAATTTCGCTCCGGGTTCCTATTATATCCGATATCAGGAAAATGAGAACCAGACGCTTTCAGAGCCGACATATGTAACATTTGAAGAAGGAACAGCGCTGTTATCGGTCACGATGCAGGGGATTCCATCAGCCTTTTCCCTGACTGCTGATAAGACCGGACTTGCCTGGAAGGATACGGTTACCCTGACTTTATCCGGACCGTTGAATGACTGTGACTATACGGTAAAAATTAATGATGAAGCTGTCAGTCCTGATTCAGGGGAAACCAATGAAAATACACGCAATTATACAGTTTCAGAGGTTACACAGAATTTAATCATTACACTGGTGATTGTTGATGGGAGGGCTCCGGACGTTTATTTCTTATCCGGCAGCAAAGAGCCGTTATTGACGTTTTACGATTATCAGGGTGAAAACCAGGAAACCACACTCTTTTATAAAAACCGGACAGAATTTTTATTCCGTATTGAAGACCGCGTCAGTGGAGTGGAATCTGCAGAATATCTGCTGTCAGAGCAGAGCTTTGAAGAAGAATACGATGTTGCGGGGCAGTGGAAACAACTGTCGCCGGAGGAGGACGGACTGTATCGAATCAGCTGCCCTCCGGGTACAAAAGGGTACTCTTATTTCCGTGTAACGGACAAAAACGGTAATCAGCAAATTGTAAACACTCCAGAATTGGTGGTATACGAGGATGCTGTACTGAATACGGAACAGATCACTTACCTGCTGACATCGGGAGCTGACCAGCCAGTTTCTGTTGATTTCAATGGCAATACGGTGAAAGCAGTTTATCTTGGAGATATCCTGATTGATCCGGCAAATTATTCCGTGTCTGGGAATGGAGTGATTACCCTGAAAAAATCATGGCTGGAGACACTGACAGCGAAAGAAGATCCTTATCAGCTGAAGGTGGAATACAATCCGCTGGGAGTGATTTATCAGGAATTAGGGCTGGAAATCATTGACTGGCTGGGAATAGAATATATCAATGTGGCACCAAAAGTAACAACCCTGAATCTGACCGTGAAAAATCCATCCTATACAATTGTGGCAGAGGCGGGAGCTAATGGAAACATTTCCCCGTCCGGCACGATAACCGTTGAAAAGGGAGCCGGAAAGTCATTTACCTTTACACCGGATCAGGGATATGTTATTGACACAGTTACCGTGGACGGAAAGACTGTGGAAGCAGTATCCGGGTATACATTTTCCGATGTAACAGGAAATCATACAATTTCTGTTACATTTAAAGAAGAAAACCGGACTGAGGATACGGAACCATCAACAGAAGAGACTGAGGACACGGAACCGTCGACAGGCGAGACCGGGGATACAGAACCGTCGACAGGCGAGACCGGAAATACGGAACCGGCAGCAGGCGAGACCGGGGATACAGAACCGTCGACAGGTCAGAACCCGGATCCGGAAGCAGCAATTTCTTCTTCTCAGATAAAGAAAAATTCCATAAAACTGGATACAGAAGCAAGCGTTGTATGGAAGAATAACAGATTTACTGTAACCTGGGGGAGAGTAAGCGGTGCATCCGGATATGAGATCTATGCAGTTCAATACGGAAAGACACTGAACAGCAAATCTCTTGTAAAAACAGTAGAGAGGCAGACCGGAAGCACCTCATTTACAAAAATCGGAGGCAAAAAACCTGTTTCCGGAAAGGTTTATAAATTAAAAGTAAAAGCATATAAGCTGATTGATGACGAAAAGGTATATATTGGAAGCAGCAGTACGTATTGTGTAGTGCGAAATAACAATACGAAATATACCAATGCCTCCAGAGTAACGGTAAAGAAAAAGACTGTGAAGCTGAAAAAGGGAAAAACAAGTCAGATCGAAGCATCCGTTACAAAACAGTCAAAGAGTAAGAAACTGCTTGGAAAACCGTACGGATCTTCTCTTCGGTATTACTCCGCGAATACAAGTGTTGCAACCGTAACATCGAAAGGTAAAATTAAAGCAAAGAAAAAGGGAAGCTGTTATATTTATGTGACTGCTTTAAACGGTAAACATACCAGAGTGAAGGTAACGGTGAAATAAGTTCCGGGATATTTCAGGGGGCGTTGCATTTTGCAACGTCCCCTGTGATAGTGTAAATAAACAGTAAGGGGAATTTTCAGGGTATAGCCTTGGGGAATAAATACCCGGTGCAGCATATTTACAGCATCCGCCTGCATACATTGTAAAAACATACTTTCCGGGGGAAGTTCCTTGAAAGATTACATAGAAGAGCGGGTACTTTGTATTGCAGATTATATTATTGAAAACAGCACGACAGTGCGGGATGCGGCAAAAAAATTCAGGATCAGTAAGAGTACGGTACATAAAGATATCACAGAACGCCTCGAACAGATCAATCCCGGACTTGCACAGCAGGTGCGTGTGGTGCTGGACGTGAACAAATCAGAGCGCCATATCAGAGGCGGACTGGCTACACGTGAAAAATATCTGCATGTGGAACGGAAACAGGACATCATTGTATGAATATAATTCATGCATCTGTTCTTTACAAACTGTTATAAAGCTCTATAATAAAAGCAGTATAATATTTTGAGAATGGAACAGTGATACGTTCCGTTTACGGGAGGCAGACAAATGGCGAGAAAAATGAAGCACGTGGAGGACTCCATGGTGGAACAGTCTTATCTGCTGATGCCGCGCTGTCTGAATGCGGCGGGGTATCTGTTTGGAGGACAGCTTCTTGCATGGATTGATGAGACGGCCGGGATTGTGGCGAAGCGACACGCGGAGATGAATGTGGTCACGGTGGCGGTTGACAATATGTATTTCAAGGCGGGGGCCAAAGTAGACGATACGATTGTGCTGATCGGCCGCCTGACGTATGTGGGAAGATCTTCGATGGAAGTACGGATCGATACGTATGCGGAGTCTATCCACGGCACACGGAATATGATTAACAGAGCGTATTTTGTAATGGTCGGTACGGATGAGCATCAGAATCCGGTGGAAGTGCCGGGACTGATTGTTGAGGGCGTGACGCAGCAGATCGAATGGGAGGCCGGAAAGAAGCGTGCCGAGCTTCGCAAAATGCGGCGCAGCGAGGGCTTTTGAGACAATGAGGCACAATAACGGCGATACCTGTAATTTGGAGCACTGTGCAGGGTGCCTGATATAATGTGAGGTATCATATGGAAAAATACCAGCAGGTTCATCATGAATTTGAACCGGTGTTTGATAAGAAAAGTAAAATTCTGATTCTGGGCAGTTTCCCTTCTGTAAAATCCCGGGAACAGCATTTTTATTACGGTCATCCCCAGAACAGATTCTGGAAGGTAATTGCAGCACTTACAGGCGCGCAGCTTCCGCAGACGGTGGAAGAAAAGAAGAAGATGCTGCTGGACCATGGGATTGCCGTCTGGGATGTGATTGCATCCTGCGAGATTATCGGTTCCAGTGACAGCAGTATACGAAATGTCGTACCGACAGATTTGCAGCTGATTCTGGAGGAAGCGCAGATCCGCCGGATTTATGCCAATGGAAATACGGCAAAAAAGCTTTTTGAACGGTTCCAGAAGAAAAGCTGCGGCAGGGAGGTGGCAGGTCTTCCGTCGACCAGCCCCGCCAATGCAGCGTTTTCTCTGGAACGACTGATTGAGTGCTGGAGCTGTATTCTGGAGGATTTGAAGGAATATGACTGATGTCATTTGAACATCCTGGATGGATATCAATGCAGACCGATATCCATGCTTCCGCTGCGAAAACCCTCCAGATCGAGCGTAATGTAGGGGAAATTCAGCTTTTTCAGTTCTGTGACAACTGCGGTTCGGCGTTCTGTCAGCTGTTCAAAAGCATCACAGTCAATTTCGATGCGAAGAACCGGTTCATGATAGCGCAGGCGGACGTTGTAGAAGCCGAGACTGCGCAGCAGCGTTTCTCCCTGATGAATGCGTGAGAGAAGATTCCGATCCAGATAAGCGCCGTAGGGCAGCCTCGTTGCCAGGCACGGCGTGGAGGGGGATGAGGCAGTGGATAAACCCAGCATTGCAGAAATTGTCCGCACTTCGGATTTGGTGATGCCAAGTTCGAGGAGCGGACTTTTTATCTGCAGTTCTTTCAGTACTTTCATACCGGGACGGTATTCGTTCTCGTCATCCTTGTTTGTCCCGTCAAAGACAGCATAATATCCCCTGGAGGCTGCCAGCTCTTTCAGCTTTGTAAAAAGCATATGCTTACAGAGATAGCAGCGGTTTACAGGATTTTTCAGAATATCCGGATTCTGAAATTCGTCCACGCGGATGATTTCCGGATGGGCACCGAGATTTTTTGCCGTCTGATATGCCTGCTTTGTATCAGAATGTGGGTGAAGCTGTGTCTCAAGAATAATAGCCAGTACTGGTTTTATTGTATCCACAGTCGATTTTCTTGCATCTGCATCTGATTTTCCCACACCGGCAGAAGTCTGCACCGACTCCACGGCTGCCTTCAGAAGCAGTGTGCTGTCCACACCGCCGGAGTAGGCGATACAGATACCTGCAGGTATCCCTTGCATGAAATACGATTTCAGTTCCTCATATTTTTTGGTATATGTCTCCTCGAAAAGTTCTCTGTCAGTCATTGCCATTCCTGCTTTCCATATCTCTGACGTACGACTGAATCAGACCGTACATTTCCGGGAAACCGATTTCATTGCTTTTTGCGAGACGACAGACGCTGTCATTTTCCGGGTAATAAAAGGTATCATTGACGTAAGTGCAGCATTTGATGTCGGCCATTCCCCACGGAGTTTCCACAGCTGTAATTCTGCGGTCAAGCTTTGTCCGTTTCATCTCCTGATAGCGGATTCCGATAGTAGTCGTATTCCGGAAAATAACAGCTTCCATCTTTTCGCGGTCTTCAGGGCGGCAGATGACCTTCAGCAGGTATGCAGGTCTGCTCTTTTTCATAAAAATCGGTGTATAGAAGACATCCAGCGCCCCCTGATCCATGAGCTCCTGAAGTGTGAAAGAGAGTGCCTCACCGGTGCAGTCATCAATGTTTGTCTCCAGAGTCACAATGGTATCATGGATATCTTTTTCTGACGGTTCCAGAATCATTGCACGGAGCAGCCCTGCCGTCTTATAGTCGCGTTTTCCGGCACCCAGTCCGATGTTACGTACCCGGTATTCGGCAGGAAGTTCTGTTCCCGTAGCGACGGCCGCGGCAATGGCAGCGCCGGTCGGTGTGACGAGCTCGCCCTCAATCGGAACTGTTTTCAGCGTCAGACTGTGTTTTACTGCAATGGCAGCAACTGCAGGCACAGGGACAGGAATCAGCCCATGCTGACAGCGGATCTGGCCGATACCGTCAGTGAGTGCGGAGAATATAATTTCTGTGGGCTGCAGATTGTCAATGCAGACAGCGGCAGCGACGATATCAACGATGGAATCCACAGCTCCCACTTCATGGAAATGTACCTCATCCACAGTTTTTCCGTGTACAGAGGCTTCCGCTTCTGCGAGAATCCGGAAAATTTTCAGTGCAAGTGTGCGTGCATGCTCCGTCATCCGGCTGGAGAGAATAATTTCGGTGATATCATGCAGATTCCGGGAATGATGATGTCCGGCGTGACCGTGATTCGGGTGTTCATGTTCTGAATGCTCATGTGCAGCATGTACATTCTCCGTGTGTTCATGTGCAGCATGTACATGCTCCGCGTGTTCATCTTCCCCATTCTGCTTCCCGTGCAGGTATTCCATATCGTGATCATGGTTATCCCGTTCCAGAATCACGTTAAAATCGCAGGCGCGGATGCCTGATTTAAAAACGTCCCGGATTTCAACAGAGTATCCTGAGAGCGGAAGGCTGTCCAGTGCATTCATGAGTACCTGACGGTCAGCCCCAAGATCGAGAAGTGCAGCGACTGTCATGTCTCCGCTGATGCCGGAAGCACATTCCATATATAAAATTTTGTCTTTCATAATCAAATCCTTTCCATAAAGTCATGGTTATCCGGCAGACTGTTCTGCCTGTTTTGATATAGTAGCACAGATATGGGTTTGCAGGCAAGCGCTTCTCACAGATCGTATAAATCTTCCGTATAAGGATATACTAGTACACTAGCCACAGAAAAAAGTTAAGAAAGGAAAACTCTATGATACGGATTCGCAGTGAAACACAGTTTGAACAGGAAGTCATAAACAGTCAGAATACAGTGGTAGCTGATTTTTATGCCCGGTGGTGCGGCCCGTGCAAAGCACTGGCGAAATTGCTGGATGAAATGGATCAGGAAAAGAATGCATTTCAGATTGCGAAGGTGGATGTGGAGGAGCTGCCCGGGCTGGCGGAAAAATACCGTGTGGTTTCTGTTCCTACAATCCTTGTATTCAAAAATCAGAAATGTATCAACCGCAGCGTAGGCCTGATCGGTCGAAATGATCTGGAAAAATTGGTCTGAAAGTTCTCGAATTTTTTGTTGCCAACAGGAAAAAGCTACATTATAATAGGAAAGTCAGAAAACAGGGAGGGGCAAAAGGTCCGAATATCTGTTTTCCATGTGTATGACAATTGCGCCTGGCATTTGCCAGGCGTACCGGAAATTACTTTCAGCAGCGTGGATATTTCACCGGAAAAGGCGATTCCATCTGAAGAAACAGACTTTCGGTACGCTTCGGGCCGGATGAGGCGCGGAATGGAGGAGAAATGAAGAGAGAGACAATTGTTGTTCTTGATTTCGGAGGACAGTATAATCAGCTAATTGCAAGACGTGTCAGAGAATGTAACGTTTACTGTGAAATCTATTCCTACAAAACAGATTTTGAAAAAATAAAAGCCCTGCAGCCAAAGGGTATTATTTTTACCGGTGGTCCGAACAGCTGTTACGAGCCCGGAGCACCTACATATTCCAGAGAGATTTTTGAAATGGGTGTGCCGATTCTCGGCATCTGTTACGGCTCCCAGCTGATGATGCACCTGCTTGGCGGAAAGGTGGAGAAGGCGCCGGTTCGTGAGTATGGAAAAATTGAGGTGACAGTGGATCAGAAATCCAGACTCTTCGGCAACGTTTCAGAAAAAACGATCTGCTGGATGAGTCACAACGATTATATTTCCGCACTGGCACCGGGTTTTAAGGTCAGTGCATGGACTGCAGACTGTCCGTACGCCGCAATGGAGAATCCGGAGAAGAACCTGTATGCAGTTCAGTTCCATCCGGAGGTGCTTCACACCAGAGAAGGACAGAAGATGCTCTCCAATTTTGTTTTCCAGGTCTGCGGCTGTGCCGGTGACTGGAGAATGGACTCTTTCGTGGAACAGTCTATCCAGGCAATCAGGGCAAAAGTCGGAAATGGCAAAGTGCTGTGCGCTCTGTCCGGCGGAGTGGACTCTTCTGTGGCAGCAGTCATGCTGTCAAAGGCAGTCGGTTCTCAGCTTACCTGTGTGTTTGTGGACCACGGTCTGCTGCGAAAGAACGAGGGCGATGAGGTAGAGGCAGTGTTCGGACCGGATGGTCCCTACGATCTGAACTTTATCCGTGTCAACGCGCAGGAACGTTTTTACAGCAAGCTTAAAGGTGTGGAAGAGCCTGAGAGAAAGCGCAAGATTATCGGCGAAGAATTTATCCGTGTTTTTGAGGAAGAGGCAAAGAAGATCGGAAAGGTGGATTTCCTGGTACAGGGAACCATTTATCCGGATGTTGTAGAGAGCGGTGTGGGCGGTGAGTCCACGGTCATCAAGTCACATCACAACGTCGGAGGACTTCCTGATTATGTAGATTTCAAGGAAATCATCGAGCCGCTTCGTGACCTGTTCAAGGATGAGGTGCGCAGAGCCGGCCTGGAGCTTGGCATTCCGGAATATCTTGTATTCCGTCAGCCGTTCCCGGGTCCTGGACTCGGTATCCGTATTATCGGAGAAGTGACTGCAGAAAAGGTGAAAATGGTTCAGGACGCAGATGCAATCTGGCGGGAAGAGATTGCAAGAGGCGGCTGGGACAAGAAAGTAAACCAGTATTTTGCAGCACTCACAAATATGCGTTCTGTCGGTGTCATGGGAGATGAGCGGACGTATGATTATGCAGTGGCACTCAGAGCAGTGACAACTACGGATTTCATGACTGCGGAGAGCGCTGAAATTCCGTGGGAGATTATCGGAAGGACGACCAGCAGAATCGTCAATGAGGTGGCGCATGTGAACCGCGTATTTTATGACTGTACAGGGAAGCCGCCGGCAACGATTGAAATGGAATAATGAAAAAATGAATATTTTATTTTTCGTGGCAGATAATGATGTTGATTATCTGCCATGGTTTTTTTGCCGAGATTTTACATGTACTTTTGTACATTGTTGTTGCCATTGATTAACAAAAACAAGTCGGAGATAATGAAATTATTATCCTTTTTATCGTGTAAATATGATAAAATTAGAAGAAAGAACAAAGGATGAATATTTTTTGACCGAATCAAGCAAATCCCTATCCGCCACTGAATGCTCTGCGCTTTTGAAGTGGGGGACTTACTTGATTCGGTTAAACTGCAAATATAAAAAGTATTTGCGAAAAGAAAGGAACGTATATCAGTATGGAACATTTTGATCCCATTCATGAGACTTCGTATCTGTCTGTTCCGAATGCGCATATTTATCGCAAGATTATGCGCTGCTTTTACCGGGAATATGAGAAGATGCATTTTCAGCTATATAAAGAAGATCTCTTTCAGCTGATGAGGCAGAGTGACGAGTTTGGGGAGTATTCTATGGAACAGCTGGAACAGGATCTGGATGCTCTGGTGAAATGGAAAAATCTCACGCCGATTCAGGATCCGGGGAGGGTATATACCATAGCCGACTACAAGAATAAACAGTACCGGTATACCATGTCGGAGTATGCGGTGGAAATTGAGCGGCTGACCGTGAGACTGGAAAACATTTTTCTGGAATCTGGCAGCCTGTCCACCAATTTTTTTGTGCGTCTGGAGAAAAGCCTGGAGGATGCGGAAAATATGGAACGTGCCGGGCTGAAGGAAGTCAATGAGTGGTGGAGCCTGCTGCAGGAAGATTTTAAGAGGCTGAATCAGAATTATCAGGATTAT
>SFEV01000030.1 GCA_004557975.1 Lachnospiraceae bacterium
ACGTCTTCTTTCAAATCCGACACATCTGCTTTCAGAACCGTTACGTCTTCTTTCAAATCTGACACATCTGCTTTCAGAACCGTCACGTCTTCTTTCAAATCCGACACATCTGCTTTCAGAACCGTTACGTCTTCTTTCAAATCTGCCACATCTGCTTTCAGAACCGTCACGTCCTCTTTCAAATCTGACACATCTGCTTTCAGAACCGTCACGTCCTCTTTCAAATCTGACACATCTGCTTTCAGAACCGTCACGTCCTCTTTCAATTCGCATATATCTTCCTTCACTTCGGACATATCTGCTTTCAGAACCGTCACGTCCTCTTTCAAATCCACCACATCTGTTTTTATGCCTGTGATATCTGTTTTAATTGGCTCAAGTTTAGTATCCATTAATTCGGCAATTGCCTGCAAGTCTTCTTTGCTCAATGCCATGCGATCACACTCCCTTATGTGAGAAGTATACCATGGCCAGGGTGTAAAGTCTATGCAATTTTCAACGTGCTGTCATCAGGAGAATTTCGAAAAATCAGAACAGACAGAGAATTCTTCGAATTTATTAGAAATATAATGACCGGTTATACCGTAAAAAAGATAATTTCTGTTTGTGAAAGTAAAAAACTCGAAACACCATATAAAGGCTTTCGAGTTTTTAGCAGTTCGTAGGGGAATCGAACCCCTGTTTCCGCCGTGAGAGGGCGGCGTCTTAACCGCTTGACCAACGAACCGTATTTCCTTAAGACTCTTGTATTATATACTGGACTGCAGAAAAAATCAAGTGTTTTTTTAAAAATTTTTCAAAAATTTTTTCAGTTTGAAAAAAAGCCGTATTTATCAGAAAATACGGCCTTTTTCCATCATCTCCCGGACCGTTTCCGACGATATGTTACCCTCCATCGGACCGAATGCCATGACGTTCAGCGCTCCTGCCGCTGCTGCCATCCTGCCTGCTTCTTTCGGTGATCGTCCCTCGAGAAGTCCACAGAGAAAAGCAGCATCAAAGCTGTCCCCTGCACCAGTAGGATCTATTGACTTTACTCTAAATGCCTCAGATTGGACTGTTCTTCCGTCCTGTGTATGAATCTGCGCACCTCTGGCACCATCTTTTAATACAATCATCTCCATGGACGGATATTGCAGACATTTCTGCACTGCACGCTCAGCCGTCACCTCACCGGTAATGTTCAGAAGCTCCTGGACTCCCGGCAGAAAAATATCCGTGTTCTCCAGCACCTCCTGCATGATTTCGTTCACCGCCGGATCACGCATGAGCTCAGGTCGGATATTCGGATCAAAGGAAACTCTTGCACCCTGTTCTTTCAGTCCGTACATGGTTTTCAGAATTTCCCGGGCAAAAGCTGTGTCTGCCATCAGAGAGCACCCCATAACATGAAACAGCTTTGCCCCTGCCATTTCTGACGGATCAGGTGCCTTCGCTTCCACTGCAGGCGTGTTCCCCATGTGAAAAATAAACTGCCTGTCACCGTTCTCAAAGTATGTCACGAATGCAACGCCCGTGGAATTGTTGTCACTCTCCAGGACGTACGAAGTATCCACACCATCACGTTTCAGACGCTCCAGTATGTTTTTTCCAAAATCGTCGTTACCGACACCGCCGATAATCCCGGCGCTGTGTCCAAGACGCGCCGCCGTGCTGATAAAAATGCCGGGAGCTCCGCTGGGAAAAGGACCACGGAAAATCCCTTCCTTATATAAGGGTGTGCCCGGCTCCGGACGCATAATTTCGACGAGCAGCTCGCCCATTGTCCATATTTCTGCCATTTTTCCCTCCTGGTTTTTATTTCTCATCACAGACCTGAAAGATATAGAATTTCAGATAATAGGATTCATCTGCCGACCACAGTATCGGATGATCCGGTGACTGAGTGCGGAATTCTACCTGACGCAGCCGTTTGTGAACATCGCGGGCCGCCTGATGGATCGTCTGTGTGAACAGTTCATACGTCATAAAATGAGAGCAGGAACACGTTGCCAGATAGCCTCCGTCTTTTACAAGCTTCATGCCACGCAGATTGATCTCCCGATAACCCCTGGCTGCATTTTTGACAGAGCTTCTGGATTTTGTGAATGCCGGCGGATCGAGGATCACGACATCGAATTTTTCTCCCTGTGCTTCCAGCTCTGGAAGCAGTTCAAAAACATCACGACAGACAAATTTTACACGGTCTTCCAGCCCATTCAGTCTGGCATTTTCCGTGGCCTGATCTACTCCAAGCTGCGAAGCATCGACACCGAGAACGCTGGCAGCACCTGCCTGACCTGCATTCAGTGCAAAGGATCCTGTATGCGTAAAGCAGTCCAGCACCTTCGCGCCGCTGCACAGACGCCGGATCGACTGTCTGTTATATTTCTGGTCGAGGAAAAAACCTGTCTTCTGTCCATTTTCCACATCTACAATATATTTCACACCGTTTTCCTCAATCTCCACGTTTGTGTCAAAAGCATCACCCAGAAAACCCTTGTATCGCTCCATACCTTCCTGCTCGCGCACCTTTGCGTCGCTCCGCTCATAGACTCCCCGGATCCAGATTCCATCCTCAGCAAGAATTTCTTTCAGAATCCGGATAATTTTTGCTTTGAGGCGGTCAATTCCCAGGGCCAGAGATTCTACAACAAGAACATCTGAAAACTTGTCAATCACGAGCCCGGGCAGAAAATCAGCTTCTCCGAAAACCACACGGCAACATCCCGTATCCACTGTCTTTTTTCTGTATTCCCACGCATTCCGAACACGCATGCGCAGAAATTCTTCGTCTATCTCCTGACCCGCATTGCGTGTCATCATACGAATACGGATTTTGGAATTCCGGTTGATAAATCCGCGCCCCAGGGGATACCCGTCAAAATCATGGACGATTACAATATCCCCGTCATCAACGGATCCTGTCACAGAAGCGATCTCGTTATCAAAAATCCACGCGCCTCCTGACTTCACCGTTCTTCCTTCACCTTTTTTCAAAGTCACAATTGCACTCATACTCTACCCTTTCCATTCCTTCTGTGCCGCCAAAGCAACTACTTCATAAATCCTCTATTGATCCGACGTTACAGAGAATATTTCTCTTTTATTTCATTCTTCCAGAGCCGCAAGGAACATTTCATAAAAATCATCTTCTCCATCCAGCATCGGCGAATTCTCTCCACCGCCGTTTGTGCTGCGCTTCATCTGCGCATGGAAGTCCTCACCGGCTGCAATCAGCTCCATTGGATAAATCTCATATCCCAGCTCCCTGCATGCTTTGCAGAATGACTGAAGCGGTTCTTTATCACTGCGTGTTGCGAGCAGCTTTTCGCGTACTGCTCTGTCTTCCAGGGCTTTTCTCTGCAGCCCATCCAGTAATTCCATCGTGTTCATCATCATTCCTTCTTTCTGTGATCGTTTTGTATCAGTTGCTTTTTGTTCTCTTCTGTCAGCAGACGCTCCATAAGCTCTACTACCTCTCCCAGCCGATGTATATTCCCCGCTGTATCATCTTTCTTTTCCAGCGAGTGGTTGCAGCCTTCAAATATGATCCCTGCTTTGTCCGGATACTCCTCCGCAGCCTTCTGAAGCAGAACCACATCCAGCACCGGATCTGCTGTGCCGGCAACAAAGCATCCCCTGATCATCCCCAGATACGACAGTGTCTGCCTGATCGGCGTCATCAAAAACTGCAGCGCATCAAGCTTTAACTGACGTGCAGTTTCACACGCTACAGCCGTTCCTATACTTTTGGAAATAAACAGGATGTCCTGATATATCTCCCAGTTCACAGATCTCAGTGTTTTCATCACTCTGCCCACTGCCATTTCATAAAGAGGCTGAAGTTCTTCTTCTGTCCTTCCCCTGAAAGCATGGATATCTTCACCATAGTCGAGCCGGAGAATTTCATACCCATGGGCCTGTGCTGCCTGCGCCGTATAATAAAGAAGCGGTTTCATACACGTATAACCTATCCCCGGAAACAGCACTGCCAGTTTTTTATTTTCCATTTGTCCTTTTCCTTTCCTGTCATACAAAACTGCCGGCAGCTCAGAATCATTCCACACATTTTCTGCCAATCACAGCATCCGTGAATAACAGTGTGCCTGCCTTTCAGAAATAAAAAGCTTTTCTCCTATCATACCGCATTTATTTCCGTCTGCAAACTAATTTTTTCTGAGAGCCGCAATTTAAAGCCGCAATTCTGAACATCAAACAGGGCTGCAGCAAAATGACCGCTCCGGCTTATACGCCGTCCCGCATCATTTTACAGCAGCCCTTTCTGCCCATATATTCTGTTGTTCATCCCACGCAGCGCATTCCGCGGATGTTTTTGTTGCACAGATACCCCGGACTTTTTCATCATACCATATTCTGCCGCCAAACTCCAGAGAATCTGAAATATTTTACACTTTTATTGCCGCGAATAACGTGAGCAGTCACCGTTTCAGTCACCTGTCTCATCATCAAGCTGCCAACCGAAATCATTATGATAAATCATCTGCCTTGTCATTCCTCCGTCAATGCAGATGTTCTCTCCCGTAATAAATCCTGCCTTGTCCGAACACAGATACAGCACCATATTTGCAATATCCATGGGATTTCCGACTCTGTGCACCGGCTGCTGAATCGCATCTGCTCCGGTATACACCGTCCCCTCTGTATCAATCCACCCCGGAGAAATGGAATTTACTCTGACCCTTCCCGCAAGGCTGACCGCCAGTGCATGAGTCAGAGCTGCGATTCCGCCCTTTGCCGCCGTGTAGCTCTCTGTATTTGGCTGGCTCATCCTGTCTCTGGAGGAAGAAATATTCACAATCGAAGCATTTTCTCCAAAATACGGTAAAAACAGTCTGGACAGATAAAACGGAGCCGTCACGCCCACTGCCAGCGCATAGCTGAATTCTTCATACGTACACTGGTCAATCCCCTTCATCAGCGGCGCAGCATTGTTAATCAGATAATCCACACGTCCGTACTGCGCAATCACACGTTCTGCAAACGCTTCCAGAATCTTTTTATCGCTGAGGTCTCCCACAAAATGATCCCCCGGTCTGAGATCAATCACACATGTCCGGGCACCATTTCGTTCAAACTCTTCCGCAATGACTTTCCCGATTCCGTGTGCACCTCCCGTAATCACAGCAACCTTATCCCGAAACATTTTCCGCCTCCTTTTCCATTTTCTGCTCCATGCAATATTGCGGCAATATGTTTGTTTCATACTGCCGCAATGCGCGATTCTCTGTTCTATGATACAATATCATTTTTCGTATTTCTGTGCAGAGTACGTTACTGTCACTTCGTTCACAGCAACACGCTTCACGATGCACAGAAACTGCATTTCATCCTGTCCTAGAACACCATCACAAGTGTTCCTGCCGTAATCAGAAGCCCACCGACCACAGACTTCCAGGTCACAGTTTCATGCAGCAGCACAAAAGCCAGAATCAGGGTAATGACAATACTCATTTTGTCTACAGGTACCACTTTCGATGCATCCCCCAGCTGAAGGGCCCGGTAATAGCAAAGCCATGAAGCACCTGTCGCCAGTCCTGACAGAATCAAAAACAGCCAGCTTCTGCGACTGATTGCGCCAAGTCCCCTCTGACCATTCGTCAGAAACACCATACCCCACGCCATAATAAGAACCACAACCGTGCGGATCGCCGTTGCCAGATTGGAATTGACACCGTCGATCCCGATCTTGGCAAGTATGGATGTCAGCGCTGCAAATACCGCTGACAGAAGTGCAAGAACAAACCACATATGTATTTGCCTCCATGTTCCGGTAAATTTTTACCGACATATTTTTTTTCTGCTCTTTGCCGGACAAAAGACAATCCAGCCGATAAATACCAGAAACAGCACGGCTACAGTCATCCAGCCCACAAGCAGCCAAGGATTGTTCTCTGCCGCTGCCCTCGGAGCAAACATATCCCAGTACCCCTTCAGATAAATAATGACAATCATCACCGGGATGACATACGTTGCATAGCCCCTCACAAATTCAGGGAATTTCCTGCCGGATCCTGCATTGGCCTCCGCAATAAAGCGATTCCAGCCCCATCCGTTCTTCTTCATACAGAACAGCAGATAGACGAGGGAACCCAGGGGAAGCAGGTTGTTCGATACGAGGAAATCCTCCAGATCCATAATACCTGTGCCTGCGCCCAGCGGCTGAATCCATGACCACACGTTGAAACCGAAAACTGCCGGCAGAGACAGCAGGATAATCGCAACGATATTGATGACAACTGCTTTTTGGCGCTTTGTGCCAAAAAGGTCTATGGCAAAGGAAATAATGTTTTCAAATACCGCAATCAGTGTGGAAAGAGCCGCAAAGGAGAGGAACAGGAAAAACAGAGCTCCCCAGATTCTTCCGCCTGCCATCTGATTGAAAATCTGCGGAAGCGTGATAAAAATCAGGGAAGGTCCCGCATCCGGCTGCACATCAAAGGCAAAACATGCAGGAATCACAATCATGCCTGCAGCAAGGGCGACAAAGGTATCGAGAATACCAATGCTCATTGCCTCTCCGGTCAGCGAGCGATCCTTTCCCAGATAACTTCCGAATATCGCCATGGCACCAATGCCGAGACTCAGTGTAAAAAACGCCTGGGACATAGCGCTGAAAACCACATTGCCGATTCCGTTTTCCTTCATTTTTGCAAAATCCGGAACCAGATAGAATTTCACGCCCTCCGCCGCGCCTGGAAGACGCACGGAGTGTACAGCCAGTATCAGAATCAACGCCAGGAGTGCAATCATCATGACTTTTGTAATCCGTTCCACTCCCTTTTGCACGCCACAGGCACAGATGGCAAAAGCCAGAACCACGGCAAGGATCATCCAGAATGTCAGTGTGGCTGGCGATGCAAGCATCTCGCCAAATTTTGCTCCCACTACCTCGGCGTCAAGAGTTCCCTGGCTGAATTCTCCAACTGCACACCGGTAGCAGTAATACATCATCCATCCTGCCACCATTGTATAAAACATCATCAGCAGATAATTGCCCGCCATACAGAACCATCCGTAGTGATGCCACTTCGTCCCCTCCGGCTCCAGTACTCTGAAAGATGTGGCGCAGCTCTTCTGACTGCCACGTCCCACAGAAAACTCACATACCATAATCGGCCAGCCCATCAATACCAGAAATACAAGATAAATCAGAATAAATGCCGCTCCTCCGTACTTTCCTGCAAGGTACGGAAATTTCCACACATTCCCGATTCCCACTGCACAGCCTGCTGATACAAGGATGAAACCGAGACGACTGCCAAATTTTTCTCTCTCTTTCATTATAACCTCCATGAGTATTTTATTTGGCGTCAAAACAGTTTTTTATTCTGAGCCAAAACAGCAGACTGCAAAAGAGTCTGCTGTTTCTTATTATACCTGTATAGAGAAATACTGTCAATTTGTTTATCCTGCATCTGCTGTCGTCTGGTATTTTCCCATTACTGTTCACGTGCCACTGTTCCGCGAGGTGTTTTCGCGCAGAATGCGCGGAAACACCGAGGGCATCATTCTCTCCTATGCCCTCACAGCCTCACTGATTCCCTCACAGAAGGTTGGATGAGGACGCACAACCGCAGCCATCTGTTCCAGTGTCAGTCCGTTCACGATTGCGGTGCCGAACTCACTGATCATGTCCGTAGCCCGGGCGCACATCATCTGTGCACCGAGGATTCTGTGCGTATCCTCCTGCGCAACCACCTTGATAAATCCTCTCTCCTGACCGGACAGCAGAGATTTCCCGTTGGCCGACATCGGATATTTTTTCGTAATCACCCTGATCCCGGCTGTTTTTGCCTCATCCTGAGTCAGGCCGATACATCCGATCTCCGGATTTGTATAGACACAGCCCGGAATCAGGTCAGCCCGGAACGGAGCGTCAAAGGGGCGGGAAATGTCGGCCTCTTTCAAATAGACCATATGTGCCACAGCATTCAGTCCCTGAGCCGTCGCCGCATGGGCAAGCTGTATGCCCGGCGTCACATCGCCGGCCGCATAAATATTCGGTTCACTGGTCCTGCCGTACTCATCCACAACAATCCTGCCGCGATCCATGGCAAGCTCCATTCCCCCGGCCAGAAGCCCCTCTGTGTTTGCCCTTCTTCCTGTCGCAATCAGAATACCGTCTGATACGACCGACTTTGCCTCATCCTTTTCTGTATAATGACAGACGAGAGATCCATCCTCCTGCTCCGTAATCTGTTCTACCTTTGCCGAAGTATGAATATCGACACCGCGCTTCTTCAGAATCATCTTCAGGTTCTGCGAAATTTCTTTATCCATATTCGCAAGTATGCGGTCCAGAAATTCGATGACAGTCACACTGCAGCCCAGAGCACTGTAAATGGAAGCAAATTCCATGCCGATAACGCCGCCTCCCACAATCGTCAGCCTCGGATACAGTCTGTCTGATTCCAGAAGACCGTCACTGCTTTGCACGTCATGAAGCCCCGAACCTGGAATCGGAGGAACCGCCGGCACAGAGCCGGTGGCAATCAGGATATAATCAGTCTGCAGAACTGTCTGTTCCAGCGAGTCAGCTGCTTTTATTTCCTGCTCCTCTGCTGTCTGATAATCAGCTTTCCGCGGCGCAGTTACAAGAATCTGGTGAGGATTCTGAATCGTTCCTCTTCCCTGATACACTGTCACCTTGTTTTTTTTCATCAGCATTGCGATTCCGCCGCGAAGCTGCCCCAGCACTTCGTCTTTCCTGCTCTGAATCTTTGCCATATCGCACGCAATACCGTCTGCATGGATGCCCAGCGCTTCTGCCGTCTGCATCCTGGCATAGAGCTGTGCGGAATGCAGAATGGTTTTGGTCGGAATACAGCCACGGTTCAGACACGTACCGCCCAGCTCCCTGCTCTCAACCAGTGCTGTCCTCATGCCCTTCCCTGCAGCTTCTATCGCAGCCTCATATCCGGCGGGACCGCCTCCGATAATCACCAAATCAAATTTATCTGCCATTCTTGTCCCAGTCCTTTCCTACTCAATATAGTAACTGCTCAGATGCACTCACGGATCAGTCCGCAGATATCCTTTTTCATGGCCTGCTCCGTCTCTGTCTGTGCTTCCAGCCGGCCAAGTGCATTGGCGAGAGACTCTTCACTGTAGCAGCAGCCCTGCAGCGCTTCCGGAATGGCTGCAACCAGAGCCTGCTCCATCCCGTCAGAAAATGCATTGGCACTTTTCACAATGCCCTGATCCACATCAAACTGAAGCTCGATGTCTCCCCACTCA
This sequence comes from Lachnospiraceae bacterium, assembly GCA_004557975.1. Lineage (GTDB taxonomy): Bacteria > Bacillota > Clostridia > Lachnospirales > Lachnospiraceae > Choladousia. The sequence goes on from SFEV01000030.1 coordinate 9,241, forward strand.
AAGCGGCGCTCCATACTGTACTGGAACGGAATTTTCTGTCCGTATTTCCATTCCCAGGAGGAAAACCTTCTCTCTGCTTTCTCAATGGCATCCCAGTCCAGACGATCCTCCGACAGCGTTTCAACCTCTGCACCGTACACAGTGCCAAAGGCCTCCCTCAGTTTTTCCTGCAGCAGAGGCACGGTGACATCCGGATTCAGCTCTGTCAGATTGGCAACACGGGAACGCACTGATGTGACGCCCTTTGACTGAAGCTTTGATTTGGAGACATTCAGATATTTCGACATATCTTCTTTGTTCACATCGACCAGAAGTGTCCCGTGATGGTAGCAAAAGCCGCCTGATTCATAAAACGCATTGCCGGAGAATTTTTTTCCGTCCACCGTGATATCGTTTCTTCCCGTTTTTTCTGCTTTCATCCCCAGAAGCCGAACTGCTTCAATAATAACCTGAAGCTGACGTGCCACATCATAATCTTCCCTGCGGACACAGAATGTGAAATTCAGATTGCCCAGGTCGTGGAAGACTGCACCTCCTCCGGAGAGGCGGCGGACAAGGTAACCGCCGTCCTCTTCCAGATAATTGACCTTGCATTCTTTCCAGCAGTTCTGGTTTTTCCCGATTACTACTGTATGACGATTCTGCCACAGAAACAGAATGCACTCTCCCAGCTCTGTATGAAGCGTCAGATACTCTTCGATTGCCAGATTCTTATACGGAATCTTATTTTCTGTAATATATATACGCAGTTTTGAAATCATTGGAACTCATACCTCAGAATTGGCTTTCTCGCCGCACGCACCTCATCCAGACGTCTGACATACGTTCCGACGGGTGCTTCATGTGCTGCCTGCGGATTCTCGTGTGCCTTTTCATAAATCTCACGGAATACAGCAATGACTTCATCCAGCGTCTCCCTGCTCTCCGTCTCCGTAGGCTCAATCATCAGCGCCTCATGGACAATCAGCGGGAAATACATGGTTGGCGGATGAATGCCGTAATCCAGCAGTGATTTGGCAATATCCATGGCGGATACGTCAATCTCATGCTTCATTTTTTCCAGCGTCATCACAAACTCGTGCATGCACGTTTCGCTGTATGCCATGGGATACAGATCCTTCAGTTTCTCCATCATATAATTCGCGTTCAGCACTGCATTGCGGGAGGCTTCCGGAATGCCTTCACGGCCCAGCATCAGCAGGTACGTCATAGCTTTTACAACCACAAGGAAATTGCCGTAAAATGCTTTGACGCTGCCGACAGAATGCTCCGGTGCCGCAAATGCAAGCTCGCGCAAAACCGGTGCGCCTGCCACTGCAAAGCGCAGTGCACGTTCTTCATCCTCTGCTATTTCCCCATGTTCTTCCGACTTCAGAACCGGCTGCAGCCCCGGCAGAAATTCCTTCAAAAATGCCTTACAGCCTACAGGGCCGCTTCCCGGACCACCGCCGCCATGAGGTGTCGAAAATGTCTTGTGCAGGTTCAGATGTACCACATCGAAGCCCATGTCACCAGGACGGACAACACCCATGACCGCGTTCAGGTTTGCTCCGTCGTAATAGGCAAGTCCGCCTGCCTCATGGATAATCGCTGTAATTTCAAGAATATTTTTATCAAACAGACCTACTGTATTGGGATTGGTCAGCATCAGTCCGGCTGTATCCTCTCCCACTGCCTCACGCAGCCTGTCCAGGTCGACACATCCGTCTTCACCGGAAGGAATGCTGATTACCTGGAAACCGCACATGGCAGCGCTGGCAGGGTTCGTCCCATGAGCGGAATCCGGCACGATAATTTTCGTGCGCTTTTTATCGCCGCGGCTGTCATGATATGCTTTGATCAGCAGAAGTCCCGTAAACTCACCATGTGCTCCTGCCGCCGGCTGAAGCGTCATTGCATCCATGCCTGTAATCTCACACAGCATTTCCTCTGTGCGCTTCAGTACCTCAAGGCATCCCTGCACCGTATGAGCCGGCTGAAGCGGATGGATTTTCGTAAATCCTGGAAGAGCTGCCGCCTCCTCATTGACTTTCGGATTGTATTTCATGGTACATGAGCCAAGCGGATAAAATCCATCATTGACACCGTGCACCTGCTTTGCCAGTTCTGTATAGTGACGGCTCAGCTCATTTTCCGATACGTGCGGAAGATGAAGCTTTTTTTCGCGCACAGGTGCATCTATGGCAATTTCCGGAACATCACATTCCGGCAGAAGCGTACATCCCTGTCCGTCTTTTCCACGTTCAAATATCAGTTTCATGCGCCGCACACCTCCTTCACAATCGCTGCTGCAAGATCCATCTCCGCTTTCGTGTTTTTCTCCGTCGCACACCAGAGGATCTCATACTCTCCAATGGGAAGACCGCCGAGAATCCCTTTCTCCTCCAGCGCCGCAAGAAGCTTCTCCGCCTTTATCTGCGACGTGGTGACAAATTCATGGAAAAACGGTCTGTCATATTTCAGTGTCAGTCCCGCCTTCTCCAGCTCTTTCTGCAGATAATGTGCCTTGGAGCAGCACAGAGATGCCGTCTTCTTCATGCCGTCCTCACCCATGGCTGCCATATACACGCCTGCTGTCAGCGCACACAGCGCCTGGTTGGAGCAGATGTTGCTGCTTGCCTTTTCCCGTCGGATATGCTGTTCTCTCGCCTGCAGTGTCAGCACATAGGCGCGCTTTCCGTCACGGTCTACGGTCTCACCCACAATACGGCCCGGCAGCTTTCTTGTCATTTTTTCTGTTGCCGCCATGAATCCGAGATACGGCCCTCCGAAAGAGAGTCCCAGTCCCAGCGGCTGCCCCTCTCCCACTGCGATATCGGCGCCGCACTCTGCCGGCGTTTTCATCACTGCAAGGGCGATGGGATTACATCCCATGATAAACTTTGCACCTGCTGCATGTGTAATTTCTCCCAGCGCATCCGCATCCTCAAAATTTCCATAGTAATTGGGCTGCTGCACGTAAAAGCATGCGGCTGCATCATCGAGGGATGCTTTCAGCGCATCCTGATCCGTCACACCGTCCTTCTCCGGAATAATGACTACCTTTGTATTGCTTGCATAGCAGTACGTTTCTACAACGGAAATCACCTGTGGGTTTGTCGTCCCGGAAAGATACACGACTGACCGTTTGCGCTCCCTGCACATTGCTGCAGCTTCTGCTGCCGCCGTCGCGCCGTCATAGACGGAAGCGTTGGATGCATCCATGCCTGTCAGTTCACAGATCATCGTCTGATATTCAAAGATGGACTGCAGAATTCCCTGACTGATTTCTGCCTGATACGGTGTGTATGCCGTCACAAATTCTTCTTTGTTTACAACGCTTCCCACAATCGCCGGAATGTAATGGTTGTACGCTCCGGCACCGCGGAAAATATGTCTGAACACTCTGTTTTTCCCGGCGACTGTCTCCATCTCGTCAATCGCTTCCATTTCGCTGACTCCCGACGGGAGCTTCAGCGTCTTCAGCTTCACTTCCTCAGGGATATGCGCAAAAAGCGCATCGAAGCTTTCAAAGCCGATCTCCCTGAGCATTTCCTGCTGTTCCTGTTTCGTATTCGGTAAATACGATCCCATGCTGCTGCCTCCTCTCATCTGGCACTTTTATGCTTCCTCGCTCTCGTAAAATGCGATATACGCTTCTGCATCCAGCAGCTCTTCCTGATCTGTAATATTCTCGACTTTGATCAGCCATGCACCGTACGGATCCTCATTCATCCGCTCCGGAGCGTCAAGAAGATCCTCGTTGACCTCTGCAACCGTTCCTGATACAGGTGAAAAAACGTCGGAGACTGCCTTTACAGATTCCACATCTGCAAACGCTTCCCCTGCCGTCACCTCATCCCCTGCCTCCGGCAGGTTCACGAATACAAGATCCCCCAGTGCATCCTGCGCATAATCTGTCAGGCCGATGAGCGCCGTGCCGTCCTCCTGGAATTTTACCCACTCATGAGATTTGCTGTACTTTAATTCTGTCGGATGATTCATAATAAGTCCCTCCTGTTTTTATTCATTCTGATTATTTTAATTTTTAAAACTATCCTCTTTTGTAAAACGGAAGCGCCACAACCTCTGCCGCAACACGTCTTCCCCTGACGTCCGCCTCCACAACCGTTCCGACCTCTGCACAGGATACATCGAGAAGTGCCATGGCAAGAGGCGCTTTCAGATACGGGCAGTGAGTTCCCGAGGTGGTGACACCGACTTTTTTATCGCCCACGTACACATCCGTGTGCTCACGGATAATGCCGCGCCCGGTCACCTTCAGACCCACACGTCTGATCTGCGGTGCACCCTTTTCCTCAAGTGCTGCTTTTCCGATAAATTCATCTTTTTTCATCTTTACAAACACACCAAGCCCTGCCTCAAGGGGAGTGATGTCATCTGTCATTTCATGACCGTACAGCGGCATTGCAGCTTCCAGCCGCAGAGTATCACGGGCACCGAGGCCGCAGGGAATCAGTCCCTCATCCTTCCCCGTCTCCAGCAGAAGCTCCCAAAGCTGCGGAGCCTGTGCAGATGCCAGATAGAATTCAAAGCCATCCTCTCCCGTATATCCGGTTCTGGAGATAATACAATCCATTCCTCCGATTGTCCTGTGGAAGTATGCGCTGTAATATTTCTGCGGAATATCCTCTTCCTTTACCAGCTTTCTCAGAATTTCCTCCGCCTTTGGACCTTGCAGTGCAATCTGTGCCACCTGATCGGAAATATCCGTGAACACTGCATCCCCGAATTCATGTGCCTTCATCCACGCAAAATCCTTGTCCTTGTTTGCCGCATTCACGACGATGAAATAGTGGTCATCCCGTACCTTATATACAATCAGATCGTCCACAACGCCTCCCGCACCGTTGCACATCGGGCTGTAGCGTGCCTGGCCGTCATACATGGTCGTGTAATCGTTCGTCAGAAGATGATTCAGATTTTTCACTGCATCGCTTCCGATACAGGTGATCTCACCCATGTGTGAAACATCAAACAGGCCGCAGGCCGTACGCACTGCCATGTGCTCCGCAATGACACCGGTGCCGTACTGTACCGGAAGCAGATAGCCTGCAAAGGGGACAATTTTTCCTCCGTACTTCGTGTGCGTGTCATACAGTGGTGTTTTCAGTTCCATGATCGTTCTCCTTTCTTCTCTCATTTTCTCTTATTCATTTTCCTTTTCTGCAGCCGCCTTTTCCATGAACACGGCCGTGCCGGAACAGTGGATGATACAGGGTGTACCGATTCTCAGGCAAAAAAAGACACACAAACAATTCCAATATCGCTTCCGATACTGTCTGTCTGTGCGTCTCTGTCTTTCTACCTGAAAGATTCTTTCCTCCATACGGAGAAAATTGCTTCTTGGGTGCCCCTTTACCTTTCCAGAGTGCCGTCCAAACCTGGTCCTTTTGCCTGAGAGTTTGCTGCAACTTCCCCTTCGGCGCCGCCAGCCAGAACTGCATTGCTCCTTTTATCCGAAGTTATGCAGAATGCTGTCTGTTATCAATATCCTGATTTATTTTTCAGTGATTATTGTGCGGTCTCTCCCAGATTCTTCAACCGGCATATTCAGTTTTCATAATTCTATATATGAATTTTACCATTTTCTGTGCACTGTGTCAACAAACAAAAATTCCTTTGCTGTTTCTTATCAGCTCAGACTGATACCTGTTCTTTTTTCCACATAGTTGCAGATCATATCCACACATCCCTGATACCCCAGTGCATCTGTTCTCAGACAGAGATCATAATTCTCCGGATTCTTCCATCTGTTTCCAGTATGGTATTTGTAGTAATCACTTCGATAACGGTTGATACTTTTAATATGACGGTTGACTCCCAGCTCATCGGTCTGCATGATCTCCTGCTCTCTCTTAAAGCAGGCTTCCGCAGATGCATAGAGAAATACGCTGACTGCATTGGGATACTCTGCCAGCACAAAGTCCGCCGCGCGCCCCAGTACAACGAAGCTCTCTTTCTCCAGCAAACCTTTCAGAACCCGGGCCTGATAATCAAAGAGCCGACGGTCCGAGAGGAAATTTCCTGTCTCAGGCGGAATTTTCTCACCATCGTAGACAGCCTTTGAGACCTTATAGAGCAGCGTTTTCTTTACATCCTGATCAGCCTTCGCAAACAGCTTTTCGCTGATACCGGAGTCATCAGATGCAAGGCGAAGCAGCTTGCGGTCATACAGATTGATGTCAAGCTGTGCCGAGAGCATCTTTCCGATTTCCGTACCTCCCGAACCACACGTTCTTGTAATGCAGATTGCATAATGATTCATCCCCATACCCTGATCCTCCTACTGTCCCAGATATGCTTTTTTCACACGCTCATCCTTAAGCAGCTCCTGGGCATCGCCGCTGATGGAGATGGTTCCTGTCTCCAGAACGTACGCCCGGTCTGCAATTGAGAGTGCCATCCTTGCATTCTGCTCATTCAGCAGAACAGTAATGCCAGCCTCATGGATCTCCCTGATAATCGCAAATACTTCCTTTACCAGCAGTGGAGACAGTCCCATGGACGGCTCATCCATCAGGATAATGCCCGGTTTGCTCATCAGCGCACGTCCGACTGCCAGCATCTGCTGTTCACCGCCGGAAAGCGTTCCAGCCAGCTGTTTGCGGCGCTCCTTCAGACGCGGGAACTTTTCATAGACATCCTTCATGGATTCTGCCACCTGCTCCTTATTTTTGCTGATGTAAGCGCCCATCTGCAGATTGTCCTCCACCGACATCTCCGGAAAAACATGACGTCCCTCCGGTACGTGAGCAATACCAAGTGTGATAATCTTTGACGGTTCTGTTTTCAAAAGATCCGTTCCGTTGTATGTGATGGAGCCGCTTTTGGCTTTTGTCAGTCCTGAGATCGTATGGAGCGTCGTGGTCTTTCCGGCTCCGTTGGCACCGATCAGCGTCACGATCTCACCGGGTTTTACGGTAAAACTGATTCCTTTGATCGCCTCTACCGCACCATAATTTACGTATAAATCTTTTACCTCCAGCATGGCCTTCCTCCTACTCCTCGTCCTTTCCCAGATACGCTTCGATTACCTTCGGATTATTTGCGATCTCCTCAGGCGTTCCGCATGCAATGGTCACACCGTAGTCAATCACCTGAATCCGCTCACAGATCTTCATAACAAGAGACATGTCATGCTCGATCAGGAGAACCGAAATACCGAAAGAATCACGGATGTGATTGATGATGTCAAGCAGCTCTGCCGTCTCCGTCGGATTCATACCTGCCGCCGGCTCATCCAGAAGAAGCAGCTTCATGCCCGTGGCGAGAGCTCTTGCAATCTCGAGCCTGCGCTGCTCTCCATATGGAAGATTCTCCGCAACGTAATCTGCCTTATCCGCCAGGTGTACGATCTCAAGGAGCTTAAGCGCCTGTGCATCGGTGGCACGTTCCTCCTCCCAGTATGCTTTTGTGCGAAAAAGTGCTGAGAGCATGGAATACTTCATATCCTTATTCATGGCAATCTTGACATTCTCCAGAACCGTCATTTTCTTAAACAGACGAATATTCTGAAATGTTCTCGCAATACCGGCGTCCACCACCTGATGTGTTTTTTTGCCGGTCATCTTGTCACCGCACAGATAATATGCACCCTCCGTCGGCTGGTAAACTCCGGTCAGCAGGTTAAAGACTGTCGTTTTGCCGGCACCGTTCGGTCCGATCAGACCCACCAGCTCCGACTGTCCAATCTCCAGATTAAAGTCGTCAACCGCCTTCAGGCCTCCGAACTGGATTCCGAGATGGGATGCCTGCAGTACAGGAACTTCTGTCTTACTCATTTACTGTGCCCCCTTTCCTGCTGCGCCTGCCCCGGTTTCTGTTCTTCCGTGTCCCGTCAGCCGTTCCAATGCCCTCGTCAGTGAGAATTCCCACGTACCGAAAATTCCGCCAGGACGGAAAATCATAATCAGCACCAGGACAATGGAATATCCCAGCATACGGTATCTGGCAAATGCACGCATTGCTTCCGGCAAAGCTGACAGAAATGCAGCGCCAATGACAGAGCCGGTCATGGATCCTGTGCCGCCTATGATGACCTCTGTCAGAAATTCAGCTGAATACATGAAGTTGAAGGAGGTCGGGATCATGGCAGTCATATAATGAGCGTAAATTGCACCTGCGATTCCTGCAAAAAACGCTGAAATGGTAAATGTCATGACTTTATAAAAGGTTACATTGACACCTGAAGCAGAGGCTGCAATATAATCTTCGCGGATTGCTTTCACAGTGCGGCCGAATCTGGAGCGAATGAACATATACATAATCGTCACACAGACTACCGTTACCCAGAAAACCCAGTAAAAATTGGAAAGCTTCGTGATACCGGACATTGTACGTCCGCCGCCTGTAATCTCGAAGTTGGTAAAAGCAACACGGATGATTTCCGCAAATGCCACTGTCACAATGGCGAGGTAATCGCCGCGCAGCTTCAGAGTCGGAATGCCCACCAGAACACCGGTGACAGCCGCCGCAATTCCTCCGACCAGAAGCGCACACAGGAACATGACAAAAACCGGCACATCTTTTTCTGCCAGTGAATTGGTCAGAATCGCTGAGGCATACGCACCCACCGACATAAATCCGGCATGACCCAGGGAAAACTCTCCCATAACACCAACCAGAAGATTCAGCGATGTTACCATAATAATCGTGTAGCATGCAGTTGTCGCGATTCCCTTGAAATAGTCTGTGCGTGTTCCGAAAATCCCCGTCTCAAAAAAGCAGTACAGTCCTGCAAACAGAAGGAGCAGTCCGATCACATTGATGACATAAGCTTTTTTTATTCTTTTCGGCATCTCTATTCTCCTCCTCTCACACTTTCTCTCCCGCATTTTTGCCCAGGATTCCGGAAGGCTTGATCAGAAGCACAATGATCAGAATTCCGTATGTAATTGCCTCATACCAGCCCGGAGCCAGATAAACCTTGACAAAAATCTCAATGACACCGACGATCAGTCCGCCGAGCATGGCACCGGGAATGATTCCAATACCGCCTAAAACGGCTGCGATGAACGCCTTGATACCCATCATGGAGCCCATGTCGGTGGTACATCTCGGATACGTGGAGCAGTACATCATGGCTGCCACTGCCGCAAGTGCCGAACCGATTGCAAAGGTCACCGTGATGATTCTGTCAACGTTGATACCGACAATAGTAGCAGCCTCCCGGTCCTGAGGCACGGCACGCATGGCTTTTCCCAGTTTCGTCATCCTGACAAACATCGTCAGTGCCACCATGATCGCCAGCCCGATGCCCAGCGTCAGCAGGTATTTCATCTGAATTTTTGCGCCGAGAATTTCGACCATCGGCAGATCGAATATTTTCGTAACGGTCTTCGGGTTACCTCCGAAGAGCACCATGGCCAGGTTCTCCAGAAAAAGGCTCATGGCCAGCGCCGTAATCAGCGCCGACATGGAACCGGAATGACGAACTGGCTTATATGCAATGCGCTCAACCAGTACACCTACTACGGTACATGCGGCGACTGCAAGAAAGACTGCCATCCACGGCGGCATTCCATAATTGATCATCAATGGCGCCGTATAAAACATGGTATAGGCGCCCACCATAATAAAATCACCGTGAGCGAAATTGATCATCCTCAAAATACCATATACCATTGTATAGCCGAGGGCGATCAGCGCATAGATCGCACCCTGATTTAATCCATTTATGATACTTTGTACAAATATCGACACTGTTTTCCTCCCTGCTTCTTTGACGTCCCACAGCAAACCGGGCGGGAATCCTTCTGTCAGCAGATTTCTCCTGCAGATATTTCCCCCCGCCCGGTTATCCGGTATGAAATTTTATTTTTTCTTATTCTTCCGGTACGATGGTTTCAAGCCACTTGATCTTTCCATCCTCATACGTATTTACTACTACAGGCTTGATTGCATTGTTATTTTCATCCAGGTAAATATCGCCTGCAACTCCGCTGAATTTCATCTGCGTCATACCTGCCACAAGAGATTCCGTATCTGTTCCGCCGCCGTTCTTTGCCGCTTCTACCAGCATATACATCGCGTCATAGTACAGAGCAGCACATGCATTCAGGCTTTCATCGCCGTATTTTTCCGTGTATTTGGTAACAAATTCCTGCACTGCCGGAGCCGTATCCTCGGATGAATAATGGTTTGTAAAGTAACAGTCTGTGAAGTAATCCTCCAGTCCAGTGGTATCAGATCCGTCCCAGCCGTCGCCGCCCATGATAGCGCCTTCAAAGCCTGCATCCCTTACCTGCTGTACCAGCAGCGGCACTGTATCCAGGAAGCACGGATAGAATACGAAATCTGCTTCCGATGCAACTGCGTTGGTTGCCTGTGCAGTGAAGTCTGTATCTGTTGTGGTACACTCTGCCACGTCTGCAATCTCAATTCCATATGCTTCCGCACTCTCCACAAATGCGTCCTTCAGACCATTGGAATAATCATCGTCCTTCGCATAGATGATGAATGCCTTCTTGTAGCCCTGCTCGTTGGCAAACTTTGCTGCCATCTCACCCTGGAACGGATCGATAAAGCAGTTTCTGAAGATTGTCGGTCCGATTTCCGTTACCTTTGTATTTGTAGCACCTGTTGCGAGAAGAAGCATATTGTCCTCTGCGGCAAGCTCTGCCATCGGAAGTGTTACAGATGAGAAGAAAGAACCGACAATCGCCTCCGGCGCCTCTGCCTTCAGGGAATTGTATGCGTTCACTGCCTGCTTTGCATCCTTCGCATCGTCCGCTACCTTTCCTCCGTTTACAATCTCAATCTTGTACTCAGAATCAGAAGCATTGATTTCTTCCACAGCCATATCAATGGCATTCTGGGCGCCCTCACCGTATACGGCAGAACCGCCTGTCATCGCACACACGGCACCGACTCTGATCACATTGTCCTCCTCCGCAAATACGGTTGCTGTCATTCCTGCAGCCATGGAAGCTGATACAGCCAAAGCCACTGTTGCACTTAACATATTCTTTTTCATACTATAACTCCTCCTTTTCTGTGAACAAAAAAGGCGTCTGACGATAATCTCTTATCACCAAACGCCTTTGTTCGTTCATCTATGCCGATGACTATAATACAAATTCCAGAATCTGTCAATCACAATTTTCCGGCTTCTTTTTTTCATTTTCTCTTCAAAATTAAAATATTTTCTGTAAAATATATGTGTTTCCATATTTTTTCCGGTTTCCTGACGATACTTCAAAAATTTATTTTATTTTTCCAGAAGTAATTGACATTTCTTAGTGTCCGATATAAAATCATGACAAACAGACGACAGCGAGGTCGATGGATCTCTCAGTTGTCTGTTTTTTGTTTTGGCAGACAACTGGCCATACGACACAAAAAGCAGAATAAAATGAGGGAGGCTGCATATGAAAACACTTGGTTATTACAATGGAAAATACGGTGAGCTGGAGGATATGAGCATTCCGATGAACGACCGTGTATGCTGGTTCGGCGACGGCGTCTACGATGCAGGACCATGCCGCAATTACAGAATCTTCGCTCTCGATGAGCATATCGACCGTTTCTTCAACAGCGCAGGGCTTCTGAAAATCAAAATGCCTGTGACAAAGGATGAACTGAAGAAGCTGCTGCAGGAAATGGTACTGAAAATGGATACCGGAGATCTGTTCGTATATTATCAGGTGACACGCGGTACGGGACCGCGCGCTCACATATTTACGGAAGGTCCTTCCAATCTCTGGATTTCCCTGACTCCTGCAAAGCTCTCTGACGGAACCAAACCGCTGAAGCTCATCACTACGGAAGACACACGTTTCTTCCACTGCAACATCAAAACGCTGAATCTGATTCCGTCTGTCATGGCAGCACAGAAAGCAGAGGAAGCAGGCTGTGACGAAGCAGTCTTCTATCGTCCCGGCGGCCGCGTGACAGAGTGTGCTCACAGCAACGTACATATTATTCAGGACGGTATGCTCCGCACAGCACCCACCGACAATCTGATTCTCCCGGGTATTGCCCGTGCACATCTGATCAGAATGTGCAAGAAGCTGGGGTACACCGTAAATGAAACGCCCTTTACACTGGAAGAGCTGTTCGATGCGGAGGAGGTCATTGTCACAAGCTCCAGCAAGCTGTGCATGCATGCTGATATGATTGACGGCAGACCGGTGGGTGGAAAGCAGCCGGAAATGATGGAGACGATCCGCAAGGCACTTCTGGATGAATTTTACGACGCAACAGCCGAATAACTGCGGCAAAGTGCCGGATACTGGCGCGTCAGAATACACACAGACCATTACGGATGCCTCTGTGATACAGAAATGGATGGTGATGCTATGAGTACGGTCAGGATCATGCCTGCAGGCGATGCGGCTCTCGTCGCACAGTTTGACAGCAGAATAGACCCTGTGGTCAACGATCAGGTACACACCCTGGCAGAAAAAGTTCAGCAGGCAGAGATACCTGGAATACGCGGAATGATTCCTGCCTTCTGTTCTCTTGTGATACAGTATGATCCCCATGTGATCCGCTATGATGCAATGCGCCGTACAATCGAAGATCTGGCAGAACAGGTTTCCCTGAAAGGTACCGCCGCAAAGCGCATTCTGGAAATACCCTGCTGCTACGGCTCCCACTTCGGACCGGATCTCCACGATATGGAGGTTTTTACCGGTCTGACCAGGGATGAAATCATTGCGCGGCACAGCGGTGTCGATTACAGAGTCTACATGCTGGGGTTTCTCCCTGGTTTCGTCTACCTGGGCGGTCTTGACAGGAAGCTGGAAATGCCGCGTCTGAAAACGCCGCGGGTGAAAATTCCGGGAGGTGCTGTGGGTATCGGCGGAAGCCAGACCGGCGTCTACCCTCTCGATTCCCCGGGCGGATGGCGGCTGATCGGAGCCACGCCGGTGGATTTTTACGATCCGTGCCGTCAGGAGCCGGTGCTTTGCAAAGCCGGTGATTATATCCGGTTCGTTCCGATCACAAGCTGCGAATATTATGATATCCGTCAGATGATTCTGAGAGGAACGTACACCGTTAAGGTACACGAACCGGTCAGACTGTGAACCGGAATCAGACCGTATTTTCCGGACGGATATCTCTGATATTCAGAGACATCCGGTATCTCAAAGAAAGGATACAGAACCAGGCAGCAAAAGGAGGATGCTTATGGAAAGCAATTCGTCAAAATCAAATACAGGAATCCGCGTCATCATACCGGGTGCACTGACCACAGTCCAGGACGCCGGACGTTTCGATTACCAGCAGGCGGGCATGATGTGCTCCGGCGTGATGGATACAGATGCCTACGAAGCTGCCGGCTATCTTGTGGGGAATACAGACGGGGAGGCGGTGCTGGAGTATACAGTATTCGGGGGGACGTATCTGTTTGAAAGTGACTGTATCATCGCCATCACCGGAGCCGATATGAAGCCCTCATTAAACGGCAGCCCGTGTCCGATGTACCGTCCGGTCTTTGTAAAAGCAGGATCAAGGCTTGTCCTCGGTGCTGCGGTCAACGGATGCCGCACGTATCTGGGCATCTCCGGAGGAATTGATGTCCCGCTCGTCATGGGGAGCCGGTCTACCTGTATGAAATGCAGGATCGGCGGGTATCTGGGACGGGCACTGTGCAGCGGTGATCTGCTTCCGGTGGGAAGCTCCGATGTCTCTTTTGAACAGTTGTCCGGCAGAAGCATCCGGCAGCCGGTTTATTCTGATACCATCACAGTGCGGGCCATTGCCGGTCCCCAGGATGAGTACTTTACCGACAAGGGAAAACGTACCTTTTATTCCTGCGCATTCACAGTTTCTGATCAGAGTGACCGGATGGGATGCCGCCTGAACGGACCTGCCGTGGAAAGTTTTCACGGAACAGACATCATATCTGACGGAATCGTCTTCGGCTCCGTCCAGATTACCTCTGCCGGCCAGCCGATCATACTGCTGGCTGACCGGCAGACCACAGGAGGCTACGCAAAAATTGCCACCGTCTGTACCGCCGATCTTCCGCTGCTTGCCCAGGCACGTCCCGGCAGTACCATACATTTTAAGGAAATCACAGTTGAAGAAGCACAGCAGGCAACAGAAAAAACAGCTGAACTGCTGCCGTAAAATACAGTAACGGTCTGAAAAGAAACAGCGACAGAGATTATCATCTGTTTCCTTTCAGACCGGGAATGGAGTATTTATGAATTATTCAGATCTTACACCACGTGAAGTCAGGGCCATCATCCGTGACGGACGTATGACCGGCCCTACAGCCGGCTTATGCCCCGGCTACGCCCAGGCCAACCTGGTCGTGCTTCCGCGGGAACTGGCGTATGATTTTCTGCTGTTCACACAGCGAAATCCGAAATCCTGCCCCATTCTGGAGGTCAGCGATACGGGAAGCCGCCTTTTGCATACAATCGCAGACGGAGCCGATATCGCACGCGATATTCCGCGTTACCGCATCTACCGGGACGGAGAACTTGACGGAGAGTACACCGATGTGTCCGATTTCTGGCGTGATGATTTTGTCAGCTTCCTGATCGGCTGCAGCTTTTCTTTTGAAGCCGCCCTTCTGGAAGCAAACGTTCCGGTCCGTCATATCGAGGAGGGCTGCAACGTCCCGATGTATAAGACTTCCATCCCGTGTACACCGGCCGGTGTATTCCACGGAAATATGGTAGTCAGCATGCGTCCTGTTCCGTATGAACTGATTCCGAAAGCCGTTCTGATCACGGGAGAGATGCCCCGCGTCCACGGAGCACCTGTCCATATCGGCGCACCGGAAGCCATCGGCATCAAAGACCTGTACCACCCGGATTTCGGCGACATGGTTATGATCCGCGATGGTGAGGTTCCTGTGTTCTGGCCCTGCGGCGTCACACCGCAGAATGTGGTGATGGAATCGCGCCCTGCCTTTGCAATCACCCATGCACCGGGCCATATGCTGATCACAGACGTCAGAAACACAGAATTAAAATACTGATAACACTTGGTAGGGGATTGGACTCCCACCAAGACGAAATTATCGCTACTCACCACCTGTATAGGTGGGAGTCTCATCTTCTTACAAGATGAATCCACGAACGATAGGAGACGATACGCATGAACCATACCGCATCCACTCAAATGTCCGATCATGTATCTGTCGAAGATATTGTCCTGCGCTATTCCGGAAGGGGAATGAACATCCTCCAACAGTATCTTCAGGATCATTACTGCCGCCATGCTGCCGAGAGGATTCTGGCTCTTGAACGCGGGAATATCCTCCTTACCACCGGCTTTTATGTCGGAGGTCATCCGGAAACAGACGGTCCTCCCGGAACCATGGCACTTGCCGTGGCTCTGAAAAAGCTGGGATTTCATCCCACAATCGTCACAGATCATCTCTGTGAGGGACTGTTTGAGCCGGAACAGCTGGATGTGGAATACGTGGACACCGAAGCAGACTCTCTGTTCTTCCAAAAACTTCTCAACCGTTACCGCCCCGTATGTCTGATTTCTGTGGAGCGCTGCGGCCGCAACCTGAACGAGGATTACGCCAACATGCGCGGCGTCAGCATTGCCTCACAGACGGCACAGATTGATACCATGTTCCAGCTTGCAGCGCGCAGCCATATCCTGACCATCGGCATCGGTGACGGAGGAAATGAAATCGGTATGGGAAACCTGAAGGACGTCATACTTCACAGGCTGAGCCTGAATCCCTGTACCGTTACTGTCGATGAGCTGATCATTGCGACTACCTCCAACTGGGGAGCATACGCCCTCGTCACGTATCTTTCCATCCTGAATCACTCCCGGAGGCTCATCTCCCATCGGAAGATTGCCGCATATATCGACCGCATTGTTGCCAGCGGATGTGTGGACGGTGTCACGAAAAAACATGAGCCAAGCGTAGACGGCTTCTCATCTGAAACAGAAAAAGAGATTATTACTGCGCTGACTGTTCTCGCCGATCAGATCAGAATAAGAAAGGAGCACTGAGTATGGATCTTCTTGATTACAAAATTTTATCTGCACTGAAGAAAAATGCACGGCAGAAAGCTTCGGAAATCAGCCTGGAGCATCCCCGATACACCGACAATTTCGTCAGTCACATTCACGAGAATCCTCATGTCGTCTCCTGTTATTATCTCACCGGCGAGTTTGACTATATGCTGAAGGTCTGCTGCCGCTCCTCCCGGGATCTGGAAGAGATACACCGCCGGATCAAACAGCTGGAGGGCGTTCGGATGATCAAAACCCACTACGTTCTGCACACAGAAAAGAATATTTATTCCTGTCTTCCGGAACTGGAAGACTTCCGGCCAAAACAGAAAAACGCCGCACCTCTCATGGAGGGTGCAGCGCAGTAACGTCTGACTTTATGCTCTTCTTCTGTCCAGCCTGCGTGACAGCATCATACCGATCCCCTGGAGAATCTGTACCAGCAGCACAAGGATAATAACGGTAACCACCATGATATCCGCCTGGTATCTGTAATATCCGTACCGGATGGCGATGTCTCCGAGACCGCCTGCTCCGACACATCCGGCCATTGCGGAATAGCCAAGAATCGTACCTGTCGCAATCGTTGCATTGATGATCAGAGAGGTTCTGGCTTCCGTCAGAAGCACCTTGTACACAATGGTCCATGTGCTGGCTCCCATGCTCAGAGCCGCCTCTATCACACCGTAATCCACCTCTTTCAGAGAGGACTCGACCATACGCGCGATGTAAGGTGCAGCCGCCACAGTCAGCGGGACAATCATCGCCGTGGAGCCGTAGCTTTTCCCAACGATGGCCTTCGTCATCGGCTGAATCAGAATCAGCAGAATCAGGAACGGAATACTTCTGAAAATATTGGAAAGCGCGTCGATCACCTTGTACACGGCAGCGTTGGGGCGAATACCCCCACGGTCTGTCACCGTAAGAAGAATGCCAAGAGGCATACCCAGCAGATATCCGAGAAACGTGGAAGTCAGGGTCATGTACAGAGTCTCTCCGATTCCACGGACAATCATCATAATTACTTCTTTATCCCACATAATCCTTCAACTCCTCCACACTCAGTTTTGCATTTTTCAGGTATGCTATCATTTTCTCCTGCAGCAGCGTCTCCTCAGGGAGCTGCAGAATCATCTCTCCCTTTGCCACACCGTCCAGATTGCGTGTGTTGGCATAAAGGATATTGACAGTCGTCTTGAATGCCAGAACCATATTGGCTATGACAGGCTCAAAGGCGGAATTCTCGGAAAATATGATTCTGATGCATCTCTTTCCTTTCATCTCAGCCACTTTTTCATATCCCTGATAGATCAGCTTCCGGGCTTCCTTTGATTTCGGTGCCTGGAAAATATCCTCCACCTTTCCATGCTCCACAAGGCGTCCATGGTCAATAATCGCCACATGGCTGCAGATTTCCTGTACGACAGTCATCTCGTGCGTGATGACAACGATAGTAATGCCGTATTTCTGATTGATCTCCTTCAAAAGCTGGAGAATGGCTTTCGTTGTCTGCGGGTCAAGTGCGCTTGTGGCCTCATCGCACAGAAGAATCTTCGGATCCGACGCCAGCACACGTGCAATCGCCACACGCTGCTTCTGTCCTCCGGAGAGCTGAGCGGGATAAGCCTTCGCTTTTTCCTCCAGTCCGACAATTTTCAGATACTCCATTGCCTTCTGACGCGCCTCAGCCTTCTTGATTCCTGCAATCTGCATCGGAAAACAGACATTATCCAGGACGCTTCTCTGCATCAGCAGATTAAAGTGCTGGAAAATCATTCCGATATCCTTTCGCTGCTCCCTCAGTTCCTTCTCCGTAAGAGATGCGAGATCCTTTCCGTCCACAACCACTTTACCGCCGGTAGGACGCTCCAGAAAATTCAGGCAGCGCACCAGCGTACTTTTTCCTGCGCCGGACATACCGATAATACCGTAAATGTCACCCTTGTAAATATCAAGGCTGACATCCTTGAGCGCATGAACATTCATGTCCTTCAGTACAAACTCTTTATTCAGATGTTCGATTTTGATAATCGGTTCCATGTTAGCCTCCACCAAATCTCAACGTTTCTTTTCAATATACCACACTTTTCTCTGTCATGCACGTACAAATTCTGGAATGTGCAATTCTCCGGCAAAGGCTTCGCATCAGTAAAGATATCTGAACTGTCACAAAGCTTCTGCTTCGTCAAATAACATAACAACAGGGCCGCCGCAAAACAATGCGTAAAGTTTCCATATGCTCTGAAAAGCTTTAGCATCTGTCTGCGCCAGCCCCATAAACACTGCGTCAGAATTTTCGATACTTTACTCTGTAGCTGCTTCCGTCTCTGCCTCCCCGGCTTCCTCAAACGGAATTACTGCTCCATCGTATGTGTCGTTGATAAATGTCTTAATCTCATCCGATTTCAGTGCAGCAACAAGCGCTTTGATATCCTCACGCTCTTCATTGCCTGCCTTCACAGCGATGACATTTACGTATGTCTTTGCTGCCTCTGAATCTGAAGACTCGTATGCAACGGAATCGTTTGCTACAGAGAAGCCTGCCTCAAGTGCGTAGTTTCCATTCAGCACGACGAAAGCAACCTCATCGACAACTCTCGATACCTGTGCAGCCTCCAGCTCCTGGATCTTGATGTTCTTCGGATTCTCTGCAATATCGTTTACAGTAGCAGTCAGACCAGCTCCCTCTTTCAGAGTAATCACACCGTTATCCTGAAGAAGAAGAAGCGCTCTTGCCTCGTTTGTTGTATCATTCGGAACTGCAATGACATCACCGTCCTCCAGCTCGTCGAGGCCGGACTTTGTTCCCGGATAGATACCAAACGGCTCATAATGGATGCCACCTGCATTCACAAGATCCGTACCCTGCTCCTCATTGAAGCTCTCAAGATACGGGATGTGCTGGAAATAATTTGCATCGAACTCTTCGCTGTCCACTACCAGATTCGGCTGTACATAATCCTGGAACTCAACCACTTCCAGCTCCCAGCCCTGCTCCTCAAGGATCTTTGCGGCCTCTGCCAGAATCTCTGCGTGCGGTGTTGTCGAAGCGGCAACCGTGATTGTCTTGTCCTCCTCAGCAGAAGCTGTAACAGCCAGTCCTGCTGCAAGTGTCAGTGCGAGAAATGTTGCAATAGCTTTTTTCATCATAATCTCCTCCTTTTATTTTCAGACGTAAATCGTCTGACTATCATTTACTTAATTTGTTAGAATCGTAGCACCCTGTCTTCCCATTGTCAACAATAATCTGAGAATTAACAAAATTGTGCTGCACATTTTTCCTTCCGGAATATACATGCAGTATAACATACTTATCCTAGTTGTGCAATATGTTTTTGATGGGATTACAAATTATTTTTTTACATCTGCTTTCTCACAACGGCATATTCGTCGCCGTTCCTGTAATACGGACAGACGTAATGGGAATCCGTCATCAGACGCACGTATTCATCTTCATCCATATTCCGGTCACAGATATACTCCTCATAATCCTCATCGTACATGTAATAAGCACAACTTTCACAACTGGTCTGTCTCATCCTTCGCTCTCCTGCCATACTGCATTCTTTCTGCCGCCTGATATCTGACTTCGTGCTGCAGCACACGTCTGCCCTTGCTGCTGCAGTTCTCCATCCCTGCCGCATGACGCTCCATCTGATTTCATTCGGTCAGATGACACGCCACCTGGTGTCCGGCGCCGACTGTGCGCAGCTTCGGACACTCCTCCTCGCAGCGCTTCGTCGCGTAAGGACATCTGGTGTGGAACCGGCATCCCTGCGGAATGTGCATCGGGCTTGGCAGATCTCCCCTGATCACCTGGCGTTTTGATGCACCTGCCCGATCCGGATCTGCAATCGGAATGGCAGAAAGCAGCGCCTGGGTATAAGGATGTGCCGGATGATCGTACAGCTCATCATTGTCTGCGATCTCCACAATGCTGCCAAGATACATGACACCGATCCGGTTGGAAATGTGACGCACCATGGAGAGATCATGGGATACAAACAGATACGTCAGCCCGAATTCCTGCTGCAGATCCTCCAGCATATTCACCACCTGAGCCTGAATCGAAACGTCCAGCGCAGAAATCGGCTCGTCGCACATGATAAATTCCGGGTTGACGGACAGAGCACGTGCTATACCGATTCTCTGTCTCTGGCCGCCGGAAAACTCATAGGCATATTTTTCCAGGGCATCCTGCTGCATACCGACCTTCCCCAGAAGCTCTGTGATGCGTTCCAGGCGTTCCTTTTTTCCCATCTCCGTATTCATTCTCAGAGGCTCTTCCATGATCTCGCGGACATTCTGATGAGGATCAAGGGCTGAATACGGATCCTGGAAAATAATCTGCATCCTCTTATGATAAGGAAGAATCTCTTTTTTCTTCAGATGTGTGATATCCTCGCCGTCAAACAGGATCTGCCGGTCTGTCGGCTCGTACATGCGAATCAGCGTACGACCCAGCGTAGACTTTCCGCACCCGGACTCTCCCACAAGCCCAAAAGCTTCACCGCGGCGGATATCAAAGGTGACACCGTCCACAGCCTTGACGAACCGCTTTGAGGTCCCGAGAAAACTGCGGACCGCAAAATATTTTTTCAGATCCTTCGTCTGAAGAATCAGATTGTTCTTATCAGCCATCTGTCCGATCCCTCCTCCCCCGTTCCATCTCATCGAGCTCTTCTCCGGTAAAGACACACATGGCCTTCTGTGTCTTTGAATACGTATGCACAGGCACCGACTCCTCAGCACACTTCGCACAAGCAAACTGACAGCGGTCCCGGAAAGGGCATCCCTGCGGAAGCTCCAGCAGAGACGGCGCAGCGCCGGGGATTGCCTCCAGGCGTTCCTTCTGTCCTGTTACCGGCTTCGGAACGGCGCGCAGAAGCGCTCTCGTATACGGGTGCTGCGGATGATAAAAAATCTCTCTTGTGAGGCCGTCCTCCATAATTTTTCCACAGTACATGACCGCAATGCGGCTGCACGTACTTGCCACGACACCCAGATCGTGGGTGATCAGCACAACACTCATGCCTTCTTTCTTCTGAAGCTCTCCCAGCAGCTCAAGAATCTGTGCCTGAATCGTCACGTCAAGAGCCGTCGTCGGCTCATCGGCTATCAGCAGCTTCGGGGAACAGGAAAGGGCCATGGCAATCATGACACGCTGCCTCATACCACCGGAAAATTCATGGGGATACTGATTCATCCGGCTCTCCGGCGACGGAATACCCACCTTCGTCAGAGCTTCTACAGCCAGCTTCCTCGCCTCCGCCTTTGACACCTTTTTGTGGCGTCTGATTACCTCGGTCAGATGGTCACCAATCTTTTTTACAGGATTCAGAGCTGTCATGGGATCCTGAAAAATCATTGCCATCTCACTGCCCCGCATCTGACGCCGCGCTTCCTGTGAAAGACCTGTCAGATCCGTGCCATTGAACTGCAGCGTCTCCGCTGTCACCGATGCATTATCAGGCAAAATCCCCATAACAGATTTCATCAGCACGCTTTTGCCGCTTCCGGATTCACCGACAACTGCGAAAAACTCTCCCTCATTCACATGGAGATCAACACCGCGCACTGCCTCCAGCGTATTCCTGTGGACATGGAAGGTTGTTTTTATATTCTTTACAGTCAGTAACTGTTTTTCTCCACTGTTCATCCGGCACCTCCTATTTCCTTTCGCCTTCACTGATACGCGGCTCCACATAAATCCGGAGCAGATTGCCCAGCTTGTTGAATGAAAATACTGTCAGGATGATCAGAATACCCGGCAGTACTGCCATATGAACCGATCTCTGCAGATACGTCTGTGACCGCTGAAGCAGACTGCCCCAGGAAGTATCCGGCTGGACGATGCCAAGTCCGAGAAAGCTGAGCGCAGACTCTGTCATGATTGCATCCGCAATACTCGTCGTAGCCACTATGATAATTGTGGGAAAGGCGCTGGGAATAATGTGAAACAGAATTACTCTCCACATGGGCACACCCATAAACTGAGCATACTGAATGTACTCCCGCTCCCGGATCGACAGTGTCTCCGCCCTCGTCAGCCTGGCCGTACCCATCCACGTAAACAGACCGATCACAAGAATAATCGAATGAATTCCTCTCTTCATAAACAGGCTGACCACTGTGACAAGAATCAGCCACGGGATAGAATGAAGAACATCCACAAGACGCATCAGAATGGAATCCACAATGCCGCCGCAGTAACCTGCAATGGTTCCCACCAGAATTCCGATGGAAGCACTGGCAAGCATTGCAAGGATGCCAACCAGAAGCGACACACGCCCGCCGTAAACGACTCTGGCAAGATAATCCCGTCCCAGCTCATCCGTTCCAAACCAGTGCTGTGAGGAAAAGCCCTGCAGCATCTCCGTTACATTTGTTGTGGTCGGATCCAGAGGAAGAAGCGGAGCCAGCAGAGAAACAGCAATCAGGGCAATCAGCCATACGATTGCAAAAATACTCATCTTATCATTTTTCAGGGCAGAGAGGACATTGTCCAGACGGCGCTGACGGTTGTTCTTTTTTCTGTTTTTCGTCGTCTCCATATGCATCACCCCATCTCCCTGATTCTCGGATCCGTCAGACAGCAAAGAATATCGGCCACAAGATTGCCGATGATAACCATGGCTGACGACAGAAGAAGAATCGCCATAACAATCGGATAATCCAGTCCGTCCACCGCTGTCGTAAAGTACGGTCCGATTCCCGGCCAGCTGAAAATCGTCTCTGTGATAATCGCACCTGTGATCAGCATCGGCATCGCCATACCGAGCTTTGTGATGACTGGAAGAAGCACATTTTTGCATACATGCCGGAACATAATTTCTGCCTTCGACGCTCCAAATGCCTTCTGAACCATGACATAGTCCTCTGAAAACTGCGTGATGGTGGAAGACCGCACATAGCGGATCAGATCCGGCATAAACGCAATGACAAGAACCGTGTACGGCAGAACAAAGTGACGGAGGAAATCTATGATGCTGTCCTCCTGACCAATCGTATGCATGCCGATAATCGGCAGCAGCCGAAGCTTATATCCGAAAATATAAAGAAGCAGCATGGACACCCAGAAAGTAGGGGTGGAAATACCGACAGACGCAAAACCGTCGATCAGCTTGTCCTGCCACTTGTTTTTATGGGAGCCCGCCACCAGGCCAAGCACAATGGCAAGCACATAAGCCGACAGGTAGGACGGCAGAATCAGTTTGATCGTATTGACGAGACGAACAGACAGATCCAGCGAGATACTCTGCCCCGTAACGATGGAGTAGCCGAACTGGCCGCACAGAATCCCCTGCAGCCATTTGATATACTGTACGTATACAGGCTGATCATAACCGTACTTTGCACGCATCAGAGCTACCAGTTCATCCGACATGCCGGGCTTGATCATCGTATCAACCGCATCATAAGGCGCCAGGTTCATCATTGCAAAGCAGAGGACCGTGATTGCGAACAGCAGAGGTATCGCCGTGACGATACGCTTCACAATATATTTTGCCATTCGTATTCTCCTTTCTACTACATAACAATAAAGGCTTTCCGATAAAGCCTCTCCCCGATGTAAAAATGTGCTTCGCGCATTCCTCAGACCAAAGTCAGTGTTTACGCGAAGCACACCCGTCATTCAGGTTTTCCCTGAATCTGTTTCTTATGCCTGATTGTTACTCAGCCAGTGTCAGGAAAGCAGCGTCGCCAAGTGTATAGATCGGAACAAGTCCGCACTCTTCAATACCCTGAACACGATTGTTAAACAGTACGATGTAGCTGTTGGAAGCGATCGGATAGAAGATTGCATCGTCCTGAATCACTTTCTGAAGCTCTTTGTAGATGACTGCACGCTCTTCTGTATCGAAAGTTGCGATACCCTCATCGAACAGTCTGTCGATCTCTGCGTTCTCGTTTCCTGTATAGTTGAACGTACTTCCTGTCTTAAACAGATCTGCATACGTCTGCGGATCACTTCCCATGATATAACCGCCAAAGTACAGATCAAATGGCTTGTCCGGATTCTCCAGCTCATTATAGTATGCTGCAGACTCCATCGGATTCAGCTCAGCCGTGATGCCCGCCTGTGCAAGCTGCTGCTGCATCAGAACTGCCCATGTCTCCTGCGTTGTATCAGAACTGCAGTATCCGATGTTCACTGTCAGACCCTCTGCTCCTGCCTCTGCAAGAAGTGCCTTTGCCTTTTCAACATCTGTCTCGTATTTTTCTGATTCAGAATCGTCATAATATCCGTTGTTCGGAGGCAGGAATGTGTAGACATTATCGTAATTATCAGTGGAAAGATACGTAGCTGTAGCCAGCTCGTCCTTATTCAGTGCATAGAAAATTGCCTGGCGAACCTTTACATCCGGAATCTTCGTTGTATTCACTTCCATATAGCCGATACGTCCCTGGTTGAACGCATAGGATGTCAGATTGCTTGCTTCCAGATCAATCTGCTCCAGATATGCCGGAGTTGTGGGCCATGCATCCACCTCACCGCTCTGGATTGCCAGCATCGCCGTATCGTTTGAAGTGATGATACGCAGAACGATGGTATCGATGGACGGCTCCTGGCGGAAATAGTTCTCATTCTTTTCAAATTTCAGGTAGGAGCCTGCGGAATATTCTGTCATGATATACGCACCTGTGGTGACAGTCGGCTCTGAAAATGCATACGTGTCATAGTCTTCCACATCTGCAAACTTGTGCTCCGGAATGATATACACCTCATACGCAAATGCTTCCAGATGCGCCGGACTTGCCTTGGGGAATGTAAAGGAAACCGTAAAATCATCCACCTTCTCAATCTCCACCGGACCCTCTGCTGTAACAAAATTTCCGTACATCTCACTTGCATTGTCAGGATCCATGATCTGCTCAATGGTGAAAATCACATCATCTGCATTGAACTGCTCTCCGTCTGACCATGTAACGTCATCGCGCAGGGTAAACGTATAGGTACGGTCATCATTTGACAGCTCATACCCCGTAGCCAGATACCATTCACACTCTGTGCCGTTGATCTTGAATAACGGAGAGTATACAAGGTTGGATGTCATCAGACCGAAACGGTCACTGGAAGTAATCGGATTTGTATTTGCACCCGGATCACTGGAAATCGCGTACGTGAACGTGGAACCTTCTGCCTGAGCAACAGTACCAAATCCGGCTGCAACAGTGCAAACAGCACCTGCTGCAAGAAGCATTCTTAATTTTCTGTTCATATTTTTCTCCTCTCTTGTGTCTCTCTGAACAAAAGGGAGCAGAAGCGATACTGTCTGATCTCCCACTGTTCGAGCTTACATTTTCGTTTATTGTATACTGACACAATTTCTTTTGTCAACATTTTTCAGCATTTCCCGTCTATATGATTATTCTATTTCCACATATAGAGAAAATCTATTAACGAAACAATTTCAACCATTCATTCACTAATCATCTTCCACCCTACTTAACTGTTACAATACATTTTTTTGTTTTATTTCCGCATTTGACTGTGATTGTGCACTTTCCTTTTTTCCTGGCAGTGATTTTGCCTTTCGAATTCACTGTTGCAATTTTCTTATTGGAAGATGTGTACGTAATCTTCTGAACACAGGTAATCGGAGCAATTGTTGGCTTCAATGTCTTTGTCTTTCCTTTTTTCAGTGTGAGTTTACTCTGAACACCACTGATCTTCGTCGCCTGCACTGCGTTATTCTGGACAGTTACCTGCAATGCAGTCTGCATTCCACTGGCGAGAGTGATTGTAATTGTTGCTTTACCAGTTTTCTTTTGAGCAATAATCCTGCAGCTTCCATCCTGATTTCCGCTGACTTTAACAATCTTCGTATTACTGGACTTCCACGATTGTACGTAATCACCGGCA
>SFEV01000087.1 GCA_004557975.1 Lachnospiraceae bacterium
CTCATAACCGAATAACTGCTTCGCAGTTTATCAGATGGGGCTTGTACCCCACCTGATACAAGTAAGTCCCTACCCGCCACTTAATGCTCTGCGCATTTGTAATGGGGGAGTTACTTGATTCGGTTAAATGATTTCCACCACCACAAACTCGCAGTGCTTCCCTGTCCTGAAGGGATACCCCCAGCCAGCGATTCCCGATGACACAATCAGCTCCATATCCCCGAAGCTCTTCTGCCCGTAGTTGACAGTCTCTCTGTCAAAAAGCGATGTGATCAGTCCCACCGGCCACATCTGCCCGGCATGGGTGTGGCCGGACAGCATCAGATCATATCCGGCCTCTGCATTTTCCTCCATACCCCGGGGCTGATGATCAGCCAGGATATGAAAAGCAGCCTGGGGTACGTCTTCCAGGAGAGTTTCCGGGCTTTTCCTGACAGTCCGGCTCCTTCTGGTATCTGTCAGGTCACGCCGCCCTGTTATGGTCAGTTCCCCGTTTATCTGCACCGTCTCATCCTCAAGGATTGTGATTTTGCATTCCTCTATTGTCTCTGCTAGCTGTTCAGGAGTAAAGTCACATTCCGGGGAATACCGCCCCTTGTCATGATTGCCGTACACGTAATAGATACCGTATGGCACGTCCATCTGTCCCAGTACGGAAAATACCTCCCAGATCTGTGACAGCGTCGTCGCTTCGTCCACAATATCGCCGCCCAGGATCACCAGATCCGGCTTTTCTGCTTCCATCCGGAGACAGTATTCTGCCAGCTTTTCCTGATCCATCGTCGTGCCGAAATGAAGATCGGAGAGGAACAGCAGCCGGTACCCTTCTGCTCTTATATTTTTCTGCGTGGAAATGCTGTACTCCTTTTTCAGAACAGTATGCATGTTGATGTATGCGTAGCAGAACACTGCGCCGGTGAGAAACAGAGCAATGCCGCAGCTGCTGTAAAGAATCCGAATAATTCTGCCAGGCCTTCGTCCTGCCTTTTTCAAAATCATCCGGACTATATCCGTCAACACCGAAAAGGCAGCGAAATGTAGCACAATCGCTGCCCGAATCCCCCATATATTGGTCACCGCCAATGCTGCAAGTACAGCCAGTGCTGCCGCTCCTGCTCTCTGCAGTATTTTCCCCCGCTTCCCGAACAGCAGCCGCAGCGGCCTTCTGAATACAATATATAAATATATGCCAATTAATAATGACAGCAAAAGCGGTACAACCGTATACAGCATCAGCATTTTACCTCCTGGTATTTTCAGTATCTGTTCCGTACCTCCACAGATACGATTCGCAAACCCATGAAAATCGGCTGCGCTTATTATCTTATTAATTTCTGCTTTGGAGCATTCTGTGGATAGTATGTGTATAATGAATTGATTTTATGATTTATTCGATTTCTCCCATCTCCAGAAGACGGAGATAATGATTCGCTTCACGCAGCACGTGATCTGCCAGAAGAGGCAGTATCACGGAACGAATTCTGCATTCTGTAATCCCGTCGGCGCCTGCCGCTTTGAAATCCCTGTATTTTTCTGTGAGCTCCAGCGTTTTCCCCGCCAGCTCTCTGCGAAGCTTACAGTCCTGCTCTCCCGCCTTTTTCAGAAGCTCGCTGTAATCCCCGGCAAATTCGTCCGCCGTGTGGATCAGTTCACATTCTGTGGGATCAAGAAGACCGCGGATAAACTCGGCATGCTCCATCATAATCTGATTCCAGAAAGCCTCCACTGTCCGTGTATCCGCCCCCGGCAGACATCTATTCTCAATGTCTGAGAGGATGCGGCGGTACCATCTTGCTTCCCTCAGAATATGCTCAATAAGAAGCGGATAGTTTGTCGTAAACAGACTGCAGGCAGTGACTTCTCTCAGTATATTCTGTTTCAATGTAATCAGTCCCTCCAGCAGACGCAGTACCCGTCTGTTCAGTTCTCTGACTCGACAAATCAGCCTCTGATCCGTGCCGCCCGGACATCCGGCCATAAGCTGATGCTCCGCCTCCGTGATACTGACGCGGATGGGAATACCGGTGAGACGTCTGGTCTGCCGTTCCGCCTTTTCCGTGAATTCCGTTACCACCTCACCGGAGCGCAGCACCTCGTTGCGTACCCTTCTGTCTGCAAGCTGCACCGTCATCTCCAGTACCTGCTCAAATTGCATTCTGTACCAGTCCGCCTGGCGTCTGTAGTTCGCTTCCGGTTCCGGAAAAGAGGCTGTGAGAAACAATGCATGTTCTTTCATGATTCTTCCGAAAAACAGATGCGTCTCCAGTGACCTGACAATATATTGTTCCATATATCCATACCTGATTGTTTGTTCCTTCTAATATATGCAGGTCACTTTTTTCGCGCTACCATTCCGCGATGCCAGCGCTTGGAACAGCTTTTTCTCTCCCGTTTTCTGTTCCAAATCTCCATTATCGGATAAAGTTTGTCAGAACCTTTTCATTTTCAGGATGGTTCAGGCCATTCTGCCTGCCGAGTTCCAGACATTTCAGCATCCATGCCATGTTTTTCCCGATATTGTACATGGTCATCAGTCCCTCTTTATCCTGCGATACCTGCTCCGGCTGCGCACCGTAAACGTGGTTCCAGTAGGTGGAGGACACTACCGGCATGGAACAGATTGTAAAATATTTGTTGATCACATCGAAGGATGCCGTCGTCCCGGCCCTTCTCGCGCTCAGCACCGCTGCTGCCGGCTTAAAGGCAAAAGCATCGGCACCGGAATAAAATGCTCTGTCCATAAATGTCAGCATCCTTCCACTGGGATGTGCATAATAGACAGGTGAACCGAATACGAAACCGTCTGCCGATCTCGCCTTTTCCACAAACATATTTACACTGTCATTAAAGACACAGCGTCCCGTCTCTCTGCATTTCCGACAGGCAATGCAGTCCGGCAGCGCCTCATTCCCGATAAAGAACTGTTCTGTCCCGATTCCTTCCTCCCGCAACGCACGCTCTACCTCACGAAGTGCCACGCCGGTACATCCGTTTTCTCTTGAACTTCCATTGACAAGTATTACTTTCATTTCGTTTCCTCCCCTTCTCTTGATTTTCTGTATAGTCAGATGCTGTTGGGGTCAAAAGTCATGCTTATTCATGCAGACATGAGCAGCATGACCTTTTGACCCTGGTATCATCAGATTGTAGCAGGCGATAGTAACTACCGGTCAAGCGTTTTTTATAAAAATCAGGCAGCATCTCATATTTTCGACTCAAATGGATACGTAAGTCCCCATTCACCGCGAAGATGGTCGCACAGTTTCAGAACACTGCGGCTCTTTTCCCAGGTCATCACAGGAGATTCGATCAGTCCGCTGCGGATGCATTCCTGCACATGCCGGATCTCGTACTGATATCCCTCATCCTCGATACCTGCGATATTCTGTGAAACAGGACGCTCAATCCACTCATCCTTGTCCTCTGCCATCACATGCATCCGCCACGGCTTCCAGAAGGTCGGGATCACAATAGATCCTTTTGTACCATATAAGTAAGCGGTATCCGGCATATCCGTCCGGACAGCACTCGTCATGACTGCCAGCTCGCCCTGATCGTACATGGCAATATAGCTGCCCTGCTCATCCACCTGCAGATGCAGCTCATCCGTGTTCATCGCGGCAAGACCGATCAGCTGTACCGGATCTTTTCCGAAAACCATATCTGCAAAATGAAGATTGTAAACACCTGTATCCAGCAGTGCTCCTCCCGCCAGATTCGGGTCGAACAGCCGCGGTACCTGCCTGGGATCACTCCGGAAAGAAAATGAGCTGTGCAGGGAACGCACCTGACCGATCACGCCCTCATCCAGGCAGGTACGAAGAACTCCCATCAACGGAAAGAACCGTGTCCACACCGCTTCCATCAGAAAAACATGATGTTCCTTCGCACACGCAGTCAACTCATCAAAATCCTTTGCATTCACAGTGGCCGGCTTTTCTACAAGCACATGCTTTCCGGCTCTCATCGCCCTCAACGCCAGCTCCTTATGGCCCACATGGGGCACCGGAATATAGACTGCTTCGATATCATCCCTGGCAAGCAGCTCCTCGTAGCTCAGTGCCTCCGGTATCCCAAACTGCTCAGCCATACGTCCGGCAGTCTCCATCGTCCTGGACGATACCGCCACAATTTCCATATCTTCCACCTGTCTGGCACCCTTCATCCACCGGTTCAGAATCGCACCTGCACCGAGAAGTCCCCAGCGAATATTACGTTTACTCATGTAAATGACTCCTTTCTGATCAATTCATTATACAGTATTATATCAGGTATTTTGTAGTACACCAACAGGTCATATAAAAATGATTCTTTGCATCGTGAAGCACAGTATACAGCGAAAAGTGCCGCAACCCCAGTTTATCAGAGATTGTGGCACTTACTTAATGCTCAAAGTGTCAAAAAAAATGAGAATTCAGTTTTTTTCACGCTCATAGACAAAGCTGCGAAATGATGCTGTCCCTCCCGGCTGCTTTGTAGAATAGACGAAAAGGCCGATGCGGCAGCCAGTGAAATGATCCATCTTAAAATACAGCTTATGGGGTACCCCTATCATTTCCCACTGTCCGTCTTTTCTGTAATAAAATCTCACAGTGTCCTTTTTGTCCGAAAAATCTGCTGAAATCCTGAGGCACGCTTCCTTCCCCTCCCACAAAATTCTCGCATACTCTGTACCAGGACCAAAATCCTCCTCCATTGCTTCCAGGCTTTTGTCATCTGTGTCCCGTGCTTTCATCACCAAATACAGTCGTCCCTGTTCCCTCGTGATCGCAGCCATACCGTAGCATGCCTGCAGTGCACAGATTCCCGCATAGTCTCCCTCCTGAAGCCCGGATGCATCCACAGTCACATAAGCCTCACAACGTGGAAATGACATTCTCTGAGTCAGTGTATTCTTCGCATAGATCAGACTGCTGCACGTTTTCCCGGTGCGCACCGTCAGCGCTCCCGGAGGCTCCTGCACCGACCAGAGCCGTGAATCTGGTGTATGATTCCACTGCCAGACTTTTTTCAGCGGTTCCCCGGCTGCATATCGGAAATCATCACTCTCAAACAAAGGTGCATACGTATAATCCGGCCGGAGACTCTTCATTGTGATGCTTTCGGGAACCTTTCCATTCTGCCCAAAAATCGGAAAATCATTTTCCCATTTTATCGGCACCAGTACCGGTATTCTTCCGACTGCACCACAGTCCTGAAACAGTACTGCATACCAGTCTCCGTCCGGAGTGTCAATAATTCCGCCCTGCGCGACACCCTGATTCCAGTAACCCATGTCATCATCCAACACATCACATCCCCGGAATTCTCCCTCCAGGCTGTCCGCAACAAAGCATGCCTGCGTGCGACGGTCATTCCCTGCGCACGGCCAGTGAATAAAAAAGGCATAATATTTTCCGCAAATTTTGTATATATGGGAGCCCTCGTAGCCTAATCTTACATCTCCGTCATCCGATACAACCAGACGGTGAAGTCCCCCTTCTTTTGGTCCGGTCAGCTGCTCATTCAGCTCCGTCAGATAAATATTTCTGTTTCCATACATGATATACACGCGGTCATCGTCGTCAAACAAAAGTGAGCAGTCGTGATAAAAGCCCTCAACATACTGTTTTTTCCACGGACCGCAAATATTGTCGGCCTGATACAGATACGTCCTGTACGTGTCGTTTGCCACAAAGCAGACGTAAAATTTCCCCTTGTGATACCGCAGGGAAGCTGCCCACATACCACCGCCATATATCTGCTCTCTTCCCTGCAGCTTCTGTCCCGGTGTACCATCCAGCTCATCAAATACATAGCTGACAATTTCCCAGTGCATCAGATCATAAGAACGCAGAATAACTCCGCCCGGCATAAAGTGCATCGTAGTGCTGACCATATAGTATGTATCATCCACACGGATCACATCCGGATCGGGATAATCTGTCTTCATAATCGGATTTATATTGTCCATAATTTCCTCCAAAATCGCCGGGCAACTTATGGATACTGCTGCGTTCTGATCATCTCAGTCTGGCTACTGACTGTCGTTCCACCAGCGTACAGGAAAGCTGTTGTGTCCCTGCATCTGTCGGAAGCTTTTCTTCTGCAATGCATTCCAGAATCAGCTTTGCTGCAGATTCTCCGATATTGCCCAACGGTATTTTTACTGTCGTAAGTGCGGGACAAAAACACTCTGTCATTGACCGGTTATCAAAACCCACCACCGACAGATCCCTTCCCACGACAAGTCCATGCTCATTCAGATATTTGTAGACACCCCCTGCAACAAAATCATTCAGGCAGAATACAGCACTCACCTGCTCTAACAGCAGAGGTTCGATCTCCCGGTATCCGTCCTCAATATCCCATCCGCCATACCGTACCCAGGATGGATTGTAGGGTAAGCTATACTCGAAGAGCGCTTTCTGATATCCAAGTACACGCCTCTGGGCATGCTCATTGCTCAGCAGGCCGCCGATAATTCCGATTTTCCTGTGTCCCAGAGAAATCAGGTATTTCGTCACATCATATCCGCCCTTTTCATCATTGATAATAACGTTGGGAAGCGCACAATCAGTGTCGCGCCCGAAAGCAATCACCAGCGGTACTTTCAGATCATGGGGAATGTTCTGTATCTCACGCATATGTGCACCAATATATACGATTCCATCCACATTCAGTGACATCATACGCTGAAACGCAAAATTCTGTGCAGTAAGAAAGCTCTCTTCCTTTTCTTTTCGGTTGACTCCCCATCTCGAATAAAAACGGAGGTCCTCCAAAATAATTCTGTAGCCCTGTTTTTCACACAGAGACATAATTCCCTCTACGATGGGCGGTGTACTGAACTGCACAATTTCCTCGGCAATGATGCCAATCAGATTAGATTTACGCTGGCGCAGGCCCTGGGCAAAGTAGTCGGGCTGATAGTTCATTTCGCTGATTACCTGCATGACCTTTTTCCTGGTAGCTTCCGCCACCGGACGTTTGCCATTCAGCACATTTGATACGGTTCCGGGAGAAACTCCGCTCTTTTTTGCAATTTCTTTTATTGTCGCCATACACAACCTCTTCTGTTCGTGAATATTTTTACAGATACTTTAACACGTAATGTGTATTCCAACAATAAAAAAATATAATCTCAGCCTTTCACGCCTCCGATGGTAATACCCTTTACAAAGCTGTTCTGCACGAACGGGTAGATAATAATGATCGGCAGAATACCAACAATCGCCATAGCCATACGTATCGAAACGGATGGGATAGAAGCCAGACCCACACCGGCTTCCTTGATATTGGAACTGTTCTGAGTCAGATACTGGATATTCTTCATCATACGATTCAGCAGATTCTGAATTGAATACAGGTCTGTCCTCTTTGTCAGGTAAATATAACCATTCATCCAGTCATTCCAG
>SFEV01000088.1 GCA_004557975.1 Lachnospiraceae bacterium
ATTATAGCAAAAACGCCAAAAAAGTCAATAAAACTGCGGATGAAACGGTTATTCTAACGTTTTGCATTCTGTTGTTTTGATTTAAATACATCTAAACTAATAAATAAAAAACAAAAACAATTGTTGACAAAAATGAAAACAAATTGTACAATATGAACATACGCCGGAACAAAACAAAAAAAAAATGTGCAAATTGCTAAATATACATAAAGAGTGTCACCGAAAAAGTGACATAAAATGGAAAAGTTTTTGTACACGTTTTTTTGACAAAAACCGGTAAAAAAGAAACGGTAGTTTCGTTTATTAAAAGGAGGAACAAATATGTACAGAAAATGGTTAGCACTGCTGTTGACAGGTACTATGGCACTTTCCATGGGCGCAACAGTTATGGCAGAGGAAGCTGAGACAGAGGCAGCTCCGACAGCCGTTACGACGGTAGGTCCGGATGATGCGGCAGCATCTTTTGAACTGTGGTCATTCGTAGATCTGCACAATGAATTCTACGGAAAAATGGTAGAAGAGTGGAACGCTCAGAATCCGGACAAGCAGGTTCAGATTACATTCAGTACATATCCGTACAGCGATATGCACAACAAGCTGATGATGTCTCTGCAGGCAGGTTCAGGTGCACCGGATATGTGTGACGTTGAGATCGGTCAGTTCCCGAACTACACTGGTGAGGATTGCCCGCTGTATGCTCTGGACGATGCAATGGCTCCGTATGCAGACACAATGGTACAGGCAAGACTTGATGTTTACAAGAACGAAGCAGGCGTACAGGTTGGTGTTCCGACTCACGTAGGAGCTACTGTAATGTACTGGAACGCAGAGATCTTTGAGCAGTACGGACTGGACTACAAGTCAGTTAAGACATGGGATGACTATACCGCACTTGGCGAGCAGCTTCGTGATGCTTCCAACGGTGAAGTGTATCTGACATCTGTAGATACAGGCGGATGTGACTGGATTTGGGTAGCAATGGCTGAGTATGGTGAGGACTGGACAGGCGGCCCGGGCGGTACAGTAAATGTACAGCTTGAATCTGTCAAGAACATGCTGACAATGCAGCAGCAGTGGCTGAACGATGGTATCGCAATGGTTTCCACAGACGGACACATTGACCTTGAGGCTGGTTATGCAAACTTAGTAGCAGGCAAGGTTGCTTCTTTCCCGAAGGCTATGTGGTACATGAGCCGTTTCACAGGCTATATGCCGGAGATGGAAGGCAAATTTGACATCACACCGTGCCCGGCATTTGAAGAAGGACAGCCGAGATCCGTAGCTATCGGTGGTACAGGTACAGTTGTTACAAATCAGTGTGATAATCCGGAACTGGCAGCAGAGTGGCTTGCATGGGCTAAATGCTCACCGGAAGGCTGTAATCATATCTGGAACGACCTTGGATTTGATGTATGTAACACAGCAGTATGGACAGACGAAGAGTTCGCATTCAGCGATGACAATGCATACAACACATTCTTCCGTGTAAAACCGTACGAGGTTCTGAATGAGATCGCTGACGAGATCGGAACAGTTTACACAACAAAGAATTCTCCGACACTGAACGATTATATGTGCACAACTACTCTGAACTATGTGCTTGAGGATGGTATGGATGTTGAGGAAGCTCTTCAGGACGCTCAGGATTATCTTGATTTTGAGTGTGAATAATCTGAAGTTTCTGAGATAAGGAGTTATTGGGGAGGCCTGGGAATTGCATTCCCGGGCTTCCGTTTTTGCAGAACAAAGTTCTGTGCCAAGAAGAGAGAGGAGGAAATACATTGAACAAAGCGAAAAAGCTTCTGTATTCCCAGAAAATAGCGCCGTACGTTTTTGCGCTTCCGTTTATTCTGAGCCTCATTGTTTTCTGGGCATATCCGCTTATTTCCGGTATTGTCATGAGTTTTCAGGATGTATCCTTTGGAGGAAAAGCATTTGTTGGAACGGCTCATTATGAAAAGCTGATGCAGGATAAATTCTTCCGGACTGCTGTATTTAACAGCGTGGAATACATGGTTCTGACACTTCTTCTGATGGTTCCGATTCCGATGGTTCTGGCTGTTCTCATTGAGAGCCGCCTGACGAAGGCAAAGGGCGTGTGGAAGGTTATCATGTACATCCCGGCGCTGACATCTGTAGTTATCTCCGGTATGTTATTCCGTCTGATGTTCTCAGAAGGAGACAGCAGCCAGATGAATCAGCTGCTTCAGCTGTTCGGACGTTCATCCATTCCGTGGCTGAAGGCCAAAGGAACTGCATGGTGTGCGCTGCTTCTGCTCTGTGTATGGAGATGGACCGGTGTCAATATGCTGTACTATGTATCAGGTCTGAAATCCATTGACAATTCCATTTATGAGTCTGCTGATATTGACGGAGCCAACGGTATGCAGAAATTCTGGTATCTGACGCTGCCGCTTCTGAAGCCGACAACGGTATACGTTGTTACGATTTCCGTATTTGCAGGTCTGTCCATGTTCCTGGAGTCCTTCATGCTGTGGAATGGTAACTCATCACCAAAGAATATTGGTCTTACCATCGTAGGATATCTGTATAAGCGTGGTATTGAGAAGAATGATATGGGTTATGCATGTGCGGTCGGCGTTGTGCTGATGGTGATTGCCCTGGTTATCAACTTCATTCAGCTTTTTGCGACGGGTACATTCAAGATCGGAAAGAAGGAGGATTAGTGATATGGCGAAAAATAATGCTCCAAAAACAATGGAATCAAATCATAAAGTTGCCACATTTCTGTCAACCGGTCTGTTTGTAATTGTCAGTGCATTGATTGCATTTCCACTGCTTGCAGGTCTGACGGCGTCTTTCCGTCCTGCACGTGAGATTTTCCAGAAAGGTATGTCTCTGAACCTGAATTTTAAAGAGTGGACGCTGCATAATTACAAATATCTGTTTACAGTGTTCGGTAATACAAAAAATGCTGACCCGACAGCTCTGGCTGACTCCCAGAAGTATTTCATGTGGTACAAGAACAGTCTTGTCCTGACACTCACGACAGTTGTGCTGACATTGCTTGTCTGCTATTTTGTTGCATACGCTCTGTCTATGTACAAATTCAAACTGAACGGCTTTCTGTTCTTCATGGTTATTGCTACAATGTCTGTACCGTTTGAGATCCTGATGCTTCCTCTGTATCAGGAGATTACAAATATCGGTCTGATTAATACGAATGCCGGTGTATTCCTGCCCGGATTATGTGGTGCCTCGACCATATTCTTCTTCAAACAGTATATGACGAGTCTGCCGAAGGAGCTTCTCGATGCGGCACGTGTGGACGGATGTACAGAGTATGGTATCTCTGTTAAGATTATGATGCCGATCACAAAGCCGGCATTTGCTTCTATGGCTATCCTGTGTGCAATGGGTTCCTGGAACAACATGCTGTGGCCGATGCTTGTATTCCGTGATACAAACAAATTTACACTTCAGATTGGTCTGAATACGCTGCTTACACCGTACGGCAACAACTACGACCTTCTGATTTCAGGTTCTATGTTCGGTATTATTCCGATTCTTATTATCTATCTGATTTTCAACAGATATCTGGTAGATGGTATGACAAGCGGTGCTGTAAAGGGCTGATGTACTTTGACAAATTGAGGCAGTTTCTTCCGGGGACTGCCTCTTTTTTTTCAGAATTTCTGCCGGATGGTTCTGGTCGGCAGATTTAAGTTAAGGAGGAAAATATCATGGCAAAAAAAGCAAGAATGATTGTTGACAGAGCGTTTCAGATTTCCCAAATTGATGACCGCATTTACGGCTCCTTTATTGAACATCTGGGACGTGCCGTATACGATGGCATCTATCAGCCGGGACATCCGCTCTCCAATTCAGACGGTTTCCGTACGGATGTTATCGAGCTTGTAAAGGAACTGAATGTACCGATCGTCCGCTACCCGGGAGGAAACTTTGTTTCCAACTTTTTCTGGGAAGACAGTGTGGGACCGGTGGATCAGCGTCCGCACCGTCTGGAGCTGGCATGGAGAAGCCTGGAGAAAAATGAAGTGGGTCTTCATGAGTTCAGTAAATGGGCGAAAGCAGCCAATTCCGACGTGATGATGGCACTGAATCTCGGCACGAGAGGCATCGCAGATGCCTGCAACCTGCTGGAATACTGCAACCATCCGGGCGGAACAAAATACAGTGATCTTCGTATCAGTCACGGCCAGAAAGAGCCGTATGGCTTCAAGACGTGGTGCCTGGGCAATGAGATGGACGGTCCGTGGCAGCTTGGCCACAAGACGGCAGATGAGTACGGAAGACTGGCAGAAGAGACAGCAAAGGCAATGAAGCTCATTGATCCGACCATCGAGTTTGTTGCATGCGGAAGTTCCAACCGTCAGATGCCTACGTACGCTGAGTGGGAGGATAAAGTACTGAGCCATACGTATGATTATGTGGATTATCTTTCCCTGCATACATATTATGGCAACCGTTCAGGCGACAGCAATGAATTCCTTGCAAAGTCTGATGATATGGATTACTTTATCAGGGAAATTATTGCAACGTGTGATTACGTGAAGGCGAAAAAGCGCAGCAAGAAGAACATGTATCTGAGCTTTGATGAGTGGAACGTATGGTATCACTCCAATGCAGCTGATGATGATATTACAGAAAATCATCCGTGGCAGGTGGCTCCGCCGATGCTGGAGGATATCTACAACTTTGAAGATGCACTTCTGGTAGGTTTGATGCTGATTGTGCTGCTGCGTCATTCAGACCGCGTCAAAGTAGCATGTCTGGCACAGCTTGTTAATGTAATTGCTCCGATCATGACAGATGCAAACGGAGGCGGTGCATGGAAGCAGACAATTTTCTATCCGTTTATGCATGCATCAAAATATGGCCGCGGTGTTGCTCTGATGCCGGTGGTTGATACACCGCGTCACGATACGAAAGAGCATGGCGACATTACAGATGTGGAGTCTATCGCAGTTTACAATGAAGAGAAGGGTGAAGTGACTGTCTTTGCGGTAAACCGTAATCTGAAGGAGGACGTTGTCCTGACTACAGATGTGAGAAGCTTTGAGGGATATAAGCTTGCAGAGCATATTGTGCTGGAGCATGAGGACCTGAAGGCTGAGAACAGCTTCGGCAATGAGAAGGTCGCACCGAAGTCCACAGACCAGACGACGATGGACGACGGTATCCTGACGAGTATGCTGCATAAGGCATCCTGGAATGTAATCCGTCTCGTAAAGGAATAAAAGATATACAGGACGCCATATACGTCCGGCAATAAAAAACAGGGCAGGAACCCCGGGTACACACAGCAACTGATAAAATCAGATGCTGTGATGTACAGGGTTCTTGCCCTGTTTCATTGAAACTGCAAAGCAGGTCAGAATC
Source organism: Lachnospiraceae bacterium (assembly GCA_004557975.1). Classification (GTDB taxonomy): domain Bacteria; phylum Bacillota; class Clostridia; order Lachnospirales; family Lachnospiraceae; genus Choladousia. The sequence continues at coordinate 5,365 of SFEV01000088.1, forward strand.
CGCTGTTTTTCAGAATTTCGTTTGCTTTGTCTGTGTCATCACATACGCAAAGTACGGTATAGGCTCCGGCGCTCCTGATGATTGCCTTGTCAAGCTTGTCTACTTCACCCTGGTTGTAGGAAGCGTAGAGATCAGACTGATTCTTGACTCTTGACTGGAACTGCTTCTCGACATTTGAGGTATTTCCTGCATCCTTGCTCTGGATTACGACAACTTCACATGCAGTGGCACCGGAGCTTGCATAGGCAACGCCTTTTTTCATGTCATCTGCCTCAATGAAATAAGTAGAAGGGATGAGATCAGCAGATGTCTCACTGAGCGTATCAGAGGTAACGGTCTCAAGCAGTTCACCTGCGAGCTTTGCGGGATCTACGGAAACTTCTTTTTCTTTTCCGCCGCAGGCTGTCAGTGACAATGCAAGAGCAGCAGCACAGAGTATTGCAGTAGATTTTTTCATAATAAAACTCCTTTCATTTTGGAACTGCAGACGATACCTGATCAGTTTTCGGCAGATGTCTCAGATTCAGATTCGGACTCGCGTTCATCCTCTGAATCAACCGGGACATAATGCGTCTTCATGTAATCGAGCATCTGTTTACAGTAATTTTCGTAAATATGTACTCCATCGCTGGAGGCACCCTCGATCAGTGAACCGTATCCGTTGGAAAGTATTTCATTCAGATCGAGATAGTAATAACCCTGGTTTTCACAGATTTCCAGCAGGATGGAATTGATCTTGTCCACATTCTCGTTATTGACGTAATCTCCTGTGGTGACCTTGGATTCTTCTACATAAATGCAGCTGCAGATATACATAATGGCATCCGGCTGGATTTCTGTGAAGCGTTTGGTGACAGAGATAAATCCGTCCCGGAAAGAGTCCCAGTCATATTCGCCAAGGTCATTGGCTCCGAGCATAATATAGATTTTGCTGTATTTTCCGCCGGAAAGCGCAGCAGCCACCGTGATATTTTCCCCGTCCGCCGTGGGAATGATTGCTTCAGACTTCATTTTTGACAGGGACATTCCGACGCTTGTAAAGAACTGTCCCTGAGTGATGCCGGAAGCATTGCGGAAGCCCTGCATGCGGGAATCTCCGATGAACGCGGCATCTGAGAAATAGGAATCATCAACTGCGGTGACGGCTTCACGGACGATAGCCTGACTGTCAGGGTTGGAAACAGTCGGCTTACGCGATGCTTCTGTCTCAGGCTCCGAACTGCCGGAGGATACTGACATACCTGGAAGACCGGCAAGTGAGAGATCCAGGCCCGATGAACCTGAAACGGCAGGCACGTTATCCTTTGACGGCTCCTGAACGGTATCTTCAATTGTTCCGCTTTCGGTCTCCACAGCATCTGCTTCATCATTTACAGAGGAGCCGTTCATGACGGAACGGTGTGTAATCATGGTGACAATCAGACGCCCTTCAAAGACGACCAGCACCAGTGCTACTATAATTAAAAGCTTCAGGACGAGTGTGTCCTTCCTCTTTTTTCGTTTTTGTTTCTGTGCACTCATATTTGTCTCCCGTACCCCTTATTGCCTCTGGAAATATCCGGTAATCCGGCCGCAAAATGGCGTGTTTTACGCAGAAAATCTCCTGATAGCAATATAATATTATATAATAAACAGGGGTAAAGTCAAGCAATTCGGCGGAAGATGATGAAAAAAATCACATTGTGTCGAGATTTCTGAGGAAAAAATTAATTTGATTATCTCAGTGCGGTAGTATATAATACATATATTTATTCCATGCAGGGAGAAATGAAATTATGGTTTTCAGCAGTTTACTGTTTCTGTTCCGGTTCCTTCCGGCAGTACTTTTATGTTATTAT
>SFEV01000089.1 GCA_004557975.1 Lachnospiraceae bacterium
AATTGATGTGGATAACCCATTCAAAAATAGACAGAATGGTGAAAAAAGCATTTTTATAATATCGGCAGGCTAAAAGATATATTTACCTTTCAAGGCTGGCACAGAAATGTCTCAGTTGTGCAGGTACATGTTTTGTGCTACACTGTAAAAAGTTCGGATTTCTCCGCGTTATGCGTCTGTGAAATCCTGAAAACATTCGAAACAAGACAGGAGTAATGATTATGCCAGTATTTGATTTTAAAAATTCACCGGAAGATGCAAGAGTTCCTGAGTGTACCTATACAGTTTTTCGCACCAATCAGTCGGAAGCCTCTGCGGAGCATCCGATCCTTATCCTGGATAACAGCAGCAGAAAGATGAAGCATCATACCTGCGGAATCTTCCTGAATCCGGCCAGACGGACATCTTTTGAATTCAGGGAAGAAGGCGGAGCTGTCACTGCGGATATTCTGCAGATTGACGCCCGTTTTGTCAGTCTTTTGAAGTGGCTTGGTGAGAATCATATTCATGTGCGTCTTTCCGGTGCTGACCGGGAGGACGGTTATGCCGTATATAAGATACGGGAGACTGCATTCGGGGGAAGCGGAAAGCTCTCAGCGGAAGACGGATTCCTGCAGTTTATGATTGAGCGCCTTCTCTCAAGCGATGCTCCGGCTGAAGAGACGGAGGATGAAGACAAAGAAGAGACCGGTGACAGCATGAAGCTTACTAGTATTCAGAGTATTACGGACTTTCTGAACTGTACCGGAGGTACATTGCCGGACAATATCCGTCTCTGGGCGAGAAGAAATCTGGCTGTGACCCGCTCCAACGAGGTGTCCCCCGAAGAGAGACGCCATGCCCAGAGAGCTCTCTCCATCATGCTGAATGTCCGGTGGAAAAGCAACTATTTTGAGACAATTGATATCCATGAGGCCCGCCGGATTCTGGACGAAGAGCTTTACGGCATGGAGCGCGTAAAACAGAGAATCATGGAGACGGTCATCCAGATCAACAGGACACATACGCTGCCCGCTTACGGTCTGCTGCTGATCGGTCCGGCAGGCACCGGAAAATCTCAGATTGCCTATGCGGTGGCGCGTATTTTAAAGCTGCCGTGGACGACTCTCGATATGAGCTCTATCAATGACCCGGAGCAGCTGACCGGAAGTTCACGGATTTATGCCAACGCCAAACCGGGCATTATCATGGAGGCCTTTTCCATGGCAGGAGAGTCAAATCTGGTATTCATTATCAATGAGCTGGACAAGGCAGCTTCAGGAAAAGGAAACGGGAATCCGGCCGATGTGCTCCTGACTCTTCTGGATAATCTGGGCTTTACCGATAACTATATGGAATGCATGATTCCCACGGTGGGCGTATATCCCATTGCCACTGCCAATGACAGGGATCAGATCAGTGCACCGCTGATGTCCCGCTTCGCTGTCATCGAAATTCCGGATTATACTCCTGAAGAAAAAAAGATTATTTTTTCCAGGTATGTCCTTCCGAAGGTCATGAAGCGTATCGGAATGCATGATAAAGAATGCATTCTGTCTGCAGACGGCCTGGATGCTGTTGTAGATATCTACAAAAATACCAGTGGTATCCGTGATCTCGAACAGGCAGCCGAGCATATTGCGGCCAACGCGCTGTACCAGATCGAGGTGAATCATGTGAAATCTGTAACTTTCGATGAGAAGATGGTGAGAGCACTTCTTCCGTAAAGGATAAATGTGTTATGTCATGCAGAGCATGACGCGCACTTTGCAGCAAGAATGCCGGTGGAATTTTTGAATGAAAGAAAGGGAATGTCTCAGAATGCGGGAGAATAAAATTCCAGGAATTTTGGAGGATACCTGAGAAGTTTATCAGAGAAACTGTGAGACATTCCTTTTTCAGTGATTGATGATATTTCTTTCAGTGATTGATGATATTTCATTTTGAAACAGATTATCTTCCGAATACGGAAAAGCTAATGTAATATTCGTGCAGCATTTCTTTCATGGTTTCCATCATTTTCTTCATAAATAAAACCTCCAATCTTTTATGTGATTGATCTGTTTTAAGAGGTCCGGCCTGACTTCCTTTTGATGATCTTACTATAACAGATTGACTGAAATATGTAAAATATATATAATGAAGGCATTGCTATACTTATAAGGTATGGAGCTTTCAACTGATTATGAATTTATGCCGTGATGAATGCGGCACCGGAGGCAGATATGGAACTGAGACATATCCGATATTTTCTGGCAGTGGCAGAAGAAATGAATTTTACAAAGGCGGCAGCCAGGCTGTGTATTGCACAGCCGCCGCTCAGCCGTCAGATTAAAGATCTGGAGGAGGAACTCGGAGTCAGTCTGTTCATCCGGAATTCCCATACACTGCAGCTGACGGAGGAAGGTACCGTTTTCCGGCAGTATGCCATGCAGGTGATGGAGCTGGTGGAAAAATCAGCAGAGGATATCCGGGAAATGAGAAAAGGTCTCCGGGGAACGCTTTATCTGGCTTCCGTAGAGGGCCATGCACCGCACCTGTTTTCCGGATGGATTGCCGGCTTTCATAAAAAATATCCGGATGTACAGTACAATCTCTGGAATGGAAATTCGGACGATGTGACGAACCGGGTAATGAAGGGGCTGTGTGATCTGGCTATTATTATGGAACCGTACAACGGCGAAGGACTGGAGGCAATCCGCATCCATCAGGAACCATGGGTAGCCCTGATCCCGCCGGGACATCCGCTGGCCACCGAACCGGGGGATACTATCTCTCTGGAAAAGCTGGCACCCTTTGATCTGATTATCCCTTCCCGTCAGTCCCGGCTGCAGGAGATTAACGGGTGGTTTGCAGCGTCAGGAATTGTCCCGCGGATCCGCTGCAGAATTGCTCACATGCTGAATGCCTATGAGCTTACAGAGCAGGGGGTGGGAATTGCCATTTACCCGGCCTCTGCGGGAGACATTGCCAGCAAGGATGCCCTCTGTATGAAACGGCTGTATCCTTCGGTGATTGCATCCTACGTTCTGATATGGAACAAAAACAGACAGATGCCCCATGTGGCAGTGGAGTTTCTGGAGTATGTGAAAGAGCGTGTTCAGAACAATCCAATATAAATAAGCTTACAGAGAAAGGTCATGAAATGTCAGGAGAATTTAACCATTTTGACAGGGAAGGAAACGCCGTAATGGTGGATGTTTCCGGTAAGAATACCACGGTCCGGACGGCTTCGGCCACAGGAACCATACGGGTCAATCAGGAGATTATGGATGCGGTACTACATCAGAAAGTGAAAAAGGGTGATGTGCCATCCTCTTGCCATCCGCAAATGCAGCATTGATTTTGAAACAGATCCGGGAAAGCTGGAGATTCGTGTCATTTCCCATGTAAAAGTTGAGGAGAAGACGGGGGTGGAGATGGAGGCACTGACCGCAGCCTCGGTGGCACTTCTCACCGTATACGATATGTGCAAGGCCATTGATAAGAGGATGGAGATCACTGCCGTTCATCTGGTGGAAAAGACAGGCGGAAAGAGCGGTGATTTCTGTTATGACTGACGGCTGTGGGAGAGAGATCGACTATGTCAGGATTTCCGTCACGGACCGGTGCAGTCTGCGCTGCATTTACTGTATGCCGGAAGAAGGGATCAGATCTGTATCGCACACGGAAATCCTGAGCTTTGATGAAATAGAACGGCTGGTTTCTGTTTTTGCCTCGCTGGGCATCACGAAGATCAAACTGACCGGCGGTGAGCCGCTGGTACGGAAGGATATTGCTGTTCCGGCAGGGAGACTGAAGAGAATAAACGGAATTTGCCAGGTCACGATGACTACCAATGGAATCGGACTGGCGAAGCAGATGGAAGCGCTGGCCGGGGCCGGTATTAACGGAATCAACTTAAGCCTCGATACCCTGAATCCGGAAGTGTTCGCCAGAATTACCAGAAGAAGGGCCTTTGATCAGGTGATGGAAGGCTTTTATGCTGCTCTCCAATATCCACAGATCCCCCTGAAGATCAACTGCGTCCCCATGGGAATTCCGGAACGGAATGTGACGGAACTGGCCGTACTGGCGAAAAAGTATCCTGTTCATGTAAGATACATTGAAATGATGCCCATTGGGTTTGGCAGGCAGTTTCAGTACTGCAGCGAGGATACCATTCTGGAGAATCTTGTAAAATGCTACGGCCCCTGGAGGACCTGTGACAAAAAGCCGGGGAACGGACCGGGCCATTATATTTCCTTTGCCGGATTTCAGGGAAAGATCGGATTTATCAGTGCAATCAGCCACAAATTCTGTGATTCCTGTAACAGAGTGCGGCTGACCTCCCAGGGGTTCCTGAAAACGTGCCTGCAGTACGATACAGGCGCAGATATGAGGCATCTGCTGCGCGGCGGAGCATCGGATGAGGAGATAAGGGAAACCGTCAGAACGGCAATCATGCAGAAGCCTGTGAGCCATCAGTTTACGGAAAATGTGAAAGAGCACGAAGAGGCACATACGATGTCTCAGATAGGAGGCTGAAAATGGGAACAATACGGACAGCAATCATCGTATCCAGTGATGCCGGATATGCCGGTACCAGAGAGGACTTAAGCGGGCCGGAGATTCGCCGGATCGTGGAGGAACACGGATATCAGGTGGTATCCTGCAAAATACTGCCGGATGAGCAGGAGATGCTGGAGCAGGAGATGAAGCGGATTGCGGACGGGAATCTGGCAGAGCTGATTCTGACCACAGGGGGAACAGGTTTTTCTCCCAGGGACTGTACTCCGGAGGCGACGGCTGCTGTCACGGAGAGGGCTGTACCCGGAATCCCGGAGGCAATGCGGGCTTACAGCATGCAGTTTACGAAGCGTGCCATGCTCAGCAGGAGTACGGCCGGAATCCGCAAAAGAACTCTGATTATTAATCTGCCGGGGAGTCCGAAGGCAGTCAGAGAGTGCCTGGAATTTATTATTACGGAGCTGGATCACGGCATTGAGATTATGACAGGGGAAGCGTCAGACTGTGCGCGAAAGTGACAGGACAGAGAGGATACGCGGAGGCAGCATGGCAGAAGCTGTGGAACCGGTACCTGAAACTGCCGGAAAGGACGACATAAGTATGGGAAAAGTAATGGCTGTGTGTATCAGTGAGAAAAAGGGTACACAGAAGAAGAATATACATGAGGCGCATCTGATTGAGGATTTTGGGATCGAGAAGGATGCCCATGCAGGCAAATGGCATCGCCAGGTGAGTCTTCTTTCCTACGAAAAGATTGAAGCATTCAGGGCAAAGGGAGCGTCTGTGGAGGATGGCGCCTTCGGAGAAAACCTGATTGTCAGTGGGATTGACTTTAAAAGTCTTCCCATCGGAACCAGGTTCCGGTGCAATGACGTGGTGCTGGAGCTGACGCAGATTGGAAAGGAATGCCACAGCGGCTGTGCGATCTACAAAGCGATGGGAGACTGCATTATGCCGCGGGAGGGTGTATTTACGAGAGTCATCTGCGGAGGAACGATTCACGAAGGAGATGAGCTGGAGATCCTGGAGCAGGGATGAAAAGATTTACATTATTCAGACTGGGTTCTGATGGAAGGCTTCCTTCCGGCGACGAAGGCAGGCGGTGAGGCTGTAGCTGCGGCAGATGAAAGCATGGCGGCATGGGTTGATATCGTAGGTTCCAGCAAGTTCTATCCGACAGCAAAAGCTGAGTGGGCAGACGTAAAACAGGGTGTAATTAGTGTTGAGCAGCAGGCACTTCTCGGTGAGGACGTTCAGACACTTCTGGATGATCTGCAGGCTGAGATCGCAGGCTAAGTCAGAAAGCTAATCTGCTTATGCCCCTGTGAAGTTGCAGGGTAAATAAAAAGATTGCGGGAGCAGGGCTCTTGTAGCTCTGCTCCTGATTTATTAAGAGGATAACAGCAACATTTTATTCTGATTTCCGGGTGGTGAAACAATGAAAAAGAAAAAGAGAATTTTAACTTCGATAGAGCCGTATCTCTGGCTTCTGCCCAGTATGCTGCTGATGGCAGTCTTTATACTGATTCCGATCTTTTCAGTTTTCCATATATCACTCAGTAAAGTCACCAAGGCAGGCATCATCAAGGACTTTATCGGACTGGACAATTTCCGGAAGGTTCTGGGCGGTTCAGCGTTCCCGCTGGTATTGAAAAACACACTGGTATGGACGATTGTGGTCGTGGGACTTTCCACGCTGATCGGCTTTATCCTTGCGATTGTGCTGAACAATCAGTTCCGCGGACGCAAGATTGCCCGGGCGATTGTGGTGAAAAGCATCTGGTAAGCGGACTCGCATCGGGCGGTGTGAAAGGTTAAGAGAGACGAGGTAGAGTCAAAACAGAATACAGAATTCCAGGGCAGTCCTGCATTTTATGTGGGGCTGCTTTTTGTTGAAAAATAATCGGCGCATTCTCGTGACTTTAGTCGTGAGTTAGCCGATGGATGATGAGTAGTAGAAAAGCGCATTGTATAATCTGTTAATTGTTTGGAGACCGGATCTATGGCTTCCTGGTATGACCAGTGTATATGACTTAGTACCAGCGTATATGATGCGGTTTTGTTAACAAAGAGTCGAACGAATGTTCTGTAATTCCGTTGCATTTTAGAAAGACATGCGGTATAATATCAAAGAAAATGATCTTACATATGGTTGTGGATATGTCTGTTCTCTTCCGTATCATATCGTATGGTGTACGAAATACAGGAAGCAGGTCCTGAAGGATGGGATAGATGAGGAACTGAAACAGATGCAAAAAAGAGCCTTTGGGGCGGACATCTGTGGAATCCGTCTTATTGTGCAGTACCAGTCAGTGACAGGAGCCGGGAACAGGTAGAAACATATCTCAGAAATCAGAAGGAGCGGTAGTGTGAAGGTAACATCCAGTTATGCGGCAGAGATACGA
>SFEV01000001.1 GCA_004557975.1 Lachnospiraceae bacterium
GCATCAATGACATCTGGTATCTCATCCATATTTGTCTTTGAAACAGTACTCATAATAATACTTTTTATCCCAGCACGATTCAGGCAGCCTACTTTTTCCAAGGTAAGATCAAAGCTCCCGGGCTTTCTGAACCAATCGTGCGTTTCTCTCATTCCATCCAGTGACATCTGATATTTTTCACAGCCACAGACTTTCAGCATTCTGCAGATTTCATCATCCAGGTGGAACGGATTACCCATAAGCGTAAATGGTATATCCTTACTCTTCAACAATACCATCAATTTCCAGAAATCGGGATGAAGGATAGGATCTCCTCCGGTAATGTAGAAGTATGGCACTCTGTTGTACACTTTACAGAAATCCTCACAATTCGCTACCACCTCCTGCATCTGTTCCCAGGTCATGCTCTTAAGTTCTCTGCAGCCTTCTCCCGAGAAAATATAGCAGTGCTTGCAGCGCTGGTCACAATCATCTGTAATATGCCATTGAAAGGCAAAATACTGGCCATCCTATCCAACTCCCTTCCTTCGATTTTTACTTACTTGTCAGCTGCTCCACATGCACTTCCGCATGCCGCTTGCTTTTCTTCTGATTTGTCAGGTGTTCCACATGCTGTCCCGCATGCCGCGCTTGTCTGCCTGTTCTCGTCTTCGTTCCATCCTGCAATGTTTGTTAATGCCATTTTAGTTACCCCTGCAATATTATTTTTTTGGGGCTTTGCCCTGTTGCACCTTTAGAATATCAAGACCAGGCTTCCAAAAAAAGAACGCACATTTTTATTACAGAGGCACAAAAAAGTAACCTAGGTCACCTTTTTGTAACTGATTGACAGTTCTATGCGTGCTACATTATAATTTGATGTAACAATCAAAATGAATCTAATATAAGGAGTTGATTCTATGCTGACAAAAGAAGAATTGCCAGAATGCCCGGTTGCCACTACCGTCGCCCTGATTGGAAGCAAATGGAAATTGCTTATTATAAGAAATCTGTTAGAACGCCCCTGGCGTTTCAATGAACTCAAGAAGGATTTAGAAGGTATCAGCCAGAAGGTTCTCACTGACAGCCTCCGCTCCATGGAAAATGATGGCCTGATCACAAGAACTGTCTATCCTGAAGTTCCTCCAAGAGTTGAATATGCGTTAAGTGATTTGGGCAAGTCTCTTAAGCCAATCCTTGATTCCATGGTTGAGTGGGGGAATGCATATAAAAAAATGTAATATAAAATCTCCTCGTTGCCTTCGCGTAAATTCAACACTTCTACGAATTCACCCGATGTAGACAACACACGACTTCCACATGCACCGTCTGGCAAAACTGATCCACACAGCACACCTTTTCCACCCTGTACCCTCTCTCCAGAAACATCCCCAGATCTCTTGCCAGGCTCGTCGGTTTGCAGGAGATATAGACAATGCGCTCCACGCCATAATCCAGTATTTTCGGCAGTGCCTTCGGATGAATTCCGTCGCGGGGAGGATCGAGTACGATGAAATCCGGTCTTTCCTGGATGTCGTCGATTACCTTCAGCACATCGCCTGCGATAAAACGACAGTTTTCTATGCCGTTGTGCTTTGCATTCTTTTCTGCCGCTTCAACTGCTTCTTCGACGATCTCCACACCAATGACCTCTCTGGCCACAGGTGCAAGAATCTGGGAGATTGTGCCGGTTCCGCTGTAGAGATCAAAAACGGTTTTATCGCGTGTATCTCCGATGTACTGACGAGCCGTCCCGTAAAGGACTTCCGCGCCGTAGGAGTTGGGCTGAAAGAATGAAAACGGAGTGATTTTAAATTCCAGACCCATGATTTTCTCATAAAAGTAATCCTGCCCGAAAAGGATTCTTGTTTCATCGCTCCGGACAGTATCTGAGAGAGAATCGTTGATCATATGCAGGAAGCCTACTATTTTTCCTTCCAGCGGAAGTGCAAGAAGTTCATTTCCAAGTCCGGTCCAGTCGTGCTCCTGCTGACCGGAGGTGACGAGGCAGACGAGCATCTCTCCGGTGGTATTGCCGCGGCGCAGCAGCAAATGACGAAGATAGCCGGTATGCTGCATTTTATGGTAGTAAGTGAGGTTTGCCAGACGGCAGTAATCAAGAATACAAGTGAGAATTTTTGTCATATCGTCGTGCACCAGACGGCAGTCAAGTGCATTGACAACGTCATACGTACTCCCTTTTTTGTGCAGGCCAAGAGCCAGAGGTCCGCCCTTGTACTCATCGCCGAATGAGAATTCCATTTTGTTGCGGTATGCGAACTCTTTCGGGCTGCCTTTGATTCCTTCAAATATATAATCAGGCGTGCCGTCTTCACGGACCTGTCCCCCTGCCAGAACAGCCTCATCAAGCAGTCTTCTTACCTGGTCTGCTTTCATATTCAGCTGATCTTCGTAAGCCATCGTCTGGTACATGCATCCGCCACAGGCCGGAAAATTACTGCAGACCGGTCTGCGCGTTTCCACAGGGGAAGGCTCTGTCACTTCAAGAAGTCTTCCCTCCGCTTTGTTTTTTCGCTTTTTATTGATACAAAAACGGACTTTCTGACCCGGCATGCCGTTTTTTACGATTACGGTTCCTTCCTCAGTCCTGACAATTCCTTTATTCGGAAAATCTATGCGTTCAATCGTTCCTTCCAGAATCTGTCCTTTTTTCACGTTTCTCCTCCTGTATAAATGTATTTATCGGCGGAAGATATTTGAAAACGCTTCGCGTGTCTTCCTTCTATAATATATCGCCCCGGCTCGTAAAAAAGGCAGGTGCCATTCGACATCTGCCTTTCCTGTTTTATTCTTCTTCGCTGGCAGCTTCTTCTGATTTGGCTGCTTCTTCCGGTTCCTCTGCCTTCTCCTCTTTGGCTTCCGGAGCTTCTTTTTCTTCCTTCATCTCCGGAAAATCATCATCTTCAAAGAAGTCTTCGAAGTCATCATCAAAATCGTCCTCAAAGTCTTCCAGATAATCCGGTGAGAAATAACGATATACTGCATATGCAATTCCTGCAATCGCTGCTACTGCACCGATCACAGCCAGAATCCACATAATTGCATTTTTCTTTTTCTCGTCATCTCTCTTCTGCAGTGCAGCGATAAGCTCGTCGATTCTTGTCATAAGTCACACGTCCTTTCCCCATTTTTGCCGAAGCGCGGCAAAAGGTATCACCTTTTTATTATTCATAGTATACCACACGGTTTCAGATTTTACTATAAAAATTTTTCATATCATTCTGATTTTACAAGCTTTGCAAAGGATGCAAACATTTTTTTGACTCCTACACGGTCGAATTCCACCGTTACCTCGTAGTCGCGTCCGCCTTCCACAATGCTTTTTACGGTTCCGGCACCAAATTTGATATGGCGCACTCTGTCTCCGACACCGTAATCGAGTCCGTCCGCTTTCTTCACCTGAAACTGCTGAGGTACGAATACTTTTGTACGGAATGTTTCCCGGGCCTGCTGGTATGCGGTGGGCTGCCGCTCTTTCTTTTCCTTCTGCTCCTTTGTGGCAGATTCTGCCTTCTTTTCTTCCTGTGCCAGAAGCTCCTGCGGAATATCGGTGACGAAGCGGGAGACACGATTGTAATGAATCTCACCGCGTACCATACGCTGACGTGCCGCCGTCAGAAACAGCTCTTCCCTGGCGCGTGTAATCCCGACGTAGCAGAGACGTCTCTCCTCCTCCAGATCCAGCGGATCTTCAGAGGAAATGCTCATGTAGCTGGGGAACATGCCGTCCTCCATCCCCACCATGAATACGACCGGAAACTCCAGACCCTTTGCGCTGTGAAGCGTCATCATCAGGACGTGATCCGGGTCTTCCTCCAGGCTGTCGATATCTGCCACAAGAGCCACCTCCTCCAGGAAGCCGTCAAGCGTCGGCTCTTCCTGGCTCTCCTCATAGGCAGCCGCCTTATTCAGAAGCTCGTCGATATTTTCCAGACGCTCATCAGCTTCATCTGTTCCCTCCAGCGCGAGCTCTCTCGTATATCCGGTGGTCTCCAGGACATCTTTGATCAGGTCTGTCACGGAGTAAAACTCCTGTTTGCTGCGGAAGGTCTGTATCATTGTCACAAAGCTCTGCAGTTTTGTAACGCCCTTTCCGATGCCGGGAATCGTATCTGCCTGACACAGCGCATTGTAAAAGCTGATATCCCGGGCAATGGCATATTCCTGTACGCGTGAAATACTGGTAGCTCCGATCCCGCGTTTCGGAACATTGATAATTCTGCGAGCAGCGAGATCATCCTCGGCATTCGCGATTGTCTTCAGATATGCCAGGACATCTTTAATTTCCTTTCTCGCGTAGAAATTGATGCCCCCCACAATCTTGTACGGAATATTTGCAAGCAGAAATTTTTCTTCGAACATACGGGACTGAGCGTTCGTACGGTACAGGATGGCGCAGTCGCCGTACTTCCATTTTCCGGCCCCTGTCTTTGCGCCTATCAGTCCGGCCACATACTCGGCCTCCTCGAAGCCATTCATAAACTGGCGGAATTTTACTTTGTTTCCTTCGCCGTTGGCGGTCCAGAGCGTCTTCACCTTTCGCCCCTGATTGTGGCGTATCACTTCATTGGCCGTGTTCAGAATATTCTGTGTGGACCGGTAATTCTGCTCCAGACGTATCACCTTTGCATCAGGGAAAAATTCTTCGAAGTTCAGAATATTACCGATATTTGCACCGCGGAATTTGTAGATGGACTGGTCATCATCACCCACGACGCAGAGATTCCTGTATTTTGATGCAAGCATGCTGATCAGCTTAAACTGTGCCGTGTTGGTATCCTGGTACTCGTCCACCATAATAAAACGGAAGCGATCCTGATAATAATCCAGAACCTCCGGGCTGCTCTGAAACAGCTCCACGGTTTTACAGATCAGATCATCAAAGTCCAGAGCGTTGCTGCTTTTAAGCTGACGCTGATATTCACTGTATACCATGGCGATTTTCTGCAGCTTCGGATCAGCCCCCGCTTTCATGGAAAATTCCTGAGGACAAATCAGCTCATCCTTTGCAGAGGAAATGGCGCTCATAAACATTCTCTCTCTGTACAGCTTCGTATCGATGTTAAACCTTTTACATATGTCCTTGATCACGGACTTCTGGTCGTCCGTGTCATAGATGGTGAAATTGTTTCCAAAACCGATTCTCTCTATGTATCGGCGCAGAATACGCACACAGGTACTGTGGAACGTGGCCACCCATACACTTCCGGATGCGCCCTCCAGCATCTTATCCACACGCTCCCGCATTTCTCCGGCTGCCTTGTTGGTAAATGTGATTGCCATGATGTTCCATGGATTCACACCTCTTTCTTCCATCAGCCAGGCGATTCGATGCGTAAGCACCCTCGTCTTTCCGGATCCGGCACCAGCCAGTATCAGAAGCGGTCCTTCGTAATGGCAGACCGCCTGCTGCTGCTCCGGATTCAGCGAATCAAATATACCCATATCTTCCTCCTCTATTGTAAATCCTGTATTTCCTGTAAATCCTATATCTCCGGCTCGTCAAATTCTGCAAAAACAGTATAGCCGCTCTCGTCTGTCCTCACTTCCACAACGGTTCCTTCCCGCACGGTGAGACGCTGCCGGTTTGTGTAATTTGCAGACATCGCCACTGCCGGCTCGATGGTATAATACCAGCTTGAGGGCAGTACGCCTTCCGTGACAGTAATCTTATCTCCCGGCTTAACAAGCCCTTCACGCTCCATTTTAAATTCCATTTTACGCATAAGATCCCTCCTCACAAATTGGCCTGTTTATCTATTCTACATGATCGAACCTGCTGTTGCAAGAACAAAACAGGATACAGGAAAAATTTAACGAAAAAATACAGTCCAATTTTCTCTTGTCATCCGGTAACAAAAACTTTATAATCTGGTATAGAAAGACTGAGCATTCTCTGCAGTATCGATGCATGATCCTGCAGCCCATTTATTCCGGGAATGCACTGCACCAAACGACAGAATAGGGTGATAAACATGAACCAGAATTATACAAAGCTTCTGACTGCCATGCTCAAGGACATGACGGTCACAGACCATATCCGACCTTCCGAGATCCCTGACATTGATCTGTATATGGATCAGGTGACCCATTTTATGGACGAGCATCTGGAGCATTCAAAGCGGTATGAGGAGGACAAGATCCTGACCAAGACAATGATCAATAATTACACAAAGAACAAGCTTCTTCCGCCGCCGAACAAAAAGCGCTATTCCAAGGAGCATATGCTCGTGCTGATCTTTATCTATTATTACAAGGGGTTCCTTTCTCTGCACGACATCCAGGCGATCATGAATCCCATCACGGACCGTTTTTTTGCATCGGATTCGGAGTTTAACATCGAAAAGGTCTATGAGGAAATCTATGAGCTCGGTAAAGAACAGATCGGCAAGACGGTGCGCGATATCATGGATAGCTACCATCTCGCATCCAATTCCTTTGAGGATGCCCCTGAGGAGGACAGAGATTTTCTGCAGCTTTTCAGCTTTATCTGCCTCCTTGGCTTTGATATTTACCTGAAGAAAGAGGTTATTGAAAAGATGCTTGACCAGCTTCCCCCTCCACAGGCAAAGGCCAAACCGAAAGAAAAGCAAAAGGAAAAGGCGAAAGAACGTCAGCCAAAGAACGCATAGGATCTTTCATCCATCAGCGACGTTCTCCTCCAGGCGCACAATAAAAGCAGCATATGCATCTGCCCGCAGACAGGTATGCAATGCTGCTTTCTTTCTGTTTTCCGGCAGCCATTTCCCGGCATGGCGCCCCGCCTTCATTTTTCCTGATTTTCTTTTTCCTTCATACGTGAAAGTACCATTTCATAGCCGTCGTTTCCGTAATTCAGCGACCGGTTCACACGACTGATTGTCGCGGTGGATGCCCCCGTCTTTTCTGCAATCTCCAGGTACGTCTTTTTCTGCATCAGCATACGTGCCACTTCAAAGCGCTGAGAAAGCGAAAGAAGTTCATTGACTGTACATACGTCCTCAAAAAAAAGATAGCACTCCTCTTTGTTTTTGAGACACAGGACTGCATCGAACAATTCATCCACGGCCTCCGTACGAATCTTTTTGCTCATATTGCTACCCTCTCCTATACTCATGGTAACAAACATTTTATCATGTTACTTTACCGCTGTAAAGTGAATTGTGCAAATTAATCCTTAATTCTTTCTAAAACGGTTGGTATATTTCTTATATTCTTCCAAAGACCGGTTCACAATCAGATGCTCCGGAAAATCAAGCTCTGAGATCAGCAGATCCGTAAACTGATGGTTTCCCACGTCCTCCGCACAATGTGCATCACTGTTCATGATAACAGGCACCTCGTATCTGCGGCAGAGCTCCAGCATCACTATATCGTTGGGAAGAGGATCTTTGCGGGCACCCAACGGATGAAGAGAGCTGTTGTTGAGCTCCAGAAGCACATGATTCTCCTTCGCACCGAGCACCAGCGCTTCATAATCCACAGGATACCGGGAATCATCGGGATGTCCCAGAATATTGACTGCAGGGTTCTCCATCGTTTTCAGGCATGCCCTTGTATTCTCTTCCTTCGTACCGGATTTCACACAGGGCGTATGCATGCTGGCGATGACAACATCCATGCGCTCCAGCAGATCCTGCCTCATGTCCAGAGTCCCGTCATAGTCCATAATGTTTGCTTCCACACCGAAAAGCACTTCTATCCCGCACATTGTCCGCGGAAGCACCTTCAGGTTCATAAAATAAAATTCATGACAGGTGCCGGGCATTTTCATGGAATGCTCCGTCAGTGCCAGCAGCTCCAGCCCTTTATCGGCTGCTGCGCGCACCATCTCATAGACAGTATTGTACGCATGCCCGCTTGCCAGCGTGTGCGTATGTGAATCCAGAATATTTTTCATAATCAGTCTCCTGCTTTTAACATAGATGCCCGGGATGCATCACGCATCCCGGATGCCCATGCCTCACAATTTTTGAAGCCATTTATTTTTCCTGTACCTATTATAGCCTCAGATTGCGCCAATGTAAATAAGCCAGAAAGCAGGAAATTTTACATTTTTCTGATCCGCTCCAGAGCCTCGACCGTATTTTCGCAGGAACCGAAGGCTGTCAGGCGGAAATACCCCTCCCCGCTGGGTCCGAAGCCCGAGCCAGGTGTACCGACTACATTTGCGTGCTCCAGAAGATAGTCAAAGAATTCCCAGGAAGTCATTCTGTCCGGCGTCTTCAGCCAGATATACGGCGCATTCACACCGCCTGATACGGTGTATCCTGCCTCCTGAAGCCCTGTTTTGATGATTTTTGCATTGTTCATATAGTATGCGACCTGCTCGGAAAGCTGCTGCTTTCCTGCCGGTGAGTATACGGCTTCCCCGGCCTTCTGTACAATATACGGAGCTCCGTTGTACTTCGTCCCGTGACGTCTCGCCCACAGAGAATGAAGCATCACATCTCCTGCTTTGAGATCCTTCGGAATTACCGTATAGCCGAGACGTGTTCCCGTAAAACCTGCATTTTTGGAGAAGGATTTCAGTTCGATGGCACACGTCCTTGCTCCTTCGCATTCATAAACAGAGTGTGGTACATTGTCCTCAGAAATATATGCCTCATAAGCGGCATCATAAATAATGACAGCACCCACTTTATTGGCATAATCCACCCAGTCCTGAAGCTGATCCTTTGTAATCGTCGCTCCCGTCGGATTATTCGGGAAGCAAAGATAGATCAGATCCGGTGTCTCCTTCGGAAAATCCGGGGCGAAATTATTGTCAACTGTACACGGCATGTAGATGACGTCGCTCCACATACCGGTGGAAGCATCGTAGGTACCGGTTCTGCCGGCCATTACGTTTGTGTCCACATATACGGGATAAACGGGGTCGCAGACTGCAATTTTATTGTCTACACTGAAAATTTCCTGGATATTTCCAGAATCACATTTCGCGCCGTCGGAGACAAAGATTTCATCTGCCGAGATATCACAGCCCCGGTCTTTATAATCATTTCTGGCGATTGCATTTCTCAGAAATTCATAGCCCAGATCAGGAGCATATCCCTTAAACGTGGCAGCATCTGCCATCTCATCCACAGCGCTGTGAAGCGCTTCGATAATCGCCGGAGCCAGAGGCTGTGTGACGTCTCCGATCCCCAGCCGGATGACTTTTTTGTCCGGATTTGCAGCCTGAAATGCATTTACTTTTTTGCCAATCGTAGAAAACAGGTAGCTGCCCGGCAGCTTCAGATAATTATCATTGATTTTAAACATAATTTTCTCCTCCGTATCATAGCGCCGATAAACTCTTATATTTCAATCTCCCCGTCAAACACAACCGTGGCAGGTCCTGTCATAAACACTGTATTTTTTTCACGGTCCCATGTGATTTCCAGGTCTCCGCCGCGCAGTTTCACAGTAACGGTGTTCTCCGTCCATCCGTTCAGAATACAGGCGACAACCACCGCACACGCACCTGTCCCGCACGCCCACGTCTCCCCGGAGCCGCGCTCCCAGACACGCATCTGCACTGTGCTTCGGTCGATCACTCTGATAAACTCTGTATTTACCCGGTCCGGAAAACACGGATGAAACTCAAAGAACGGTCCTGTTTTTTCTATATCTATGCCATCCACATCATCCACGCAGACAACACAGTGAGGATTTCCCATGGAGACACACGTCATTTTATAAACGCTTCCGTTCACCGTGATCGGAACACCGACTGCCTCCCCCACAGTCTGTGCCGCATCATTGGATGCAGCCGACAGCTTTTCATCATCCGCTGATTTTTCCGTGCCTTCTTCTGACACGTTCCCGGCCAGCTCCGGCTTCACGGGAATCCGGGATGCTTCCAGAATAGGCGCTCCCATATCGACCTTTACCAGCGCAACTTTTCCATCCCAAACTGTGAGATCCAGGTATTTGATACCGCTTCCGGTGGCCACACTGATCTCTGTTTTGTCAGTAAGTCCGTAATCATAGACGTATTTGGCAACACAGCGGATTCCGTTGCCGCACATCTTTCCTCTGGAGCCATCAGCGTTGTACATTTCCATCTCAAAATCAGCGATATCCGACGGTTTGATGAGAATCAGTCCGTCAGACCCGATACCGAAATGACGGTCGCTGACAAAAACAGCCGTCGCTTCCGGATTTTCGACCGTCTCAGTAAAGCAGTTGACGTATACGTAGTCATTGCCGATTCCATGCATTTTCGTAAATTTCATTGTCTTCTCCTGTCCTATATCTTTGCAAGGGCAAACAGCATTTCTGCCGTCTCCACCATATTTGTACCACTGTCCATGCTGGTCTTCTGCAGATAACGGTGCGCCTCCTCCTCTGTCATGTGGTTGCGCTCCATCAGCAGGGCTTTTGCGTCTGCAATCAGTTTGCGTTCCTGCTCGCTGCGCTGCACAGGCATCGCGCGTCTGCGTTTTCTGCGCCGCTCCATATAGCTAATCACCATCTCCAGTGAATTGATCAGATCATTTACCTTAAGCGGCATGGTCACTCCTACCACTCCGTCCGCAACTCCCTCTTCAATAATGCGGGCAGACGCAATCAGAAGCATACCAAACGCAGGTACGACATTTTCATACAGCTCATCGTACAGCATATCCGGATACTTGTAGCCGCACACGATTACTCCGGAACCAAGCCGGTCTGCAGCAGTAAGCGCCTGTGCTCCGCTGGTGCAGACAGCTTTGACTTCATATCCGTTTCGTACCAGCAGGGCCCGGATACTCTTTGCGTCTTCAATTTTGGGAAAAACTACTACAACACCTACCATCCGTTTCCTCCTGTCCTGATCTCAGTCTTCTGCAGAATTATCCTGCGGCATTGACGCCGCACTGTGCGTCTCCTGCATATCTGTAATTCTGCCGAAGGACAGTCAGATTCTGGAGAGATAACGGTCAATTTCCCAGTTGCTTACGCTGGTGCAGTATTCCTCCCACTCTTCTTTTTTCGCTTTCACAAAGCGCTTTGTAATGTGCGGTCCCAGCACATTGCAGATATACTCATCCGCTTCAAGAGCCTCCACCGCCTCCAGGAGATTTTTCGGAAGACGCTTAATTTTGCGCGCCTTAAGCTCCTCTTCCGACATTGCAAAAATATTATCATCCACATTTTCGGGCGGTACAATTTTGTTGCGGATACCATCCATGCCTGCTGCCAGACAGACAGCAAGAGCCAGATACGGGTTCGCCGCGGAATCCGGACTTCTCAGTTCAATACGCTTGTTGCCGTTTCCCATAACCGGAATGCGGATCAGCGGAATTCTGTTTTTCGCTGACCATGCAATATGGACAGGTGCTTCATAGCCCGGGACGAGACGCTTGTAGGAATTTACCAGCGGGTTCGTGATGGCTGTGATGGCGCGGATATGCTTCATCAGGCCGCCGATAAAGTACCGTCCCTCCAGGCTCAGATGTATCGGACAGTTCGGATCATAAAATACATTCCTGTCGTCCTTCGTCAGCGACATATTGATATGCATACCGGAACCGGTCACTCCGGGAATCGGCTTCGGCATAAATGCGGCGTGGAGTCCGTGACGCTTCGCAATGGTCTTTACCGCCAGACGGAACGTCATGATTCCATCTGCCATCCGCAGTGCCTCATCATACCTGAAATCAATCTCATGCTGGCCCGGGGCTGCTTCATGGTGAGAGGCTTCCACCACATAGCCCATCTCCTCCAGCGTCAGAATCATATCACGGCGGGCATTTTCGCCGAGATCCATCGGGCCGACATCGAAATATCCGGCCGATTCGTGAGTAATCGTCGTAGGTCTTCCCTCATCATCCGTGTGGAACAGGAAGAACTCGCATTCAGGTCCCACATCCATACTGTAGCCCAGCTCTCCGGCTTCCTGAATCGCCTTTTTCAGAGTATAGCGTGGATCTCCCGTAAACGGTGTTCCGTCCGCGTAATAAATATCACAGATAAATCTCGCCACCTTGCCGTGCTGCGGTCTCCACGGAAAGATTGCAAACGTGTCAAGATCCGGATACAGGCGCAGATCCGACTTGTCGATCCGCGCGAAACCTTCAATGGATGCTCCGTCAAATGAAATCTTGTTGTCCAGCACACGCTCAAGCTGGCTCGTCGTTACCGCAATATTTTTCAGTGTCCCGAACATGTCGGTAAACTGAAGGCGGATGAACTCCACATCCTCCTCTTCTATCATTCTCCAGATATCTTCCTTCGTATACTTGCTCATAAATCAAACTCCTTTTCTGTTTTCACCAGGTTCAAGATGAAATTGCCACAGAACATGCAAAAAGGGCATTCTTCCCTCCGCAGAAGAACCCCCTTGCTCTTTCTTTACGATCATACCAGTGCCACTTTTTTTTGTCAACTAAATTTTACCCTGATTACTCTTCTTTCTCCGGCGCTTTATTATACAGAATCTGATTTGACGAGCGGAATACCGTCTCTGATGATCCCATCTGATTCACTGTGATTTTATGAAAGCCTGCCTCCATCTTACTTTTCTTAAATCGGAGCAGCGTGGAAGAAATGTAACTTGTACTGATACGCTCTTCGTCAATATAGACTTTGCTCCATTTCGTAAAATTCTCTCCGATTACGTAATAATACTGATCCGTTTCCATAATCCGGTCAATGACCACATCCTGGGTACCCATCACAATATCGGTGGCCGGATACGGATCGCCGCCTCCGTACACGTAATGCTCCCCGTACAGAATGTCGTACTGCAGCAGTTCCATGCCTTTCAGGTATTCCTCTTCAGTCTCCCATTTTTCACGGTTCTGATGGAAGGTGAACATCGTTCCGGTATGAATACCGAGATCGTCGGTCAGGTCGGCCAGAAACTGATATGATGTCATATCCTTGTCATTCTTTTCCAGACCGAAATTATTCCATGTCGCATACTGGGTTTTGAAGAGGCTTCCCGTCATCATGTCCTCCTCCGTCAGATTCATCGTGGGAAGGTGATCTCCGAACATCACAACCAGCGTCTTTTCATCCCGCTTTTCCAGCATATCGATCAGATCACCGATAAAATCATCCACCTCATGAAGCTGATTGACGTAGTACTCCCAAGCGTAAGCCATCCCCTCGTCTTCCACACCGGACACCTTGATCGCCGGATTCTCAAGTACCTTTTCTTTGGGATAATCACCGTGTGCTTCTACAGTAATCGTGTACACAAAATCCGGTTTGTCAGGAGTATAATCAAGAGATTTTTCCACCTCGCCGATCAGAATGTCATCCGTCGGCCACGTGCCGATGGGTGTGTAGTCGTGGATATCCATCATTTCCTTGCAGGTGAATGTATCGAAGCCCATCATGGAAAATGCATTTTTCCGGCTGTAGAAGTTGCCGCCGTTATTGTGCACCGCGTGGGCACCGTAGCCCAGCGTCTTAAGATCTGCCGCAATACTCTCGCAGTTTGTCTCTTTGAGAATCGTCTTGTACGGATACTCGCCGAGCCCGAAAAACTGCATGCCCATTCCGGTCAGAATCTCAAATTCCGTGTTTGCCGTACCGGCGCCCACCACAGGTACCTCCAGATAGCCTGACGTATAATTCTCATACAGAGAATGGAAATTCGGAATCGGATCCTCACTGGTCTCCAGAAAGTTAGTCAGTCCCGGATCAACAAAAGATTCCAGAAGAATACAGATAATGTTCGGGTAATCCTGCTCTGCATTGATATCTTCCGGAATCTCTTCGTCCTTTTCTGTATTCTGTTGCACGATGTCTGCGGATGACTCTGCACCTGCAGCAGTCGTCTTTATCGCCTGACAGCTTTCCAGGACAGCACCATTGGCAGTCATCGTGGAATCCCCGTTTACTTTTTCCAGCACACTCTCCACCGACTCCTCAGAGTACTCCTCCGGTGTGCTCATTCCCCGGTCGAGGACACTGGCGGAAAAGCTGTACACAAATCCGTAATCCTTGTAACCCTGCGCCAGGTTTTCGAAATACTTTGTCAGGATATTGTTGCTGACCGCTGCATTCGTCACCTGAGGAAGCATCACCACCGCCGTCAGTACCATCAGAAAACCTGTGATACGGTGTGTCCTGCCTTCGAACTTCGGCCCCTTGAACCAGAAAATAACCAGGAAGAAAATTACCACTCCCACACCTGCAATGACGAGAGCTGCTTCCTTTGCAGAAAAATAATTGCTCTGCATCGTGAAGAGATCCCCGACCATCTTCAGGTCTGTAAATCCGAAAGGAGAAACCCTCTTGGCAAGGATACATCCGTTGATCGTCCCAAGGAACATCCAGAACGCTGAGATCAGTATTCTGAGCGCCATTCTTCTTTTTACTATGTATACCAGCATCAGTGACGCGTATACAATCAGTGAATTATAGAGAAATACGAGGTTGCGGTCAAATACGAAGACACACGCCTCAACGAAAGAATGACGCGATATCCATTCGATCACGAAACATACACCGCAGGCAAGCAAAGCATGAAACAGCAGGGAATACTTATTGAGTATACTGATCATCCGCTGCGTGTTTTCCGAATGCTGTCTTTTACTCTTTACGGCACTTATCCTCTCTGTTTTTTTCATCCTTATTGCTTTCATATTAACCCCCATAAAATGCTGTATGTAAACTTCTGTAAAGTCCTCAAAAGTCATTTGAAAGATTAATCTAATTTTTGTAAAAAGTCAACCGGCTTCCCTTAAAATTAAGGTTTTGTTCACTTTCTCTCCACATTTACTTTCATTCAAAAAGTAAAAAAACGCTCAAATACGGCTGGATTCTTTTCTTATAATATGATAATTTAGAAGCAAGAATGAATGGAAGGTTTCGATGCCATATGAAAAAGTTACTATACATTGCCGTTTTATCCGCCCTGTTTTTGTCAGGTTGTGAAAAAAAATCAGCGGATTTTGCACCTGAAAGCCTGTTTGAGATGTCCGGAGACAGCACAGCAGCCGGCATTATGCCAGGCGATGATTCCGAAGCTTTTATCAAAGCATACAGTGGCTATACCACACAGGTGGCCTATCTGGATGACGGCTCCCAGTACGCTGCCATGCCGATCGAAAAGATACCGTACGGGGATCATATATCCGTTCTCATCGCCACTCTTTTTATCGACGGCGAGCCTGTCTCAGAGGAAAAACTCTGCCGCGACAATGACTGGGAACCGGACGCACTTCACAGCCATCTGAGCACACCCGCTTATCTGCGCCGCCATGAGGTCATATACCGGTACCTGTCCTTTACCTGGAAAGACAGTGTCATCACGGACATTACTTCCGAGGAGCTCAACTACAACGAAACCTTCGAAACACCGCTTCAGGAGAATTGACGAAAGGGGCTGCTGTTTCCCGTTCACTGTTTCCTGCACTCGCGCGCCACAAGATAAACGCGCTCGCTGTCCAGGCGGGGCGCATCCTCCGTGAACGCATCGTACACAGCTTCCGGCTTCAGTCCCGCCTGTTCAAGCAGTGCGCACACCTTATCGATGGAGTACGCCCTCTGGTAATGGGTTTCTTCATACTTTTCATACAGACCGCTATCATTGCGGATAAACAGTGTCAGATCGTATTCGTTGATCTGCTCCTGCTCATCATACCAGTTTTCCCAGATAAAACTGCTCTCCTCCCGGTTTTCAGCAATCACACAGTCACCCAGGATTTCTTCATATTTATATAATGTATTCAGATCAAAAATAAAGACTCCGCCCGGATCAAGATAGTTGTTCACAAGAGAAAATACTTCCAGCAGTCCATCCTCATCCGTAATATAATTCATCGAATCACAGACACAGACAACGGCGCGAACCGTGCCATACAGCTCAAACTCCCGCATATCCTGCAGCAGATACAGGATATCATGTCCCGATTCTTCTCTCTTTTCCATTGCAATCTCAAGCATATCGGCAGAATTATCCACGCCGATCATATCATAGCCCGCTTCAGCCAATAGTTCCGTCATAGACCCTGTGCCGCAGCCAAGCTCAAGGACAAGGCCGTCGTCGATCCCGTATTTTTTCAGAAGTCCGTGCAGATATTCGCACCACTCTTCATACGGAATATTATCCATGAACAGATCATACACTCTCGCAAAGCTTTCGTAAGATGCCATATTTCTTCGCCTCTCTTTTCCTCTGTCAGTCTGCGGCAGTTTCTTCTGCCGCCCGGTCCGCTGCTCTGTCTGACACGCTGTCGCCACTTCTGTCTTTCCTGTGCATCATCACACCTTCTTCTGTATCACAGACCCAGCAGTCCCGGCAGCCCGTACGCCACCCCTGTCATCATGACTGCCGAAATCAGTACTCCAGCCAGAATTGCCGTCATAGCCTTCCACGTGCGAATTCCAAGAAGCGAAGCCACCAGTGCGCCGGTCCATGCACCTGTACCCGGCAGCGGGATTCCGACAAAAATCATCAGTCCCCAGAATTCATACGTCCCGATCCGGCTGCTTTTTTCCATTGCACGGCGCTCCAGCCTCCCTGCAATCCCCTGCGTCATCCAAAACTGCCGCATCATCCGCAGCACCTGCCGGATCGTAAGCAGGATAAACGGAACAGGGAAAAAGCATCCTTCCGTGTCACTTACCATCCGGAAGGATGCCTTATGATTTTTTAACGGTGCAGATACTTCCTCAGGAACGCGTACAGCGCTTCCATCTCTTCATCTGTACCGATTGTAATTCGAAGATAATTGTCAATTCTCGGTTTGCGGAAATAACGCACGTAGATCCCCTCTGCCTTCAGCGCTTCAAACAGTTCCGAAGCAGGGCAGCTCTCGTGTGTCACAAAAAGAAAATTGGCCCTGGAATCAGCAAAAGAAAAGCCGAGGTCTGCAAGCTCTTTCTTCGCTCTCTCCCGTGTCGCAATAATCCTTGCCCGCGTCTCCTCAAAATATCCGCGATCCTTCAACGCCGCTGTACCAAGCACGATGGAAGTCTCATTCATCGTATAAGAATTGAAGGAATATTTCACGTCATTCAGATAGCGGATCAGTTTCCGGCTGCCCAGAGCGTATCCGATTCGCATACCTGCCATGGAACGGGATTTGGAAAATGTCTGAACCACCAGCACATTGTCATACTTTTCGATCAGTCCGACTGCGGATATTCCCCCAAAGTCAATATATGCCTCATCGACAATAACTATGACATCCTGATTATGTACTATGATATCCTCCACAGCTTCAGGGGAAAGCAGCGCTCCTGTCGGCGCATTCGGATTCGGAAAAATCACGCCGCCGTTTTCTTTATAATAATCCTCCGGCACAATCTCAAAGGATTCGTTCAGCGGCATGCACTCATACGGAATCCGGAACACATCCGCCCACACATCGTAAAAAGAATACGTGATATCCGGAAACAGAATCGGTCTGTCAGAATTAAAAAAGGTCAGAAACGCCATTGCAAGCACATCGTCGGAGCCGACACCCACAAACACCTGCTCCGGCTTCAGACTGTATTCTGCGGCGATGGCACTGACAAGAAGCTCTGCCGTCGGATCCGGATATTTACGCATATTCCCCGTTGTCATTGCAACCAGCGCTTCTGCTACCATCGGAGACGGCGGATACGGATTTTCATTGGTGTTCAGCTTGATAATGTCTTTTCTCTTCGGCTGCTCTCCCGGTACGTACGGTACAACAGTACGCACATTTTTCTCCCATTCTCTCATGCTCTTTCCTCCTGCCGCAGCGTTGCACACACTGCTTTGTATAACGCATTCATCTTCCGCAGCCCTGGTCCGGCCGCCTGGACAATACACTTTTCCAGATTTCACACTTCATATCACCGAAAGGACACGACACCTTTCTCCACCAGAAATACCGGATGATACGACTCCTTCGCCTGACGAAGGCCTTCCTCTCCCAGATCCTCCTCCCGGTTGACGTACCGGTACTGAGAGGCCTCATGCTCCAGGAACTGCTGATTGATCATCGGGTATGCGCCCTGTACGTCCGCATACGCCTTTTCAATGTGTACCACCATGGTATCATCACAGACCGGTTCCCCTATGGAAAAGGCGACAACTTTTCCGCCTGCACGGATCAGCCCGCCCCGCAGCTTCAGTTCCTCAAGCAGCCTGAGAGCATTCAGTGTCACACACATCTCCGCACTCTTCTCCTCATCATCCTCGCAGCCGTTCTGCCGTCTCCACTCCAGAGCCATCTGAAAACAGTCTTCCACATTTTCACTGCTGATGGTCTCATAGCTCCAGTCCGGATACAGCTTCTTAAACTTGTTGATATGATTTTTCTTCCCGTGATACTTCTTTCCGGAAAGGCTGATCAGCTTTTCCGTCTCATACACATAATCCGCCGAATCCCGATAATATCTGATCGCAAATCTGCCGGGATATATCTGCTCCAGCAGTTCAAACTGCTCCGGTGTCACATTTGTCATACGGAATTCTTTTCCGTTTTCTTCAGACCATTCCATCAGTGCATCCACCGTCTCACGAAGGTACCGGTTGTCTCCCTGCGGAAACGTAAACACACCTTCATCTGTATACTGAAACACCAGCATTTCTCCGACCATTGCGAATCCGACATGATAGTGGCGGGACCAGAGATACAGATTGGCAAAGGTATACTCACAGCTGCGGTTTTGGTTCATCCGGAAATATCGTTCTACCAGCTCCTGATCCTTTAATTCCGGTTTTTTTATATTAATCTCCATAAAAGTTTCACAACATCCCTTTTCTCTGTCTGCTTACCCGCGATACAGCTTTGCATAAATGCCGTTCTTCGCGAGCAGCTCTTCATGTGTCCCCTGCTCTTCGATTCCTTTTTCCGTCAGAACAAGAATTCTCTGTGCGTTGCGGATCGTGGAGAGTCTGTGAGCAATGACGAAGGTTGTTCTGCCTTTCGCCAGCTTCTCCATGGAATGCTGCACAATCTTCTCGCTCTCATTGTCCAGCGCAGAGGTTGCCTCATCAAAAATGAGTATTGCCGGATTTTTCAGAAATACCCGCGCAATAGAGAGACGCTGCTTCTGTCCTCCGGAGAGCTTCACGCCGCGCTGTCCGATATCGGTCTCATATCCGTTGGGAAGCTGCATGATAAATTCATGGGCATTTGCAAGCTTTGCCGCCTCAATTACCTCCTGATCGGTGGCGTCCGGCCGTCCGTACCGGATATTTTCCATGATATTTTCCGCAAAAAGATAAACATCCTGCTGTACAATACCAATCTGTCTGCGCAGATCAGCCAGCTTCATCCTGCGGATATCGGTGCCGTCCAGCAGAATCCGTCCTCCGTCCACATCGTAGAATCGCGGAATCAGACTGCACAGAGTCGTCTTTCCTCCTCCCGAGGAACCTACTATGGCAAGATAATCGCCGGCCTTCACATCGAGATTGATATGACTGAGCACTGTATCCTGATTTTCTTCATATTTGAAAGAAACATTGTCAAACCGGACATCTCCCCGTACACTGTCCACAGACAGCGCATCCGGAGCATCCTTGATATCCGGCTGAATATCGAGAATTTCAAGAAAACGCTCATACCCTGTATATCCGTTCTGAAACTGTTCTGTAAAATTGATCAGCTTTTTGACCGGCTCTGTGAAATTGTTGATATAGAGAAGGAAGGTCACCAGATCAGTCACTTCCATGTACGAGCCTGTAATCAGGCCGGCACCTACCACAAGGACAGCAATGGTCACCATCGTTGTCAGTGCACCGAGACCGGAATGGTACAGCCCCATATACCAGTAGCTTGTACGCTTCGACTCCACAAACCGCTCATTGCCGTTGCGGAATTTCTCCATCTCAATCTCTTCATTGCCAAAGGACTTCACAGCACGAATTCCCGCCAGGCTGTCCTCAATCTGGCTGTTGATATCGGCAATTCTGGCACGGTTCTGCGTAAATGCCCGCTTCATTTTTTTATTAAAATAGAACGCATACAGTACAATAACAGGCAGAAATGCGAACGCTACAAGTGTGAGCACAGAATTGATCCGGCAGAGAATAATAAAAGAACCGATAAATTTGATCAGCGAAATGACAACATCTTCCGGGCCGTGGTGCAGCAGCTCACTGATGTCAAACAGATCGGACGTAACTCTCGACAGGAGCTGTCCGATTTTCTGATTGTCATAAAAAGTAAAGGAAAGCTTCTGATAATGGCTGAAAATTTCATTCCGCATATCATGCTCAATCTTTGCACCCATGATATGGCCAAAATATGCAATATAAAAATTGCAGAAGCATTCCAGTGCCACCATCGCCACCATCACGATGCCAAGCCTGACGATGATGGCGAAAGATTCATTTCCCGGAAGCGTAATGACATGATTCGTGATATATCTCACAATCAGCGGAATCACCAGTGTGACGCCCGCCCCGAGAACGGCAAAAAACATATCTGTTAAAAACAAAGTCATGTAAGGCCTGTAGTATCCTGCAAGCCTTTTCCATTTGTGTTCCATAATTCCTCCGGTTTTCCTGTTCGGTCAGGATTACCCTTCTTTCATCACAGGAGCCGCGTTTTACGCCAGCCCCTGTGTCCTGATCACATCAATTACCTCATTTACGTATTTTTCACAGATTTCATCCGTCTCTGCCTCTACCATGACACGGATCACAGGCTCTGTACCACTCTCTCTGACGAGAATCCGTCCATTCTCCCCAAGAACGTCAGTCACCTTCTGAACAGCAGCCTGTACTGCTGCATTTTCGCGCACTGCAGCCTTGTCTGCCACACGGATATTTTTGAGAAGCTGCGGGTAAATCTTAACCTCGGAGGCAAGCTGTGACAACGTCATCTTCTTATCCATCATGACACCCATCACAATCAGAGAAGTCAGAATTCCGTCTCCCGTTGTCGCATACTTGGAGAAAATGATGTGTCCGGACTGTTCTCCGCCGATGCAGTGTCCGTTCTCACACATATTTGCGTAGACATATTTGTCTCCCACAGCCGTCTTCTCGTATGCAATACCTGCCTTGTCAAGGGCTTTATAAAGACCAAGATTGGACATGATCGTTGTGACGATCGTGTTGTTGGTCAGCTTGCCCTCCTCCTTGAAATATTTTCCGCAGATGTACAAAATCAGGTCTCCGTCGATGACACGGCCCATATGATCCACTGCAATACAGCGGTCCGCATCGCCGTCATAGGCGAATCCCACATCCAGTCCTTTCTGGATGACAAATTTCTGAAGCTCCTCAATATGTGTGGAACCGCAGCCGTCATTGATGTTTGTTCCGTTTGGCTCGTTGTGAATCACGTACGTCTTGGCACCCAGAGCATCAAAAACGCTCTTTGCAATGGAAGAAGCACTTCCGTTTGAGCAGTCGAGACCCACCTTTGTATTTTTGAAAGAACGAGTCGCCAGGGCAATCAGGTGACCGATGTAGCGGTTTCTTCCTGCAATATAGTCCACGGTGCGTCCGATCTTCTCCCCTGTGGCCAGCGGCAGTTCACCGATCTTCCCGTCGATGTACGCTTCGATCTTCTCTTCAATCTCCGCCTCAATTTTCTTACCGCTTCCGCTGATAATCTTAAGTCCGTTGTCATAGTAAGGGTTATGGCTCGCTGAAATCATGATGCCGCAGTCAAAATCCTCTGTACGCACAACATAGGAAACACTGGGTGTCGTCGTCACGTGAAGCAGAAATGCGTCTGCTCCCGATGCCGTCAGTCCAGCTGCCAGAGCGTACTCAAACATATAGCTGGATCGTCTCGTATCTTTTCCGATTACAATACGTGCCTTATAATCCTGGCCGTAGTACCATCCCAGGAAACGACCCACCTTGAATGCATGTTCCACTGTCAGCTTTACATTGGCCTCTCCGCGGAAGCCGTCTGTACCAAAATATTTTCCCATAATCTACTCCTTTATCGGTGTATAACTGTAACTAAACTCGTTATTATACTATACACGTTTCATTTCGAAACGTCAATAAAGAACACATGGGTGTTTTCGCGCAGAATGCGCGGAAATCCCGAAAAAAGCCCCGTATCAGCCGCGTCAGGCGGATACTCATAATCCGCTCTGCCGATTACTCATAGCCGGATCACTGTTTCTCAGATCCGGATAAACTGATACAGGGCATTCTGTATTAACATTTCAACAATTTATCATCGGCACCGCGTGGCGGAACCGACCTTTCTAATTCTCGTTCATCTTCGCCAGCTTTGCCGCCTGATCCGCCGCAATGCAGCTGTCGATGATTTCCTGAAGATCACCGTCCATGATCTTTTCCAGCTTATACAGCGTCAGGTTGATCCGGTGATCCGTCACACGGCCCTGAGGGAAGTTGTAGGTGCGGATTTTCTCGGAGCGGTCTCCCGTTCCCACCTGGCTTCTTCTCGCCTCAGCCTCCGCGTCATGCGCCTTCTGCATTTCCAGATCGTACAGCTTGGCGCGCAGCACCTTCAGCGCCTTATCCTTATTCTTGAGCTGGGATTTTTCATCCTGACAGGAAATCACAATTCCTGTGGGGATATGGGTCAGACGTACCGCGGAATCTGTCGTGTTGACACACTGTCCGCCGTTTCCTGAAGCACGGAACACATCGAATTTGCAGTCATTCAGGTCGATCTTCACATCAACCTCCTCTGCCTCCGGCATAATCGCCACGGTGATCGTGGATGTGTGTATGCGGCCTCCCGATTCTGTCTCCGGCACACGCTGAACTCGGTGTACGCCGGACTCGTATTTCAGCTTTGAATATGCGCCCTGGCCCGTAATCATGAAGCTTACATACTTCATACCGCCGATGCCGATTTCCTCCACGTCCATCGTCTCCACACGCCAGCGCTGACTCTCCGCATAATGGACATACATGCGGTAAATCTCAGCCGCAAACAGCGCTGCCTCATCGCCGCCTGCTCCTGCGCGGATCTCGACGATAACGTTCTTGTCATCATTGGGGTCTTTCGGGAGCAGAAGAATCTTCAGCTCACGCTCCAGCTCCTCGATTCTCTTCTTTGCATCGTTCAGCTCTTCTTTGAGCATCTCCCGCATCTCTTCGTCGGACTCCTCCTCCAGCATTGCAAGGCTGTCCTCCACGGTCTGTTTACAGCTTTTATATTCTCTGTACGTATCTACAAGGGGCTGCAGGCTTCCCTGCTCCTTCATCAGCTTCTGAAACCGTGACTGGTCTGCTATGATGGAAGGATCGTTCAGCATATTCAGCAGTTCCTCAAACCTTACCAGTAAATCTTCCAATCTGTCAAACATGTTTACCTCCCGTCGTGCCTCCTGCACGCACTGTGTTTCCTGTCCTGAACAGTTACCGTATTCTTATAAGTCCAATCTCCGTCCGGCGACCACACGATCCAGACCGGCAAGATCTCTGTATACCTGTACATCCGCAAAGCCTGCCGACTGCATCATACCAGTGACATCCTCCGCCTGATCGTAACCGATTTCAAACAAAAGCCAGCCTCCCGGATTCAGGTGCCCGGTGCTCTCTTCTGTTATCCGCCTGTAAAAGTAAAGCCCGTCCTCTTTTCCGTCAAGGGCCCCATATGGCTCGTGCAGCCGAACCTCCTCTGACAGCTCCTCTATCACGGAAGTCCTGATATACGGCGGATTGGAGACAATCATATCATAACTGTCTGTAACCTGCTCAAACAGATCGCTCTGCATCAGCCGGACCGGTGCTCCCAGACGACGGATATTTTCCTGCGCAACCGCAAGTGCTTCCGACGATACGTCGGAACCATCTACTGTGATGATCCGCCGGCTATCCGTATGCTCAGGCTCCCCACCATCTGCCGTATTGCCGTGCCGCCCGTTCATCTGCGCAAAATCCGCAGTCTTCACCTGCCGGACGATATCCAAAGCCAGCTTCGCGATGCTGACTGCAATGCATCCGGAGCCAGTACACAGATCAAGAATACGCATTCCCGGTTGCACACGCTTAAGCGCTTCTTCCACCAGAATCTCTGTGTCCTGCCGCGGAATCAGCACATGCTCATTCACCAGAAACGGCAGTCCCATAAACTCCTGTTCCCCGGTCAGATGCTGCAGCGGTATATGGCTGCCGCGCTTTTTCAGCAGCCCGAAATAACGCTCCTGCGATTTTTCTTCCATGAGGCTTCTGCGCTCTGCCAGAAAGAAAGCTCTGCGGATTCCGGTGACAAATTCCAGCAAAAGCCATGCATCTGAAGCAGCATCCTCAATGCCGCAGTCTCTCAGATACTGTTCCCCGTATCGCAGCGCCTCATGCAGAGAAAACGGCCGGATCCCGGCAGTATGATCTGCCTGCTCCGGCATTTTTTCTTCCATTTCATTGATTCGCACAGTCTTCATATGGTTATGCGGACTCATGCAGTTTTTCTTCTGCATCCGTCAGTTCCGTTTCATATTCATAGTCCGTGCCGAACTGCTCATTCTCAAATTTCTTCCAGTTGAATACAGCCTCCACGGATGCGATTGCCACTTCTATCATTGAATCGTCCGGCTCCTTTGTGGTCATATGCTGAAGGGCCATTCCCGGTCTGCTCAGAGCATTGATCACCGGATTATCATATTTTCCGGCAAGGCGGATAAACTCATAGGACACACCTGCAATCAGAGGAAGCAGAGCCAGTCTCAGTACAATTCTCCAGAACGACGTATTGACATGAATCAGCATAAACAGCGGAATACTGAACACCATAATAAATACAATACTGATGAACATGACGATAAACAGAAAGCTTGTACCGCAGCGTTTGTGCTCCCTGGAGCTTTTCCGTACATTTTCGACATTAAGCTCGAGTCCATGCTCGATACAGTTGATGCATTTATGCTCCGCACCGTGATACATAAAGGTGCGCTGGATATCTTTCATCCTGGAAATCAGTGCAAGATACC
Organism: Lachnospiraceae bacterium; assembly: GCA_004557975.1. GTDB lineage: Bacteria > Bacillota > Clostridia > Lachnospirales > Lachnospiraceae > Choladousia. Next base: position 24,763 of record SFEV01000001.1, read on the forward strand.
CGAAGAAAATCGCCAGCTTTACGATACCTTCCACGATCAGGATCAGCATCTCCGATGCAATCACCTGACGCAGGAAACGGGAAATAAAATACGGAAGCATCATAAAAAGAACAATGGAAAATACAAGTGAAAAAATCACTGTGACCGTCATCAGCAGATCGTCATCTTTCTTATCCTTCTCAGAGGACACCGTACCTGCTTCCTTCGCAAGCTTTTCCTCACACCTGGCAAGCACAGCCTCAGCCTCAGCCGTTTTGCCCTGGCTGCGGAGCTTCCCTGCCTTCGCTTCAGCCTTCTTCCTTGCCTTTCCCTCGCGCTCAGCCTTCTCCTCCTCTGTCTCCTCTGCAAACAGGGAAGCCGAGTACATCAGCGCCTTCATGCCGAGAATCATGGAGTCAAAGAAATTGACCACACCACGGATAATCGGCAGTTTTACTATCTTGTTATTCTGAATCCGATTGCTGCTGCAGTTCTGCACATCAACCGAAATTTCTCCCTCAGGTGTCCGCACAGCAACGGCGTACTTCCCGCCGTTTCGCATCATAACACCTTCAATGACCGCCTGGCCACCAATACCGGATGGTTTCATGATTTGTCCTTTCATTCAAAAACAGGATGAGATTATACAATCTCATCCTTATCTTTTCTTTCCTTATTTAGACTTATTTAGATTCAATGCCGTACTTCTTGTTGAATCTCTCAATACGTCCGCGGGCTGCTGCAGCCTTCTGCTGTCCTGTGTAGAATGAATGGCATTTGGAGCAGATTTCTACGTGGATATCTTTCTTTGTAGAGCCTGTTACAAATGTGTTACCACAGTTGCATGTTACAGTTGCCTGATAATAATTCGGATGGATTCCTTCCTTCATGATTTTCACCTCTTCTTCTTATTCTGTGAACTGCTCTTCCGGCACAGCTGCCGGAATCAATTCCCGGTCAATACTGCTCGAGTGTTACCGCAGTAAGCTTTCCCGGACTATCCCTGCAAGTCCCTGCAGTTCTGTCATATATAGACAACATGGGTATGATACCATACTTCCCGCCAAAATGCAACAGTTTTCAGTTTTCAATCAGATAAATTTCTGTCTGCGCACCCGGGCAACCAGCTCACGGTTGTCCTTCGTGTGGACAAAGGTATTCAGAATATTTTCCACTGCTTCGTCCGACTTCATTCCGTTGAGTGCACGGCGCATGATGTAGACTGCCTCCTGTTCCTCACGGTCAAGCAGGAGATCCTCGCGCCTTGTGCCTGATTTCGGAATATCGATCGCAGGGAATACCCGTTTTTCCGAGAGCTTGCGGTCGAGCACAAGTTCCATATTTCCGGTTCCCTTAAACTCCTCATAAACAACGTCATCCATCTTGCTTCCTGTATCGACAAGCGCCGTCGCAAGGATGGTCAGGCTTCCGCCTTCGCGCATTTTGCGGGCAGCACCGAAAAACCGCTTCGGCATATGCAGCGCCGCCGGGTCGAGACCTCCTGAGAGTGTACGTCCGCTTGGCGGAACAGTCAGATTGTAAGCGCGGGCAAGACGTGTGATACTGTCCAGCAGAATCGTCACGTTTTCTTTCTGCTCCACGAGACGTTTCGCACGCTCAATCACCATCTCCGATACACGCTTGTGATGCTCCGGAAGCTCATCAAAGGTCGAGTAGATGACTTCCACATTGTCGCCCTGGATCGCTTCCTTAATGTCTGTTACCTCCTCAGGCCGCTCATCGATCAGAAGAATCAAAAGACGCATTTTCGGGTCATTCTGCAGGATCGAGCGGGCAACATCTTTCAGAAGCGTCGTCTTGCCTGCCTTCGGCGGCGATACGATCATGCCTCGCTGCCCCTTTCCGATCGGTGAAAACAGATCCACAATTCTCATGGCAATGGCACGTGATCCGCGCTCCATGCGAAGCCGCTCATTTGGAAAAACGGGCGTCATATCTTCAAAATTGTAGCGTTTCATGGCTTCTGACGGGATCTTGTCATTGATTGTCTTCAGGTACAGCAGTGCACTGAACTTCTCCTGCTGAGATTTGATTCTCGTATTTCCGCAGATAATGTCACCTGTCTTCAGGTTGAAGCGTCTGATCTGAGACGGAGAAACATAAACATCATTCTCTCCCGGCAGATAATTGTCGCTGCGGATAAATCCGTATCCGTCCGGCATGACCTCCAGAATTCCGGAAACTGTAACACCGCTGTCAAGCTGGGAAAGTTCTGCCGGCGGTCTGTCCGTATTCTCAGGCCGTGTCTCCACATTTTCCTGCCGCGATTCACTGATTTCCGCACGCTCCTGACGTATTTCCGGACGCTCCTGACGTACTTCCGTACGTTCCTGACGCATTTCCGGGCGCTCCTGACGTACTTCCGGACGCTCCTGACGCATTTCCATACGCTCCTGACGTACTTCCGGACGCTCCTGACGCATTTCCGGACTTTCCGGGCGCTGACGTCTCACAGATGTGACATCTCTGCGCAGCTCCTGTCCTGCAGGACGCATTCTTCTCTGCTCTGTCGGATCGGCAGCAATCCTTCCCTGCCCCTGCTGATATCGTTTCTGTTCCTGTACCGGTCTGTTTTCCCTTGCGGGCCGTGTTTCCTGTACCGCTCGATTCTCCGAAGCCGGCCGTGTTTCCTGTACCGCTCGATTCTCCGAAGCCGGCCGCATTTCCTGTACCGCTCGATTTTCCGAAGCCGGCCACGTTTCCTGTACCGCTCTGTCCTCCGTGATCACACTGTATTCCTTTGTCGAATCGTTTTCCTGTATCGTGCTGCCATTCTCCCGGACAGAGCTGTCCTGATTCTTTGCATCCTCCGCAAGCATCGCCTCTATTAAGGCGCTTTTTTTCATTGCTGATATTCCCTTCATCCCTCTGGCCTTTGCCAGATCCTTCAATACGGACAGGGACAAGGATTCATATTTTTCTCTCATATACACCTCATCATTCTACTGTTTCCTGATTCTAAGGGAAAAATGTCTGAAACGACTGAAACGACTATAAAATCATAAGTCCTGTTTGCGTTAACTATAACACAGAAATATCCAAAATAAAAGCAAAAAATTTATAAATCAATTTTAACCGAATCAAGTAAGTCCCCCACTTCAAACGCGCAGAGCATTAAGTGGTGGGGAGGGAGCTCGCGAGCGTGAAACGCAGAGAAATCCACACGTATCAGGGGGTCAAAGAATTTTGACCCCCAAATCATCATGATACCATTCCGCCAGACATTCCGCCTGCGGCGCAGAGCAGAAAAGCCACAACGCCTGCGGTAAGATCCGAACGCAGTGCTTTTTCTCCCATGACAGATACGGCAAGCAGGATCAGAAAATACAGGATGCCGCACAGCAGCCCCCACAAAAATTTCATTCTCTCCGCTTTTCTTCCGCTGATCCAGCCGCCGGCAAAACACGACAGGACATATACCGCCAGGATAGCCAGCTCTGTTTCTGATGTGTCCCACTGCAGCTTCAGAAGCAGAAATGCCAGAATCAGCAGCAGCAATACCGTCAAGAGAAATGCGGCAGCCAGCCCTTTGCCTAATCCGCGAAATGATTTCCCCTTTCCCATCAGCCGCTCCACAGCCTCTCCCCTTTCTTTTTTGCAATATTATCTCCCGGGGAAGAATCTCCCTTACCTGATATATATGCATGACGCTTTGCTCTCAGCACTGAAAGATGGAGAATCTGAAATACAGCTGTGTTTTTTCATTATCCGAGCAGTTCCTTCAGCAGCTTGTTTACTGCTCCCGGATTAGCTTTACCTTTCATTGCCTTCATGGTCTGTCCCACAAGGAATCCCAGCGCTTTTTCTTTTCCGCCCCTGTAATCAGCCACCGACTGCGGATTCTCGTCAATCACACGCTCCACTGTGCTGCGGAGTGCTCCTTCATCATTGACCGTCTTCAGACCATGCTCTTCCACGTAACGCTCCGGATCGATATCGTCGTAGAATATTTTTTCAAATACTTCTTTTGCGACAGTCTGATTGATGGTACCTGCTTCCGTCAGTTCAATCAGCTTCGCCAGATGCTCCGGTGAGAAGGAAAGCTCCTCAGGCTCCTGTCCCTCTTCTTTCAGCAGACGGAGCGTTTCGCCCATCAGCCAGTTGGATACCTTTTTCGGTTTCCCGCAGATTGCTGTCGTCTCCTCGAAGAGATCTGCCAGCTGCTTCGAGCTGGTCAGAATACCTGCATCGTAGTCCGGAATATCGAATTCTTCTTTATAGCGAATCAGTTTTTCTGTCCGAAGCTCCGGCTGGCGATCCTTTACCTCCTGCAGCCATTCATCACTGATCCATACAGGCACAAGATCCGGATCCGGGAAATAGCGGTAGTCATGGGCATCTTCCTTGGAACGCATCGGATAGGAATATTCCTTGTTGTCGTCCCAGCGGCGTGTCTCCTGGATCACCGGTTTTCCCTCCTCCAGCAGCTCAATCTGTCTCGCCCGTTCACCTTCTATGGCACGTGCGATTGCCTTGAAGGAGTTCAGGTTCTTCATCTCCGTCCTTGTGCCGAATTTCTCTGTGCCGACCTCACGAACAGAGAGGTTGACATCGGCACGCATGGAACCTTCCTGAAGCTTGCAGTCGGAAGCGCCGAGATACTGAATAATCAGACGCAGCTTGTCGAGATACGCGATGACCTCCTCTACACTGCGCATATCCGGCTCTGAAACAATCTCTATCAGAGGAACTCCGCTTCGGTTGTAATCGACAAGAGAACAGTCTTCCCACTCATCGTGGATCAGTTTTCCTGCATCCTCCTCCATATGGATCTCGTGGATACCGACCGTCTTTTTGCCCGCTGCCGTCTCAATCTCAATTCCTCCGTCGTGGCAGATCGGCAGATAGAGCTGTGAAATCTGATAGTTCTGTGGATTATCAGGATAAAAATAATTTTTCCGGTCAAATTTGCAGTACTGATTGATCTGGCAGTTTGTCGCCAGTCCTACTGCCATGGCGTATTCCACCACCTGTCTGTTCAGCACAGGAAGGGAACCCGGCATTCCGGTGCAGACCGGACACGTATGTGTATTGGGAGCTCCTCCGAACGCGGTGGAGCAGCCGCAGAATATTTTCGTCTTTGTCGCAAGCTCTACATGAACTTCAAGTCCGATGACTGTCTCATACTGTTTTGCCATCTTACTCCACCCCCTTCTGTGTGGTTGCACCCGGCTGCTCTTTCGCCGGACAGTTCTCCGGATCCTGCTTCATCCTGCAGTCCGGTGCCTGCCACGGTCCTCTGGCCTGCTCGTACGCGTATGCAGCACGAATAATTTTTTTCTCCTGGAAGCAGTCTCCGATGATCTGTACACCGATCGGGAGTCCTGCCAGATCTCTGCAGCACGGCACCGTAATTCCCGGCAGTCCTGCCAGATTGACAGAAATCGTATAGATATCACCGAGATACATCTTCAGCGGATCACTGAGGCTCTCTTCCAGTCCCGGTGCCGTCGTCGGTGATGCCGGGGCCAGAATTACATCGTACTTCGCGAAAGCGCGGTCGAAAGACTGTTTGATCAGAGCTTTTGTCCTCAGTGCTTTCAGGTAATACGCATCATAGTAGCCTGAACTCAGGACGAAGGAACCCAGCATAATTCTTCTCTTTACCTCTTCTCCAAATCCCTCGGAACGGCTCTTTTTGTACATATTGTGAAGTCCCTCGTATTCCTCTGCTCGGTATCCGTATTTTACGCCGTCGAAGCGGGCCAGATTGGAGCTTGCCTCAGCGGATGCAATAACGTAATACGCAGGGATAGCATACTCTACAAGACTTAAGTCAAACAGCTCCACCTCGGCTCCTTTACTGCGGAGCACATCTGCCACTTTCAGCACACCCTGCTTTACTTCTTCATCCAGACCTTCCCCAAAGTAATCCTTCGGTATTCCAATCCGCAGACCTTTCACGTCATCCACAAGAGCAGACGTAAAATCAAGATCCGTCCGCAGAATCGAGGTGCTGTCCTTTGCATCATGGGATGCAATCATCTCAAGCACTGCCGCGCAGTCAGAAACATCCTTTGCGATCGGTCCGATCTGATCGAGAGAAGACCCGTAAGCAATCAGTCCGTAGCGTGATACTGTTCCGTATGTCGGCTTCAATCCGGTGACGCCGCAGAACGAAGAAGGCTGTCGGATGGAACCACCCGTATCGGAACCAAGGGCGTATATCGTCTCACAGGCTGCAACGGCCGCACAGGAGCCGCCTGATGAGCCTCCCGGAACGTGATCTGTATTCCAGGGATTTTTTGTTGCTCCGAATGCAGAGGTCTCTGTGGTGCTTCCCATGGCGAATTCATCCATATTCGTTTTTCCGAGAATGACAGCGCCGTTCTTCTTCATATTCAGAACAGCTTCTGCCGAGTACGTCGGAACAAAGTTCCAGAGAATTTTTGAACTGCACGTTGTCTTCAGACCTTCCGTGCAGATATTGTCCTTTACGGCGGCCGGAACGCCTGCCAGAGGACCTGTCATGCTGCCGTCATCTATTTTTTTCTGGATTTCCCGGGCACTCTCCAGCGCTGCCTCCTCATCCACAGTGACAAAACTGTTAATTTCCGGCTCCATCACCCGGATGCGTTCCAGACAGTCCTTTGTCGCTTCCAGAACGGAAATCTCTCTTTTCTTTATGCTTCTGCCCATCTCGAGAGCAGTCATTTCACTAATCTGCATGTCGCGTTTCCTTTCCGGACGGTATCTCCCGCCCTGTTCTGTCATCTTCGAAGTCTTAAAAGTCCCTCCCTACTCCACGGTTTTCGGAACCTTAAAGGAGCCATCCTTCTGCGCCGGTGCATTGGCAAGAATGGCCAGACGCGTATCTGTATTTGTCACAACATCCTCCCGGAACACATTGTTGACAGGAAACACGTGGGAAAGCGGCTCCACACCGGACGTATCCAGCTCATTGAGCTTGTCAATGTAATCCAGCATTCTGCCGATGTCCTTTTTTGCCTGCTCCTTTTCCTCTTCGGAAAGCTCCAGCTTTGCCAGAATTCCGACATATTCAATTGTCTCATCACTGATTATATTTGCCATAATATTCTCCTCTCACACTGCATCTGCATACCTTCCGCTCCAATGCTTAGCTTCTTCTCTTCTTCATATTCTGCGCATTGAAACGGAAATTACAGGATCCTTCGCTTAATAGCTGGGCACCAGCAGCACCTCTCCCGAAGCGCCGTAGAAGTCGGCTTCGACTGTCGTGCCCCGGGAAAACGGAAACCTCTGAAATAATCCGCCGTTTTCATCCAGATAAATATAATACGGTGTGTCTGTCTCTTCTATATTGATATTCACGCACACAGCCGTGTCCTCTCCATCCAGTACCAGGTCATACACACCCTGTTCAAAATCTGTACCGGCTGTCATACTGTCCTGCAGCTTAACGGTGCGGGAAAGCTGCTGGGGCTCATGCTCTTTCAGAGAATCTGCCCCGTCTCCGATTCCCGCAAGCAGGAATTCATACTGACACTCTTCAAGCCAGAGTACCATCCCCTCATCCAGCGTCAGCAGTTCGGTATATTCAGAATGCGGACACGCCGTTTCCATATATTCCTCATAATTTTTCTGCTCCTGGGCAGAATAAAGTGCCTCAAAATAAGTGATTTCTGCCTCCTGATCACACAGTGTCACCCATCCCGTTCCTTTGGGGCAGGATATCTGGTACGTACCGGCAGGAATGTCGTATCCCACCGTATAGACACCGGGCGTCAGCATGGCCGTATAGTATCCATCTGCCTGGGTATCCCATGCATGCTGTAATTCTTCAATTTCCGGTTCTTCGTCTGCATCATCCGTTTCAGGATCCCGAACTTCTGCCGCCTCATCATACGAGACTGCTTCCTGTCTTTCTGATATTTCATCCATAATTTCGTTGACTGCTTCGGGCAGGTAAGTAAACAGAAAATTCAGCACATAGATCAGGAGAATCGCTTTTACCACTGTTCCAAGACTGCTTCTCTTCTTTTTAACGGTTCCGGTCTGCTTTCTCTGGCGCGCCGTCGCTTTCCCCGAGCTGTAGTTTTCGGTTTCTTTGCGCGCCGCTCCTGCGCCCTGGCTGCTGTCCGGTCTTTTCCCGCGCGCCGCTCCTGCGCCCTGGCTTTCATTGCGGCTGTTATTGCCGACAGCCTTTTTGCTGTCCGTCTGTCCGGATTTTCCGGAATTCTTCCTTTCTCCGGAATTGCGTTCTTCGCGGTCTCGGTTCAGGTGATCCTCACATTTTCCGCGGTGGAACGCAGAAGTCTTGTCGTTATGCGTATTCAGGTGATATTTTTTATCGTTTCTGGAGTTATCCAGCCCACATTCCGCACATCTTCCGTCCGGTCTGAGCTTCCCTCCACACAGAGTACATCGTTCCATATTTACCTCCCTTATCTGTACCTCCCGCGCTTCCTGCCGCCTGCGTTTTATCCGGTCCGCCTGACAGGGCAGCTCCCGTCACAGTATACGGGACAATGACACAGATCAGGTCGTGTATCTCTGTATACCGGTGTTTCTCCGGATACATCACCTGTTCTCCTGATTCATTCGATCCCTGTTACGGCTCAAGTCTGGAAAGATCACGCGGGAATAATGTCGTTTCTCTTACATTATCCTCCCTCACCAGCTTCATTGTCAAGCGCTCAAGGCCGATTCCGAGACCTCCGTGAGGCGGCATTCCGTATTTGAACGTATCCAGATACTGATCCATGCCCTCCTCGGACATTCCGCGCGCCGCAATTTTTCTGCGCAGCTCCTGATAATCATGAATACGCTGTCCGCCTGTGGTGATTTCCAGGCCGTGGAACAGAAGATCGAAGCTCAGCGTAAACTTCGGATCTGCCGGATCATCCATGGCGTAAAACGGACGCTTCTTTGACGGATAATGGGTTACGAACACGAAATCTGCATTGTACTCTTCCTTGAAATACTGTCCGATCAGCGTCTCCTCCTCAGGCTCCAGATCGTACGGGTTTTTGATTTTACGGTTATATTTTTCTGATACAAGCTGTTTTGCCGTGTCAAAGCGTACCATCGGAATCCGCTCAGTATCCGGCAGTGTGACGCCGAGAATCTTCAGCTCGTCTGCATACTCTTTCTCCAGCAATCTCATGGTGTACTGGAGAAAGCCTGTCTCCATCTCCATAATATCGTGAAAGCTGTCAATATAGCCCATCTCAAAATCAAGACTTGTGTATTCATTCAGATGGCGCTTTGTGTTGTGCTTTTCGGCACGGAACACCGGTGCCGTCTCAAACACGCGGTCAAACACACCCACCATCATCTGTTTGTAAAACTGCGGGCTCTGTGCCAGAACAGCCGGATGATGGAAGTACTCCAGCCTGAAAATATTGGAACCTCCCTCTGCACCCTTCGCACCGATTTTCGGTGTGTGAATCTCTGTAAACTGCTGGCTGTACAGGAAATCGCGGAATCCCCGCACAATCCCTTCCTGAATACGGAATTTTGCCCGCTCTCTGATATTTCTCAGCGAAATGCTGCGGCTGTCCAGCTTGGCCTCCAGGGAAGTGCTCATTTTCCACTTACCTACCGGCAACGGAAGCGGCGCATACGGAGTCGTCAGGATCTCTCCTCCTGTCACGCGAAGCTCAATCCCGTGAGGAGCACGCTCATCTTTCTCTACGGTTCCCGTCAGTTCCACCGTCTGTGCCTCCCGGATTTCTTTCGCTGAAAGTACAGAAGTTCCCTCCTCAAACACGCACTGCAGCAGCCCTTCACGCTTGCGCAGCACCACAAAGGAGACCTCTCCCATATCGCGTACTGAGTGAACGGCTCCGTTTACCCTCACCGTTTTTCCGATACATTCCTCTGCCATCAGATCATGCAGTTCCATCGTTTCTTTTGCTGTTGTTCCTGATAAAAATTCCATACTAATCTCCTTCCGGTTCCGGAACCTTCTGTGACAATTTCTCACCTCTTCTTTCTCTGTCATTCCTGCCATGCGTATTTCCCGTCACGCATCTGATTCACAGCCGGACAGCTGCATCTGCGTCCCGATCCGGAAAAAAGGTATAAAAAAATACACATACGCGCTCAACCATACATGTATGATTGTCACGGGTGCATGCAGTTTGGAAACGTATTTTATATTGAGATTGAAAAAAGGCACAAAAAGTCCCGGAACATCAATATATGATATTCCGGGACGGATAATCTTTACCCGCGGTACCACCCGCATTGCAGACCTCTTTGTCTGCCTCTCTTTCTGCACGTAACGTGTGCCTGCCGTACTGCCCTACTGAACCGGATCACAAGTGTCCGCCGTTCGAACAGTCAGCTCCGGAGTGTTCCCGCTGTCTCCTTCCCCTAATCAGCACTCTCAGTCGGTGATGCCGAATTCCTGTCAGGTTTCAGAAACCGAGTCTCCTTCACAGCCTTTTATTGGAGCTATCCTAGCACATTTTTTTTCAGACTGCAAGGGATTTTTTTATTTTTTTACAGAACAGCCTTCTTCATCCGCTCAAGTGCTTCCCGCAGCTGAGCTTCAGGACATCCGTAATTCAGTCTGACGCACTGGCTGTCTCCGTAAATCTCTCCCGGTGATACCATCACTCCGGCTTTCTTTTCGAAAAATTCAGCAGGATCTTCCAGACCCAGAGCGGAGCAGTCCAGCCATGCCAGATACGTCCCCTCGTTGTGGGGAGCCGTAATCCCCGGAACACCGGATACCCACTGATCCACCAGATCACGGTTGGCCACAAGACGCTCTCTCAGTTCTTTCTTCCATGCATCGCAGCTTCCGTCGTACGCTTTCTCATACGCGGCCAGCGTCAGCACATTGCCGGAAGGCAGAAGTCCGTCCTGCTGGCTGATAAAGGCTTCACGCAGTGCGCGGTCAGGTATGATCGCAAAGCCCATGGGAAGACCCGGAATATTGCATATCTTTCCTGCGCTGGACAGTGTCACACTGTAGACGGATGATTCCCCGTTCACCGCAAAATACGGTATATGCTTCTGATCCAGTGCAAGCTCGCAGTGAATCTCGTCACTGATCAGCAGCAGATGATGCTTTTTGCAGAACTGCTGCAGCTCTTCCAGCTCGGCGCGGGTATACACGCGGCCCACCGGATTATGGGGATTGCACAGAATTACGCTCTTTACGTCCGGCGTCAGAGCAGCCTCCATCGCCGGAATATCCATGGAAAACCGGCTGTCTGCGTCCTTCTTCAGAGGAACCTCGATCACAGGCAGCTTTGCCTCTTTGTAAAGCGTGCGGATATGATTGTACATCGGAACGGAATACATAAACGTCCCTCCTGCCATCTGAAGCGCCGCCACAACGCCGGGAATCACACTGGGCACCCAGACAATCCATTCTGTCTCCACCTTTACCTGATAAACCTTTTCATAATGTTTCGCCACAAGCTCTTTCAGCCACTGGCTGTCACCGTTGGGATAACCGAAACACGGATGGGAAGCCCGTTTTTCCAGAGCCTCCACAATCGGAGGTGCAGTACAGAAATCCATATCTGCCACCCACATGGGAATGACACCCTCAGGCGCCTCATCCCACTTCACACAATTTGTATTTCTTCTGTTTGGAAAAGTATCAAAATTGTACATCCTGTAACCTCTGCTTTCGTAATCAGAATTTTCTCCTCTTATGTATGATACCTTTTTTCCTGCACTTGTCAACCTTCCCACCTGCACAAGATGCTCTGAAAATGTATTTCTCTGCAGAATCTTTCTGATTTCGCTCATTTTTTTGTTGTAACTTTTTTTCGTTCTGGTATAATGTGACATGGTGAATTTGATTCTATTGATTTTTTAATTCCGGAGGAAATATAAAATGAACCGTTTAATAATACCGGAGGGCTACACATCTGCCCTCTCACTGTATGATACGCAGATTGCGATCAAGACAGTCAAAGACTTTTTCCAGCAGACGCTGGCTTCCCAGCTGAATCTGCTACGTGTTTCCTCACCACTTTTCGTTGATCCCTTATCAGGACTGAACGACAATCTCAACGGTGTTGAGCGCCCGGTCAAGTTCGGTATCAAGGAGCAGAATGATGCAGAAGCAGAGATCGTCCACTCTCTCGCCAAGTGGAAGCGCTACGCGCTGAAGCAGTACGGCTTCGTACACGGCGAGGGTCTTTACACGGACATGAATGCGATCCGGCGTGATGAGGATACGGACAATATCCATTCGATCTATGTGGATCAGTGGGACTGGGAGAAGGTTATCAACAAGAGCGAGCGGACACTGGATACACTGAAGAAGGTGGTACGCTCCGTATATAAGGCTCTGAAGAAGACAGAAGTCTATATGTCCATTCAGTATGACTACATAGGAGAATATCTTCCGAAAGAGATTTTCTTCCTGACCTCCCAGGAGCTGGAGGATATGTATCCGGAGCTCACTCCCCACGAGAGAGAGTACAAAATCACAAAAGAAAAAGGCGCTGTCTGTGTAATGCAGATCGGCGGAGCGCTTGCCTCCGGCAAGCCTCATGACGGACGTGCCCCGGACTATGATGACTGGAATCTGAACGCTGATATCCTCGTTTATTATCCGGTGCTCGATATTGCGCTGGAGCTTTCCTCCATGGGAATCCGTGTGGACGAAGACTCTCTGATGCGTCAGCTGAAACTGGCAGGCTGTGAAGAACGCGCCGAGCTTCCGTTCCAGAAGGCAATTCTGGAGCGCGCACTGCCGTATACCATCGGCGGAGGTATCGGCCAGTCACGTATCTGTATGTTCTACCTGCGCAAGGCCCATATCGGAGAAGTTCAGTGTTCTCTGTGGCCGGAGGAAGTCATAAGAGAAGCTGCCAGAGGAGGAATACATCTCCTGTAACTGTTTCTCCATGGCATAATATATGGAAATATAAAATCTGAAGGGCTGCCCCGGACACGTCTGCGCAGGATTTTTCTTTCGCAGATGTGCCAGGGCAGCCCCTGTCAGTTTCATATCATCACATTTGTGCCCGAAGATCCGGGCACTTTCTTTGCTTTTTCTGCAGTTTTACGTAAACAGATGCGTCTCCTTCGCCTGTGTCAGCGTCTTTTTGTACCAGTAATAATCTCCCTGTCCTTTGCCGTAATTCTGAATCTCCACATCCACATCGTAATAGTATTTGATTCCGTCAACGACAGCGTAATTCCAGGAATGAGTCGGGGTGGAACCGTCACGGTTCAGATAGTAGCCGCGGCAGACGCCCGCATCGACACCCACATGCCTGCACAGAATCTGGAACACCAGTGCATGATCCGTACAGACACCGATCCTGCGCTTCATATTCCACAAAATTCTGCTGCCGGTGTAATCATAGAGCAGTTCTCCTGCCTTGTACCGTGCCGTTGTCTCCTTCCGGTAAGCATTGATTTTGCTCCTGCGTTTTGTGGTACTGTAATATATTTTGTAGGACTCTGACTTGCTGTAATGGACATGATGAAAATGCGTGGTCATATAGTGATAAATCTTTTCCACCTTCTCATCTGCTGTCATATCATCCGTAATCTCCGCTTCCTGCACCATCTGCTCCGCAATATAATCGATGTATTTGTTTCCGGTGAACACCGGAATTTCCTCTGCCACGGCAAGTCCGGCACTTCCGGAAGGCGCCTGCCTGGTCACCTCAAAGATTCTGACGGCTGAAGCACCACTCTTCCACGTGCCGGCTCCCTTCGCCTGATACCGGATGGTAAGCTGTACCTGGTATGTTCCGTCCCCGATGAAGCTGCCAGAGGCGAGACCTGCCTGGTTCTTTGCCGATGCTTTTCCGTTCCATCGGTATCTCAGATACCCGGTGCCTGAAATATTCCACAGCTTCTGAAATACGTATCTGCCTTCCTCGTTCAGGATGCGCAGTCTCATGCGATACATCCCACCGAAACCGTTGTCTGTGATTTTGTACTGTACCTGGATCGGCAGATAGTTCTTGCTGCTGGGGTGGAACCCCTGCTGACCGGCGCTCACATAGCATCTTGTGATCGCTGTTTTCGGCATACTTTCCTCTGCTTTTGCCGCATATGCCTGCTGCCCGGTCTGAAGAGCCAGCCCCAGGCAGATCAGCATCATCGCACAGCCCGAAAGTATTATTCGCCACACACGCTTCATATACGTATACCCCTTTCTCATTATCATACGTCCCTTTAAAACTCCCATATCTGCGATTCTGTCAGACAGTCCCTATCTGATATCATACACGCTGCACAGTCTCAGCTTTGACGGATCACCGCTCTCCACCTTCACGGTCTTGGATCCTGCATTCATATCAAAATAATTATCCGACAGAACCAGATCCTCATTCTCATTGAGAATCTCTACGCTCTTCGCATAACCGTCTGCTGTCACCGTAATTTCATCCCCGTCTACCGTGTACGCAAGATGCGGGTTCTCATAGCGGAAATATTTCGGATAGGAGAAGAGAACCGTACCGCCGGATATCACCTGTCCGTCCTTCTCCAGCTCATAACTGATATACTGTGTATAAATATCCGCATCCGGGAACTCCACCTTATCCAGCCACACGCTGGTCAGCGCCGGAACTGTCACCGTCTGTGCACCGCTCTGAAGAATCTCCGCCTTCGGGTTGCGAAGTTCCCAACGCACCGTTACAGTCTCGTCTGAGCGTGTCTCGTTGGCCACATTCAGGCGAATCGATTTTTCAAAATCAAAATACTGTCTGTTCAGATCTTTCCCTGATGTCATAAGGCCCTGTTCTTCGCAGGAGAGCATCAGCGGCGCAAAGAAACGCTTCGCATAATAGTGCAGTGCCTTCAGACGTCCGCAGTAATCGATGGAGGACCAGGATGCAACCGGCCAGCAGTCATTGAGCTGCCAGTATACAGCACCCATGCAGCGCCCTCTGTTGCGCCGGAAATGCTCTACTCCGTAACGGATTCCGTCTGCCTGCAGAAGCTGTGAGGCGTACAGCACCGTCCTGAAATCGGAGGGGTAACGGTACGTCTGCTGCATGTAATTCATGATCTTTCCGTTTGCGCTTCCGTTCCTCTGATGTTTTTCCATCACGTAGGAAAAGATATTGTAATCGTCCGGGTCATCGCTGATCTTCTCAATGGTCTTCATTGTCGGGAACGACTGAAAACCGAACTCGGACAGATAGCGGAAGTAATATTTTCTGTATTCTGTAAATGGCTTGTTGCCGTGCCATACCTGCCAGAAATGCACGTCGCCGCGATTCGGATCCTGAGGATCGTCAAAACTTCCGCCTGAGGACGGACTGGAGGGCCAGTAGAACGTCTGCGGGTCATACTCGCGCAGCACCTCCGGGATAATCCGCTCATACATGAACAGATAATCCCTCACCTCCTGCGGCTTCGTCACCCATTCATTTTTCTGTGCGACAAAATCTTCCATTTCATTGTTGCCGCACCAGAGTCCCAGGCTGGCATGGTGACGCAGACGCTTGACATTGTCGATAAATTCCTCCCGGATGTTCTCCTCAAACTCCGGTGTCAGATCGTAGACAGCACAAGCAAACATGAAATCCTGCCATACCACCAGTCCCAGCTCATCACAGATGTCATAGAACCAGTCCTCGGGATAGTAACCGCCGCCCCAGACGCGGATGGCGTTAAAATTTGCCCACCTGCATTTTTCAAGGAGCGTGCGCGTCGTCTCCGGTGTGACGCGGCCCAGCAGATGATCTTCCGGAATATAGTCGGCACCCATGGCGAAGATATCCAGACCGTTTACCTGACATGCAAATTTGTTGCCCCACTGATCTTTCTCACAGTTCATGGTCATGGTGCGCAGACCGATTCTCCTGGTCCAGACATCGAGAATTTCATCACCTGCAAGCAGTGATACTTCCACTGTGTACAGATACTGCTCCCCGTAGCCATTTGGCCACCAGAGCATCGGATGCTCCACAGTCACGTTCTCCGGACTTCCATCCTCCGTAATTACCGTGCCGTCAGGCGCAGTCAGCTTTACACAGTAGCGCAGTTCTTTATCCGCATCCCCGGCAGCGCAGCAGTCCGCCTCGCATCCGCATCCGGCCGCATCACAGTCCTTCTCATCGTCATTCTCTTCCACATCCACATCAAAGCTCAGCACCACCTGATCTTCACAGTGCTTCTGTGTAATGTAGACACTGTCTATCCTCGCCCTGTCAATGCCCAAAAGCGTCACCGGGCGGAACAGTCCTGCATCCGGAAGGTGTGCACCCCAGTCCCAGCCAAACATGCAGTGTGCCTTGCGGATATTGACAAAACCGTCCATGGCATCCTCACTTCCGTGCGTCTGGCTGACACGGAAAGCTTCGTCAATATATTTCAGCGGAGAGTGGAAAACAACGCGCAGCTCGTTTTTTTCCTCCTGCAGCAGTTCTCCCACCTCGTATTCCCAGATCCGGTGCATGTTGCACGGAGAACCGATATGGGTATTGTTCAGATATACGTCCGCGATGGTGTCCACGCCGTCAAAATGCAGGACAACACGGCTGCTGTCGAGAATGTGTCGGTCACATATAAATTCCACCTCGTACTCGTAGTCATCCTCCATCAGCTTCAGCGCTTTTAATTCATTATCTTTAAAAAACGGATCCTCCATTTTTCCATTTCTCAGTAAATCAGTATATACGGTTCCCGGAACAGCCGCCGGTAAAAATTCCGTATCCCCGACCCGGCGCATTTTCCAGTTTTCCTGAATTTTCTGTCTTATCATGTTCTGTTTTCCTTTCCATACTTTCTGAAATGCGTCAAAATATATCCAAAAAGTGCCGAAACCGTGTTAAAGCTCAGTCTTATACTGTGTCACGCCTGCCGGAATCACAGTTTCCTTAACATCCGTTCCGCTGTAAATGCTCAGCTTGATTTCTCCTGCTGCATTGTCAAGATTCAGTGTGATTTCGCTGCCGCATCTTTCGGCTGAAATCGTATTGACAATGGTTCCATCTGTTGCAGGCACTCTGCAGGAGGTATGTGCACCTTCCTCTAACTGGTACAGACGCAGAGTCAGCCCATCCGCATAGTCGTAATCCGGCCGTGTCTCAACTGCGCCAAGTGCAAGCAGCGTATTCTCACGGACATACAGCGGAAGTGAGAAGTAATCGTATGTATCTCTGTACCATCTGCCGCCCTCACGCACCTCATTGCCAAGCAGATGTGTCCATGTTCCTGCCGGGAGATAATAATCACACGTTCCGCTCTCATTCAGCACAGGAGCCACCATCAGGCTCTCACCCAGCATGTACTGCTGATCCAGATACGCAGTTCCCGGATCATCGGTGAACTCAAACACCATCGGACGCATTACAGGAGTACCCTCTTCATGTGCCTCAATGGCTTTGTCGTAGAGGTAAGGCATCATGCGGCATTTCAGTTTTGTGAAGAACGCCACAACGTCACACGCTTCCTCGTCAAACAGCCACGGCACGCGGTAGCTTCCTGAACCGTGCAGGCGGCTGTGGGTAGACAGCAGACCGAAGGCTGACCATCTCTTGTACAGATCCGGTGTGGCCGTGCTCTCAAATCCGGAAATATCATGGCTCCAGAAGGAGAAGCCGCTCATGGCAAAGGACAGTCCGCCGCGCAGTGTCTCCGCCATGGACGGATAATTTGCGAAGCAGTCACCGCCCCAGTGTACCGGGAACTGCTGGCCTCCTGCTGTGGCACTTCGCGCAAACAGCACTGCCTCCTGCTCACCCTTTACCTCTTTGAGCAGGTTGAACACTGCCTTGTTGTAAAGGAATGTATAGTAATTGTGCATTGCATGGGGATCACTTCCATCAAAATAAGTCACATCCACCGGAATTCTCTCACCGAAATCAGTCTTGAAGCAGTCCACACCACAGTCAAGAACTGTACGCAGCTTGTCTGTATACCATTTCACAGCATCAGGATTTGTGAAATCCACAAGTCCCATACCTGCCTGCCAGTTATCGGTCTGCCATACGCCCCTGCCGTCAGCACGCTTCAGCAGGTATCCGTTTCTTGCGCCCTCCGCGAAGAACGGTGTGCCCTGTGCAATGTACGGATTGATCCAGGCGCAGATCTTCAGGCCCTTTTCATGGTAGCGGCTGAGAGTACCGCGAATATCCGGGAAGCACGCTTCATCCCATTCAAAATCACACCAGTGGAAAGCACGCATCCAGAAACAGTCAAAATGGAAGACTGAAAGTGGGATGCCGCGATCCAGCATGCCGTCGATGAAAGAGCTTGTCGTCTTTTCATCGTAGTTCGTTGTGAAAGATGTGGACAGCCACAGTCCGAAGGACCATGCCGGCGGAAGAGCCGGGCGCCCTGTCAGCGCTGTGTAGCTGTTCAGAATCTGCTTCGGTGACGGTCCGTAGAAAAAGTAATAGGAAAGCTTCTCGCCGGGAACAGAGAATCCGACGTACTCCACCTTCTCGCTGGCCACCTCGAAGGAAACGCAATCAGAGCTGTCCACAAACACGCCGTATCCCTTGTTAGTCATGTAGAACGGAATACTCTTGTATGCAATCTGTGATGCGGTGCCGCCGTCCTCATTCCATGTATCCACCACCTGACCATTCTTTACAAACGCGGTAAAACGCTCACCCAGACCGTAGACGCATTCTCCCACAGAAAGAGAGAGCTCATTCATCATATACGGCTCGTACTGCTCCGTCAGATAATTTCCGGCCGGCAACATTGTGGACGGCTTTCTGTCCCAGCGCATCAGTCCAAGGTTGCGGAGACCACACGTGGTCAGAACCTTTCCGTCTGCCTCAAAAGAATAAGAAAATGGTTTTCTGTTGACACGCACCTTCACAAGGCCCGTATCCATCACAGCTTCCTCCTCTGTGATCTGTACATCTGCATCGCAGACAGTCTCATTTTTTTCAAACTGCGGGACATGGTTGTCATACCCCTCGTAATGCCACGCCTTTACGGACACGGTCCCCTGGCCGCAGGCCCTGAATTCCATCGTGATCGTCGGCATATTCAGTGTATCGCCCCGTCTGTCTATTCTGCTCACCGGAGCTACAATACGCATACCTCCGGGAATTCTGTCCACCGTGTACGCCTCTGCCGCAAACAAGCCGTTTGCGCGCTCGCTGCGAAGCCAATAACCTTCTGTAAATTTCATAACAAACTTCCTCCTTTTCGCTGTGAGGCTTCCGCCTTTTATTTTCGCTTTATTCGTATCTGTTCAGCCCTTTCACAGATACCTTTGTCCTATGTCTTTTTTATCACATTTTCCTGGAAAAGTCTTGCACTTTTTTCATATATATTTCATAACACCACTGAGCTTGTCGCGCCCTGTACCGCCGTAATAAATGCGAGCAGGCACATTTGCTTCTGTTTCTATTTTTTCGTGATAATACTTCATAACTCCTCCGGATATCGGAAACTGCAAAAAAGGAGCCGCAAATCCATGCTGCAGCTCCTTTTTTCAGTTCGTATCTATTCAGTACCTTCAGTTTTCAGTACCTTCAGTTCTTAATAACAGACGAATCCCTGAAACGGCCAAAAAGCACACCCGTTTCTGTTGTACATGTCTGCAATCACATATTGCGGAAACATCATCCCTTGACAGCACCTGCAACCATTCCCTTAATGATCTGTTTGCTGAATGCAAAGTACAGAACCACAATGGGTGCCATCGTAATCAGCATCGCCGCCATCTGCTTCGGATAATCGGAGGCGAACTGTCCCTTGAACTGTGTCAGCGCGAGGGGAACAGTCTGAAGAGAAACATCCTTGATCAGAACGAGTGCAAAGGAGAACTCATTCCAGCAGCTGAAAACCTGAATAATTGCAACCGTCACAAGGATCGGCTTGCACAGCGGGAAAATGATCGTCCACAGCGTATGGGAAAAACTGCTTCCGTCAATGGCCGCTGCCTCTTCCAATGATACGGGAATCGTCTTCACATAGCCTTCCACAAGGAAAATTCCCATGGGAAGACCGAAGGATACGTACGGCAAAAGCAGTGTATACCACTGGTTGGAGATCCCGCATCTCTGAAATACGACATAAATCGGTACGAGCAGAGAATGGATCGGGATCAGCATACCCATCAGAAACATCACATAAAGCACACGATTCAGCTTGAAACGGATTCTCGCCAGAATATACCCGACAATGAAGCTGAATACAATGATCAGTGTAATGGATATTACTGTTGTACGCACACTGTTCATCATGGATTCTCCAAGATGATAATCGGAGTTCGTCAGAATTCTTGTATAGTTTTTGAGTGTCGGCTCCGTCGGGAGACCGATAATATTCGCATTAAATGCACGTTTTTCTTTCAGAGAGGAGTAAACCATCCATACGATAGGGAAAATACAGGAGAGAGAAAAAATCCACAGTACGAGATTCATAAACAGGCCCAGTATTCCCTTTTTAACATTATGTGCGCCACTGTTCTTCATACTGTCACGCCTCCTTTTCTCTCGTTATGTACTTGATCAGTGCCTGAGATCCGCCGATAACAAGCAGGGACAGCACAAAGATCCCCACAGAAATACAGCTTCCGTAACCCATATTACTCTGGTTAAAGGAAACCTGATAGCCATACATAGCCATAACCATGGATGCCGTTCCCGGTCCGCCCTTTGTCATGACGAAGATATTGTCAAAGGCTTTCATGTTTCCGGCAATACAGAGGGTAATGCAGACAAGCATCGTATTCTTGATAAGGGGAAGTGTAATATAAAGCGCTTTCTGGAATCCGTTGGCTCCGTCAATCTCAGCACTCTCAAAAATTTCCGTGCTGATTCCAGCGATTGCAGAAAGAATAATAACCATATAGTATCCTATATACTGCCAGATCAGAGGAATTGTCACGAGCAGCATAACCAGATCCGTATTGTTGAGCCATACCTGACACAGGTCTTTTCTTCCGATCGCTTCCAGAAACCAGTTAATAATACCATATTTGTTATGATAGATCATATTCCAGATAAGACCGATACACACTGCGGCAATCGTACTGGGGAAGAATCCGAAGGTACGGTGAATCGTTTTGAACTTCACCAGTTTTGAATTAATCATCAGTACCAGCACGAATGCAATACCAATCTGTCCGATAATACAGGCAACAACCAGATAAATATTATGTCCGAATGCTTCCCAGAATGTGGCATCATTGAACAGTCTGATGTAGTTATCCAGTCCGTTAAACGTTTTCTGCGGACCGCCTTTCCATTCAAAAAAACTGTAAACAAGAGCCGTTACTAACGGAACAAAAACGGTAAAAACAAACATTGCCACAGGAATCAGCAGGTACATAACTATCGTTCTATTTTTGGGCTTAATCGCATTTAACATATGATTGTCCTCTCTTTCCTGTTGCTCAAAAACCGCTCCGCCCACCACCGTGGGCAGAACGGTTCTTCATTTCAATTCATAGCTTCGCCGCGCTTACGGGAACCGCCACGATTTACTTCGTAAATTGTGCTTAATAGTTAGCCTCGTATGCTGCCTGAGCGTTTGCTGCAACATCTTCCGGTGACATCTCACCGTTCATCATTGTCTGCAGGTCTGTGTTCAGAACATCCCATACAGCATTTGTGATGTAGGAGTCATAAATCTCACATGTCTCTGTGTCAACATAAGACCAGTTGTAGAATGCCTGTGTAATCGGATCGAAGCTTGAAAGATCAACGTCTGCAACCTTTGTAAGTCCGCCGAGAGCATACTTCTCTGCTACGTAGCTTGCAAATGCCGGTCCTGTGATTTCCTGTGCCAGATCGATTGCTGCTGCCAGTTTGTCCGGATCCTCAGCAACCTTTGCATTGATTGCGATTGCATATCCAAGACCGATATTCTGAGATGTCGGAGCCTCTGTAGCGTCTGCCGGCTGCGGAAGAACTGCAAATCCCATGTTGTTGAATTTTTCTACGTCTGTTCCTTCTTCCTCTTCTGTGCCGCCCAGTGTAGCTGCAATGTAGGACTCATCCCAGTTTCCGCCGATGAATGCTGCTGCATCGCCGGAAATGAAATATTCACGTGCATCTTCGTTTGTAACTACGTTGTAATCTTCGTTGAAGATAGATGTCTCTGTAAACAGTCTCTGTGTCTCTGCCAGAGCCTTAACAAATGCTTCATCTGTGAAAGCAGCGCCGCCCTTGTTGATCATGCTCAGGAACCAGTCCGGACCTGTATATCTGTTTCCAAGTGTTGACAGGAAGCAGGAGTTTGCCTGCCATTTTCCGCCGTTGCCGAAAGCGACTGTTGTGATGCCCTGCTCATTGAAGTACTCGGAAGCCTTCTCTACATCTTCCCATGTGCTCGGGAATGTGTCGTATCCTGCCTCTGCCCACATAGCCTTGTCATAGATCACTACTGTACATGTACCGCCAGTCAGAGCCGGATATCCGTAAATGGAATCACCATCTGTAAACGGTGTAAAGTATCCTTCATTGTAATCTGCATAATACGGTGAAGCTTTGATTGTATCTGTCAGATCATAGATAAGTCCCTGCTTAGCCCAGTCCTTTGTGTTCATGCCCTGAAGCAGGAATACGTCCGGAAGGTCATCTGCTGCTGCCAGTGTTGCGATCTGTGTCTTGTACTCAGCGTTTGCGAGAACGTTCTGTACAAGATTGATGTCCGGATGAGCCTCATCCCATGCAGCCAGAACTGTACGGAATCCGTCAGATCCGCCGTTTCCTTCTGACTCCTCTGATGTGGAGTAGTGCATAATCTCAAGATCACCTGTGTAAGCAAGTTCGTTTGCTGCCACATCCGTAGCTGCGCTTGCAGTCATACCGAGGGATGCGACCATGGCTGTTGCAAGTACTGTGCTGATTACCTGTCTTTTCTTCATGTTTTTTCCTCCTTTTGGATATGAAATATCTTTGATTTACTCATTTATCTGTAATGCAGAAGTCTGCATGTACATACATCATAAACGTTTTACCGTCTGCCCCGGGATCAGTGTCCCTTTCACCGTGTAGATCGTAGGAACCGTAGTCATCGGTTTTTCAATCTCCTCAATCAGACCGAAAGCAGCTTTCTCTCCCATTGTCCTGACATCCTGATACAGAGTCGTAAGCCGCGGCTCTTCATACTGGGCCGCCCGTATTCCGTCATATCCGGCTACAGAAACATCCTCCGGTATGGACAGCCCCCGTGCCCTGATGGCATTGATGCCGCCGAAACACGCCACATCATCCGGATATATGATACAGGTAGGCGGCTCCTTCAGATCAAGGAGTTCATTCGTAAGTCTGTAAGCACCGTCCATATCCCGATACAGGGATGACAGTACATATTCCTTCCGGATCGGCAACCCGTGAGCTTCCATACTCCGGTAATACGCTGCCAGCCGCTGCCGCGTCACTCTGCTTCCGTCACCGTAAATATAGGCGATCCGCGTGTGTCCACAGTCAAATACGTAGTTCAGCAGCTGATACATCCCGTCCATATTGTCAGACAGTACTGCCGTACGGTTATCCGCAATATAGTCAATGGTAACAACCTTCAGACTGCTCTGTAAAAGCTCCTGAATCTTTGGATTGCCGAAGTCAATTCCCACTACTGCAACCCCGTCAAAACCTCTGTACCTTGCCCGTTCCACATAAGACATATCCGAACAGGCCGTATTCAGAAATGTGACATCATACCCCTTTGCTTCTGATGCCGCCTTAAAGCTCTGCAGCACACCGGAAAAGAAATCATGGGTCAATCCGCTTCCTGCTGCATCTGCGAATAATACGCCGATATTGTAGCTCCGATTCGTCTTCAGATACCTGGCGGATTGATTGGGGAAGTAGCCCATCTTCTCTGCAGTCATCTTAATCTGACGCTTTGTGCTTTCACTGATATCGCTGTGATTGCTCAGTGCCTTGCTGACAGTTGCCACAGATACTCCACAGGCTGCAGCAATATCCTTCATGGAAATCATGCTCTCTCCTCCGCCTTGTTGAATCTGCATTTACTTAATCGTTTTCTAATTAAGATTAAACAGCATTTTGACCATTTTGTCAACCTTATTTTTCTGTTTTTTACATTTTAGTCATTATGTATTTTTTTACTTAACTGTTTTTATATATTATTACTTACGCTGTTTTCGTACATCTTCTCATGTTCTGATCTGTTTAAATTTTTTTCAGTATATTTTTCAATAATTGTGACTTTTTCTGTCGTTTTTTCTAAAACGTTTAATTTCTGTTTTCCCCATTCCTTTTAATATTTTTTTCTGTTTTCTTTGCTTTTTTGCAAAAAAATTGCAGTGGAACACTGTTTTTCAGATTTCACTGCAATTTTTCAGATTTTTTCTTTTTGTTAAGTATAAACAGGAAGTCCCGACCGACACTTACTATTCAGTTCATCAGGGACCTGCATGATCCGGTCAGAAGATCACCTGAATCAAGACCATATAACAGACCGTCCCTGCAAGAATGGATATCAGCGTATTGTGCTTCCGCCTGTGAAGAAGCACCACCAGCAATACGGAAATAAGTTCCGGCAAACCGTGTGTTCCGCTTACAAAGGACACATTTTTCAGGCAATAGACTACAAGCATTCCCATGATCGCGTACGGCAGTACCTCTCCCAGATACAGTATCGGCTTCGGCGTCTCGTTCCGAAAAACCAGAAAAGGCAGGAAACGTATCAGCACCGTCACTCCCGCTATGATGAGGATCAGAAGCAGCGAATACACAGCTTTACTCATGACTGTACACCTCCCCGCTGCGATCCAGCCACCGTTTTTCCAGAAACAGTGCAGCCGTAATCCCAAGCATTGCCGGAATCAGGAAGCCGGAAGGCCCGAAAATAAGAAGACAGATCACAGAAATTCCCACGCCTGTCACTGCCGGAAGATGTGATGTCGCCTTCTCCCACTGCTCCACAAAAATTACCACAAACAGTGCTGTCATTGCAAAGTCAATACCGATGGAATTAAAGGCGAAAGCCGCTCCTGCCGCAGCTCCCGCAACGCTGCCGATAATCCAGTAGCACTGATTCAGCAAAGAAAGATACAGATAATATTTCTTCTCGTCCACTCCATCCGGCAGATGAGGCGCACAGACAAGGGAATACGTCTCGTCCGTCAGCGCGAAAATCAAATATGGCCTGGCTTTCCCTGCATCCTGATATCGTCCCAGCATTGATATACCATAAAAAAGATGGCGTATATTGACCATCAGAGTCATCATGGCCGCAGTCAGAAGCGAAGCGCCTCCTGCCAGAAGATCCACTGCCACATACTGCATGGATCCGGCATAAATTGTGGTGCTCATCAGAAGCGCCCACCACCAGCCATATCCTTTATCCTGCAGCAGAATACCGAATCCCATCCCCAGAACAAGATAACCTGCCATGACAGGAAGCGATGCAACAAAGGCATGCCGCAGTGTACTGTTCTTTTTCATAATCCTCTCCTCATATTTTCAAAGATTTCAGCAGCTCCTTATCCTCCTCCGAAATGCGGTATGATTCCCTGCACTTCTGAATCGCTTTGTTCTGCACCCAGGGATCCAGAGTCCGCGAAGCAAACACCTCCCAGGTCAGATACCGGTATTTCACAAAACACACTGACAGCGCCCACGCCTGCGCCATCCGTATATAGTAAGGGGTGTCGGAAGAAGAGGACGCTTTCTCTCCTGCAAACAGCGGCAGAACCCTCCCAATATATTCGTCATTGATGAAATACTGCATCAGCGCCACAAGAGCGAACCGCACCTCAAATTCTCTGCCTCCCTCAAGCCACCTTGTACAGTATCCATACCAGAATTCCTGATCCTTTTTCATAAATTTGAAGCCGGATACACTGCAGTCACAGTCGCCCCAGGAGAGAATCCCCGGTATCCACAGATCGAGATGACGGACCCTCTGTTCCCGGTCCATTTTTGCCTTCCCGATCACCATGCCCCAGAGCATGTGCTCCTCATGGTATAAAGGTGCTCCTTGGGCGTACAGTCTTCCCATATCTTCCAGGTACTCTTCCCACCCGTTTTTCACCACCAGAGCTGCAATTTCTCTGATTTTCGGCACACGCACACCGATGCTCAGTGAAGCGTCCCAGTTTGCAATGCGGTCATTAAATTCCTTATAAGAGAGATCTGCCGCCGTAAGCAGCAGATCTCTTGTTTCGTTTCCTGTCATATATTCCTCTCATTTAATTCTTGAACCGGTTCCATGCCGAGGACAGCCCGTCAATGACAGCGCGGTATGTCGTATATTTTTCCTCGTAAATTTCCTTATATTCCGGACGCGGCTGAATCGTCTTTGTGATCTTTACTGTCCTGGAAATAGCTTCCTGATAGTCCGGATAAATACCTGCTGCAATGCCTGCCGCAATGGCTGCACCCTGAGCCCCCAGCTCCTTATCCTCAATCACGTCAATGGGGATCTGCAATGCATCCGCAAAAATCTGCACCCATACATCAGAATTTGCAGCACCTCCGGAAAGACGGATGCTCTTCGGCACCTCGCGGTTGCGCAGAAGCTTCTTCACATGGGTCAGATGAGAAAATACAATCCCTTCATAGACGGCGCGCAGCATATGCTTTTTGTTGTGGTAAGCAGTCAGACCGATGAAGGACCCCTTTGCGAGTGCATCTTCATTGGAGCCGTTCAAAAACGGAAGGAAGATCACGTTGCAGTCCTGCGGTTCAATGGAAGCTACCCATTCATTGGTGACATCATAGATGGAGCCGCCCTTCGCTTTTGCATCCTCTTTTTCCCAGTTCATCAGATTGCGGATAAACCACTCCATATTTCCTGCGGATGTGGGGCTGCTCTCCTCGATCAGATAATAGCCCGGAATACAGAACATGGAATTCAGATCCACCGTACCGTTTGTCACAGGCTCCTTCCCGATAAACTCATTGATACTCCATGTACCTGCGATCATGCACATCTGCTCCTCATCAGAAAGGCCTGATGCGATTCCGCAGGCATCCACGTCAAACATACCTGCTGCCACCGGAATTCCCTCCGGGAGCATTGTTTTTTCACTGGCTTCCTTTGTGACGTATCCGCAGATATCCGCAGAATAGCGAAGCGGCGGAAGCTTGTCAAAACATTCCTCCAGACCAAACAGCGCCATCAGCTCACGGTCATGTTTTTTTGTCGTTAGATTGACAAAGTTGGAACCGGAGCAGTCTGTGTATTCACTGTACGCCTCCCCCGTCAGCATATAGCGGATATAATCCTTGACTGCAAAAATATATTTCGTGCGTTCCAGAACCTCCGGCTTGTTCTCCCTGAACCATGCCAGCAGGCTGACCGGCTGGACAGCCAGGATTTCCTGAAATGTCTTTTCATATACCTTTTTATTTGTACCGTCCTGATACCATTTTTCTACCTGAGCCCATGCTCTCGTATCCGTGGAAATGATGCCGTTATAAGACGGTTTTCCGTCATATCCCACCATGTACAGGCCTTTTCCGTGACCGGAAAAAGAAACACCTGCTATATCCTCCGGATTGATACCGCTCTTTTCGATTGCCGTGCGAACAGCCTGTGCATTTACTTCCCACAGTTCATCCATATCACGTTCCGTATAGCCAGGCTTTGGCGTGATCGTCACTGTCGGCACGCTTGCCACAGAAATCTGTGTCCCGTTTTCATCAAAAATTGCAGCTTTTGAAAAAGTTCCCCCATTATCAATACCCATTAAATACTTCATTGCTTCACCCTATCCTCCTTACCTTTTTCTGATACATCGGCCCCATCAGGCTCCGGTACATTTTCTCACATCTCTCGTACGTAAGCCCCGGCTTCGTCGCCAGCAGTTCCATTTCGATCCCGAACAGTTCAATCAGAATCCCGGTCTC
Organism: Lachnospiraceae bacterium; assembly: GCA_004557975.1. Classification (GTDB taxonomy): domain Bacteria; phylum Bacillota; class Clostridia; order Lachnospirales; family Lachnospiraceae; genus Choladousia. Next base: position 52,434 of record SFEV01000001.1, read on the forward strand.
CAGCATACCATTTCTCAGATAAAATGCTTTTCTGCGGAGACGTTCCTGCTGGTTTTCGGCCATCTCATCCGGCTTTTCGATCTCAAGGAAAAACTGGCTGTCACTGTACAGCGCCATCAGAAGCTGAAGTGCATCAGATCCGATTCCGCGTCCCCGGAACAAATCCGAGATGGCAAAGTAATCCAGCAGTACCAGATCCTCCTGCAGAGCCGTAATCGCCATTCCGGCTCTTCTGCCTTCCTCCCTGATCAACAAAATCTCCATCTCCCCCATTGCAGCCTTGCGTTCAATCTCTGAAAACGGCTTGCGCTCTGCTTCCGGAAATGCTCTCATATACAAATCCAGAATAAAATTCTTGTCCAGACTGCCGGCCGTACATAAATCCATGATGTTACCTGCCTTTCTGTTTCTCAATATTTGTGATGATCTTTACTGAATCAGACGTGATGTCTGCTGTGCTTTGCTCCTTTCTTCTTTTTCGTTTTCATTATCATACCATATTCCGGCATTTCGCGCCACTACTAATGAGTAACTGTAAAAAAAATAAGGCATCTCTGCCTTCCCTCCGGACAGAAATGCCTTTCACAATTGATTCCGTTACTATGACCTGTTTTATTTCGCCTTGCTTAAGTACTCTTCTATGTTTTTAATCGCTTCAGCTTCGTCAGCGCCATTTGCAGTCACTACAACAGTCTCTCCCATATCAAGACCGAGCGTCATCATACCCATGATGCTCTTTGCATTGACGGTTCTGCCTTCGCTCTGCACGTGAATCTCGCTCTCGTACTGACTCGCCACCTGAACGAGCAGTGCAACCGGTCTGGCTTCCAGACCACTCGGAAGCTGAATCGTGATCTCTTTCTTAGTCATAATAGTTTTCCTCCTTGTTTTGCCTTAACTCTTCTGCCAGCTGGCTCAGTTTCCTCAACCTGTGATTCACCCCGGACTTTCCCACGGGAGGCACCAGCATCTCTCCCAGCTCCTTCAACGAAGCATCCGGATTCGCCAGACGCAGATGTGCGATATCCGCAAGGCCACCGGGCAGCCTCTGTAATGCCTTTGCCGCCTCAAGATAACGGATATCTTCAATTTGTCTCACCGCTGCATTTACCGTCTTGTTGATATTAGCAGCCTCGCAGTTTACCTTGCGGTTCACATTGTTCCGAACATCACGGACAATCCTGATATTTTCAAGATCCATCAGCGAGACGTGAGCCTCCATGATATTCAGCATATCAACAATCTGGGCTCCTTCTTTAATATACACGATGTAATGCTTTTTACGCAGTACGATTTTGGCATCAGGACCAAAGGTGTGTATTAAATTCTGAAGCTGCAGTGCACGCTCCTCCGATACACAGACAATTTCAAAATGGTAGGACTTCTCCGGATTGCTGATGGATCCCGCACACAGAAATGCACCTCTGATAAATGCCCTCCTGCAGCAGGAACTCTGCACAAGAAGCTGATTCGCCGGAGATATCTGCTCGGCAATTTCTCCGTCCGCATCCAGGAGCTTCAATGCCTGCAGCACTTTCAGCACAATTTCATGATTTTTTACCAAAACAACATAAATCTGGCTGCTCTTACCATTTCTTTTATGAATATGTACAGATACGTCACTACATATATTAAATGTTTTTTTCAATAATGTAAAGCATTTTCTTGAAACAGTTATATTTTCCGTGCGGATTCTCAGTCGATACCTTCCCTGTGCTGAAATGCACACATCCCCGCACATACCGACAATTGCCGCAAGCTCTGCCAGGCAGCAGTGACGTGCCAACGGTATCAGCCAGGAAAGCTCACGTTTGACATCACCTGAAAATGACATAAATCTCCTCCTGATTCGCTATCCCACCAGAATATCCCGGTGCTCCAGCTTCAGTCCGTATTCCGAATGGCGGCTGAGATACTGGTACAGCCGCTCCGCCAGAGTCACAGAACGGTGTTTGCCGCCCGTACAGCCGATACTGATCACCAGCTGATTCTTCCCTTCCGATACGTAATTGGGAAGAAGAAATTCCACCATGTCCTCCAGTTTTTCAAGGAACTGGTGTGCCACATCATATTTCATAACGTAATTCTGAACCTCTGCATCTTTCCCTGTCTTATGCTTCAGCTCATCAATATAATACGGATTCGGCAGAAAACGAACATCGAATACGAGATCAGAGTCCGCCGGAATACCGTATTTAAACCCGAAGGAAAGGATCGTAATATAGATATTTCTGTACTCCAGGCTGTTGACAAATATCTTTTCCATCTCTCCCCGCAGCTCCCTTGTGAGAAGCTTGGAGGTATCTATAATATAATCCGCCTGCTTTTTCAGAAAGTCCAGCGCCTCTCTCTCCCGGCGGATTCCGTCATCAATTCTGCCGTCCCTTGCCAGCGGATGGCTTCTGCGTGTCTCCTTGTAGCGCTTCAGCAGCACCTGATCCTGAGCGTCCAGATACAGGATTTCGTAATCGATCTCTTTTCCTGTGAGGCGCTCCAGCACCTGCTGCATAGCGCCGATCTCGATACCGCTGCGGATATCCACACCGAGGGCAACTTTATTGTATTCCATCTCTGACGTACTGGAAAGCTCCGCAAATTTTTCAACCAGAGGCATGGGCAGGTTGTCTGCACAAAAGTAGCCCAGATCCTCCAGTATTTTCAGCGCCGTACTTTTTCCGGCACCGGACATTCCCGTCACTATCACAAATCTCATCCTGCTGTACCTTATCCCTTGACATTTTCTCGATTGACTGCAGTCATCTGACCGCGACTGCATCCGGTTCTTTTCCCCTCTGCTGCTTTTCCTTGCAGAAGGGATCATCTGAACTGCATCGGATCAGAACTCACCCAGCATCCGAACTTCCGGTTCAAGCTCTACACCGAACTGTTCCCGCACCCGTTCGGAAACCAGCCGCATCAGCTTGCGCACATCCTCCGCAGTCGCGTCACCTCTGTTCACCACAAAACCGCAGTGCTTCTCAGAGACCTGCGCTCCGCCCACGGAAAATCCCCGCAGTCCGGCATCCATAATCAGCTTTCCTGCAAAGTATCCCTCCGGCCGCTTGAATGTACTGCCGGCACTCGGGAACTCCAGCGGCTGTTTTGAGACGCGCTTCTCTTTCAGCTCCTCCATCTGACGGCGTATCTCCTCCCGGTCACCCTTTTTCAGTTTCAGCTTTGCCTCCAGAACAATCCACCCGCGCTCCGGTATGATACTGTGTCTGTAGCCAAGGACAAGCTCCTGTGCCGGAACGGTAAGCAGCGTATTTTCCTGCGTAAGCACCGTCACCTGCGTCAGAACATCCTTCATCTCTTTGCCGTACGCGCCTGCATTCATCACAGCGGCTCCGCCGATTGTTCCCGGAATTCCGGATGCAAACTCAAAACCGGTCAGCCCGTGCTCCAGAGCTCGCTTTGCAATTACAGAAAGCATGGCCCCGGCCTGCACCAGAATCTCCTCCCCCTCCACGCGAATCTCGCTGAGATTCCTGTAAAGCTGGAGAATCAGACCGCGGTACCCTTTATCTGATACCAGAAGATTGCTGCCGTTGCCAATGACGTAAAACGGGACATGATGCTCACGGCAGATTCTCACCACCTCCGCAGCACTCTCCACCGTCACCGGGGCAGCAAAAAGATCCGCCGGACCTCCGATCCGAAACGTAGTATGATTCTTCATGCTCTCCTGCTCAAAAATACAGTCTCTCCCTGCTGCCTCCTGCAGCAGCTGTGTCAATTCCTGCATATCCACTCTCCATCTCTGTTGCTTATTGTTATTATATAATAAGTCGCCCGATAAATGAGCCCGACGTCGGTTTTTCAGTGTTTTGCACCTCCAAAATCGACAAAAACCTTCACAATTGGTTCATATAATCATGACCGGATAATCCCGCTTCTGCGGATGCTTTCCACTGCCTCCCGCAGCTTCTGTGGCGGCAGAACAAGGGCCAGTCTCACATATCCCTCTCCAAGGCTTCCAAAACTGCTTCCCGGCACGCAGATCACACCTGTCTGTTCCATCAGCTCAAGGCAGAAAGCAGCGGAATCTGTATAGCCCTCCGGAAGGGGAGCCCAGACAAACATCGTACCTTCGCTGTCCGGCACGTTCCATCCAATCTCACGCAGGCCTCCGCAGAGTACGCGGTTGCGCTCCTCATACTCCTCACACTGTTTTTCCACACCTTCGAAGGGACCTGTCAGGGCAGCAATGGCTCCATACTGCACCGGAAGAAATGTTCCGTAATCAAACTGCGTGCGCAGAGCACGGAATCGTTTGATAATCTCCTTATTTCCAAGGGCAAAGGAAACACGTGCACCCGTATAGTTGAATGATTTTGACAGAGAATAAAACTCGATGCCGACCTCCTTCGCGCCCTCAAAGCTCAGAAATGAGCCTCCCTTTCTTCCTCCGTACACAATGTCAGAATATGCGTTGTCGTGAAGTATGATGATATTATATTTTTCCGCAAATGCAATCAGTTCCCTGTAAAAAGAATCCGGAGCCACCCTGCACACCGGATTTCCCGGATAATTTATCACCATAAATTTTGCCTGGCGCGCAATATCCTCCGGAATATCGGACAGCTTCGGCAGAAATCCATTTTCCTCATACAGAGGATACTCCCACACTCTGGCATCGCAGAGCTGCGGGCCGACACTGAAAATCTGATAGCCGGGATTCGGCACAAGCACAAGCTCCCCCGGATTGCACAGCGCCCACGCGATGTGTGCCATTCCCTCCTGGGAACCGTACATGATCATCATTTCTTCCTCATCCACTGCAACATTGAACCGCCTCATATAAAAATCTTTCAGAGCCTTCAAAAGCTCCGGCAGCTCAGTCAGTGAATACTTATAATTCTCCGGTTTTCCTGCAGCCTCGCTCACAGCATCCATAATATGCTGTGCAGGCTTAAAGTCAGGTGTCCCGATGGAAAGATTATAGATCGGTCTTCCCTGCTTCTGCAGCTCATTCTTCCGTTCATTCAGAACGGCAAAAATACTGCCGTCCCCGCTTCCTTTTACTTTGTCTGAAAATGATAAATTCATCTCATGTCCTCCTCTGACTCTGTCACCTTTTCTGCCTCAGCGGCCGGTATGCTTCCTGTTGTATTTTCTTCTGTCACCTTTTCTTCTATGACATTTCCTGTGACAGAAGGTACTCCGATGTTTGTCGCATCTTCCGCGGCAGCTGCAGTGTCTGTCTTATCTGCTGCTATATCCGTCTCAGCTGCTGTCATATCCGTCTCAGCTGCTGCCATATTCATCTCAGCTGCTGTCATATCCGTCTCAGCTGCTGTCATATCCGTCTCAGCTGCTGTTATATCTGTCTCATCTGCCGGTTCCGCATCCTGCATTTCCCGTGTCCCTTCATTTTCCTCTCCTGAGGAGAACCACGCCGGATGTCTCTTTTCCCAGATTCCTGAGAGCAGGTACAGCAGCAGACACAGCACACTGAGAATGCTGCCCGTCCACAGTCCCGGCGGTGTGTATTTCATGGAAATGGAATGACTTCCCTGATCAAGTGCGACTCCGGTGAGTGCACCGCCGATACAGGAATACGATGTCTCCTTCCCGTCCACGAAAGTTTTCCATCCTTCATCATACGGAATGGTCAGCAGCAGAATTCCCGCCTCTTTTACATCGACCGTTCCGCTCACTGTATTGCCTCCGACCGTCACCTGCTCAAGCTGACTTTCCGAAAGCCTGTCAATCACTTCCCGGTATGCACTGTTCGCACAGGTGTAAACTTCAGCGCGCACCGTTGTCTGCGTGTCCTTCAGTGTCACCGTAAAGTCTGCCATATTATTCCCGTCCGTGCCGTTGATTACGTACAGATGGTCTGTATAATCCTGGAAATTCTTCGTGTATTCCGGGGTATTCAGATCAATTCCCGCCACACGTGTATCGATACACAGGTATACCTGCTTATCCTCCGGGATTTTAATTCCGTAATTCTCTCCGTCCGCCATATCGATGTAGCGGTCGAGCACGTAAATCGGCTCCAGTCCCGTGGCAAGCTCCACGAAGCTGTTCTGCACCAGAAGCGGCTCTCCTGCCTGCGTATCCCAGTCAAGAATGGAATCCTTCACCATAAAGCCGAGAGACAGAGCACTGTCATTTTTGTACAGCGCCAGCTCCCCGTCCTCACCGATGCGCTCAAACTGGTACATGGTATCTGCCGTTTTGGAGGGTGAAGCCATATATTTAATGCCGAACACATCATTCATCAGCTTCGTCACACCGAGATAACCGTTCTTGTTCGTCCGCGCTTCCATGCCGATGCTGTCACAGAAATCGATGACAGATCCGGACATGGTGGAATTGAACATCACAACTGCATGGCCGCCCACAAACATGGTCACATTCCTCATGCGCTGGCGGTCCACCTCACTGCGGAAAAAGGTCTCATCCTCCTGCTCCTCCATCAGTTTCTGGTATGATTTCTGATCGTTCAGATAAATACTCCTTGTCACGCTTCCGTTGCACGAAATGCCGTAAATCCCGTTGGCAGACACTTCAATCAGCAGCACAGCCGAGAGAATCGCCCCGAAAACGGATGGTTTCATCCGCTGCGCATATTTTCCGATCAGCAGAATTCCGAAATAGAGAAGCAGCAGCCCCAGAGAAATCAGAAAAATATAATCTTCCAGCTCCTGCTCCGGCGTCAGGCCTCTGTACACAAGAAACGCTGCCGGCGCTGCAAAGGAGACGAGAAGCCGCGGTGCAGAAAAACTGCGCAGGTGACCCAGGGTATCGTACGCCATCACCAGCAGCACCGCAATATACAGAAATGCAAAACGGTTCGGAAGCCCGTTCTGCACGTGAAATCCGTGCCAGATATAATTCAGTATATTCAGGGAAAAACTGAGCAGCAGCACAGCACACAGTCCGTAATGGGCCAGCCTCTCCCGCAGCCGTATTTTCCGGTCAAAGAGATACAGAACCGCAAGAAGCACGGCAGCCATGCCGCAGTACACATTCAGCCCGACCTGTGAATTGGAGATATTGACCGGCTCCATAAATGCCATGTGGTTTTCCAGAAGCTGGGCCAGACTCTCATAAAATCTGACAGCAGTGGGGAAAGTATTGCCCTGCATGGATTCCGATGTGGAAAGACCCATAAATGCCGGAACCAGCACCAGAGCTGCCATTCCGCCTGCCAGAAGCGCATACCAGCCGAAAGAAAGACAGCTTTTGAGCACCCGCTTCCAGGTAATCCCGGTTCTGGAAATCCAGCGGACCAGAAAATACATGCAGGAAAAAATACACAGCATAAAACCGATATAGTAATTGCACCACAGACCGTAAAACAGAGAGATTCCAAACAGACGCCCGCTCTTCTGATCCACAATCCTCTCGATTCCCAGCATGATCAGAGGAACCATCGCCACGCTGTCGAGCCACATCAGATTAAAATAATACCCGATCACAAAATTGCTCAGGGCAAACATCATTCCGAACACAGCAGGTATGTACCTGCGCTGCGGATCGCGTCTGTGGAGATACCAGGAAAAGGTTCCTCCGCACAGACCGATTTTCAGAAGAATCATCAGATCCATAAAGTCACAGACATTCTCCTGCGGAATAAATGCCATCAGAAAATTCAGCGGACTTGCCAGATAATACGCGTAGGTCGACCAGAAATTATAACCCATTCCCCCCGAGAAAGAATAGAGCAGCGATTCGCTTTCCGTAAGCTTCCTCTGCATATCCGTATAGAACGGCAGGTACTGGTGAAGTGAGTCAATGATCAGTACCGTCTTGTCTCCGAAGGGCCATACACCCATGCACGCAAACCCGATTCCGGCCACCAGCATGCTCAGAATAAAGCCTGCCCCGAAGTAACGGCGGGCGATTCTTTTCTGACGAAGTGATTCCTCATCCTGCACCTCATCATCCCTGAAGACGACAAACCTGCTGATCAGATAATTCAGCACCAGTATCACAAACTGAATGACGAGCTTTGCCGCCATATCGTTCATTCCCCAGATGCTTGAGAGCAGCACGACACCGAGCACCTCCACCAGCATGGTGCCGAGACGCATGCCGATAAAGCTGCCCGCCTCCTTCAGAAGTGCCGCAGCAGAATCTGTCCTGTGTTCAAATACGAACAGCTTGTTTACCACATACGCAAACAGTATGGACAGAAAGATGGCCGCTGTATTTGAAACCGTAATATCAATGCCGAGAAACTGTCTCAGAAGATAGTACGTCACCAGATTGACCATCGTCGTACAGCCGCCGAAAAAAACATAGCGGACGGCCTGATTTCGAATTAATTTTTTCATAATGCCTCTGCTTCCTGTTTTACAAAAGAATTTCTTTCCCCAGACAGAAAGAATAAATGACTTTTTTTGCCACTTCACGCCCGGTCAGACGCCGGAGAGCAGCTTCATAATACTCCAGCTGTGCGTGATACTTGTCCACCAGTGTCTGTACAGTCTGCACACGGTCGGTCTTATAGTCCAGAAGTACGATGGAACCGTCCTCCCGGTAGAAATACGCATCAATAATCCCCTGCACGAGCACCGTTTCCTGCCCGTTCCACTCCGGGCGGATCTCATTGGCCGGCACACCGATCACAAAGGGCTGCTCTCTGAACAGCTGCCCCTTCAGGGCTGCCTGCGTCATCTCCTGACCTGTTTCTGTCACCAGAAATCCGCGGATATCCTGCATCTTAAGTACCGCGCTTTCTTCCTGAGACATTTTACCACAACTTATCAGTTCTTCCAACTGTAATTCCAGCCCATCTTTCTTAGAAAAATCTAAATTTTCCATGAATGTGTGATAGACTGTTCCGCGGGCTGCTCCCACAATCGCGGTCTCCCCACTGCGAAACTCCGGAATCAGAGGAATTACGGTCTCCTCCTGATAAAGCTCACTGCCCTCATCCTCCTCCGGTACATGTGACAGTTTTTTCAGTTCGGAAACGGACAGCTTTCCCACAATACAGTTATCTTCCTCAAACGGATAGACAGAATCGAAGACACGCTCCAGATATTCTCTTGTCTGTGCATCACGGCAAACCTGCGGATCCAGATGCAGCAGCTCCTGCAGCCGGAGCGCCGATTCATCACGGATTGCCTGCCTGTTCTGTTCACGTTCCTGCTCTCCGGCAAACTGTATCCGGAACCTGGCCAGGGTTCCGGGAAATATGTCCCCGCCTCTGATCGATTCCGTATCCAGGTCAAACACCTCAAGAAGCTCCCTGGCATCAGGATGACGCAGCAATGCAGGCATCACCCAGTCAAGATACGTAAGAGCCCCCGACAGACAGGAGTACGAAAGCTGTTCTCCCGGATGCCCTGCGGCTGCCCGCCATTTTTCCATCTTTGCTGTGGCATCCCTGACGCTTCCTGTCAGAATCAGCTTTTCCTTCGCCCGCGTCATCGCAACGTACAGCACGCGCAGCTCTTCACCAAGATTCTCAGATGCTGTCTTCTGGCGGATCACCTGCTTCAGAAGTGTTGCACGGCGCGTGCGGTTTTTCGTATCCACATAATCACACCCCACACCGTACTCCGGGTGGAGAACAACCTTGCTTCGGATATCCGATTCATTAAACTGCTTCCCCATGCCGCAGACAAAGACCACCGGAAATTCCAGCCCTTTACTCTTATGGATACTCATGAGGCGCACGATATTTTCCGACTCGGAACCGGTATTTGCCTCACCGTAATCCACATCGTATTTCTTCAGATTTTCAATGTACCGTACAAAGTGATACAGGCCGCGGTAGCTGGTAGCTTCATACGCAATCGCTTTTTCCACCAGCATATCGAGATTTGCCTTTCTCTGACTGCCCCCCGGAAGCGATGCCGCATACTCTCCGTACCCTGTCACATCGAGAATCTCCCACAAAAGAAGATGCACAGGCGTGTGGCCGCACTTGCCGCGCAGTTTTTCGAAAACGCCGAAAAAGTCTGTCAGCTTCCTGCGAAGCCCGGAATCAGCGCCGTTCCTTTCATATTCTCTGCAGCAGTCATAAAAATACTGTTCCTGTGAGGCAGCTCTGATCTGTGCCAGCTCCTCATCGCAGAATCCGCCGATGGCACTGCGCAGCACGGCGGCAAGGGGAATATCCTGAATCGGGTTGTCCAGAATACTCAGATAGGAAAGAACCACACGCACCTCTGCTGCGGAGAAATATCCCCGCTGGGAACCTGCAAAGCACGGTATCCCCATATCGCCCAGTACCTCCGCAAATGTCTCTGCCCATCCGCTGACCGTCCGCAGCAGAATCACGATATCGCCGTATTTTACAGGACGGTAGGCAGCAAGTTCCTTATCCCATACCATATCCCGTCCCACCATTTCCCGGATACGGCATCCCGCAAGCTCTGCCTCCTCTCTGATCTTCTGTTTTCCATCCGTCTCCAGAAGCAGAAGTTCTGTCGCAGGCAGCAAATTTCTGCCGGAAGCTGCTCCCTCCGTGTTTTTTGAATTTATTTCTGAATCGGTCTGGTCTGTACCGTCCGGATACGGCTCAAAAACGGCTCCCGGATACAGTGCCGCATCCTCATCATACACAATCTGTCCCGGATTTTCTGTCATAATCTGGCGGAAGATATAATTTATGCTATCCAGTACCTGCGCGCGGCTCCGGAAATTCTTATGCAGGTCAATTCTGCAGTCGCACTCCCGCCCGTTCCGGTACGTCCTGTACTTCTCCATAAACAGTTCCGGTCTCGCAAGGCGGAACCGATAGATGCTCTGCTTGACATCTCCGACCATAAAACGGTTCGGTTCCCCGCATCCGCGTCCCGAAACACTGTTCAGAATCATTTCCTGGACAAGATTGCTGTCCTGGTACTCATCAATCATGATTTCTTCAAACAGCTCCGCATACTCCCTGGCGGCCGCCGTGGGAGTATTTTCTGCCGGTGTGACCAGCACTTTCAGCGCAAGATGCTCCAGGTCACCGAAATCAAGTATATTTTTCTCCCTCTTTTTCTCAGCCAGGATCTCCATAAAGCGCTCTGTCAGATGCGTCAGGACACGCACCACTGTGCTGCTGTCGGCAAACTCTGTCTGAAGTATCTGGATCCTGTCGTAATAATATCGTTTTCTCAGCTCTGCAAGTGCATCCTTTACACTGTTTCTGATATTCTGCACCTGCTGTTTTTTCTGCGGCGAAATACTCCCGTCTTTTTTCGTACCAAGCCGCGCATACATTCCCATGGTGCCAAACGCTTCCGCGTAAGAATCGTAATCCTTTCCTTTCTGCAGCTGATCCAGTATTCTCAGATCATCTTCCAGCGCAGAGATATACGGATACGGCCCGTCCGGCTCCTGTGAAATTCTCAGAGCTTCCTGTACCTGCTCCCGGATATCTGCCAGAAGCTGTCCGGTATCATCCTCCACAAACTGCAGCCACCGCGGATGCTCCTGACCGCCCCAGCCTGAGGCACCGTCCTCTCCGTACGTGGAACGGCACTGTGCAAGCCACTCCTGCGGCCACGGCTGTCCCAGTGCAAAATGATACAGCTGCAGCACAAGCTCCTCAATGACTGCATCACTCTTTCCGTATGCCATGGCTTCCAGGAAATTTTCATACTCTTTGCCGCCGGTATCATACGCCTCGTTGACAGTCTCTTTCACTGCCTCCTGTTCCATGAGCATCACCTCGCCCTCATCCGCCACACGGAATGAGGGATCTATTCCCGCTGATTGAAAATGGCTGCGCAGCACATGGAGGCAGAAGCTGTGAATCGTTGTAATTTCGGCATTGTGTACCAGCACAAGCTGTCGCTGTAAATGTATATTGTCCGGCTCATTCTCTGCCCTCTGCTCCAGAGCATCACGGATTCGCTCACGCATTTCCGCCGCCGCTGCATTCGTAAATGTCACCACAAGCAGCCGGTCAATATCCACCGGATGCTTTCGGTCTGTCACCATCGCGAGGATCCGCTCCACAAGCACTGCCGTCTTGCCCGAACCTGCTGCCGCCGAAACAAGAATATTGTGGTTGCGCGTATCTATTACTCTCTGTTGTTCCTCTGTCCACTTAACTGCCATATTCCCCCCTGCTCTCCCGGGCAATCTGCTCCCAGACCGCACATTTATCAAGCTCCGCCGTCCGCGTCTCACTCATTCCCGGTATCTTCCGGTCGAAGCCGCAGACATCTGCGTAGATACAGTAATCGCAGGCACTGGATGTTCCGTCTGAAAACGGTTTTGCCTCCACGTGGCCATCCAGAATCTCCTGCGCCATCTTTCTGAGCTTCTGTGATACAAAACCGGAAAGCTGGTGAAACTGTTCCGTCGACACTGCGCTGGAAAAGGCCTTCAGTGATCCGTCCTTTTTCAGTCCTGCCGGTATCACCAGAGAGTCCCCTTCCAGATTTCGGTCCATCATCCTGAGAATCTGACCGTCACCGTTTAAGATACCCTCCGGACGCAGCTTTTTCAGCAGCTTTTCCTGCATTTCCTTCTCTCCTGCCCCTTCTTCTTTTTCCAGAACAGGGTCCTGCATCCTGTAATAAAAAATTCCCGCAGGGACCACCTGCTTTTCGGGATGAATGCGCTGCTCCATCTCCAGCGCCGCATTCAGATACACGACAAGCTGAAGCTGAAGCCCATAATATAATGAAATGGGATCAAACTGCGCCATTCCCGATTTATAATCCACAATCTTTACATACACAGTATCGTCCGTCTCCACCGTGTCAATCCGGTCTATTCTCCCCTGCAGCCTGATTCTTCCGTTTTCTCCGAAACGCACATTGACTGCTTCCAGATTTCCCGCATCTGCAAAAGAAACCTCGAATCCCACCGGGCGAAAGCTTCCCGCACAAAGCTGCTGATGCAGAGCCCACACAGTCCTGCCGAGAATACGCTTGAGGCGCCGTATGGTATATTCCTCCCTCGCCCCGTCATGAAGAATTCCGAAGCCATACTCCGATGATATTTCATCGACACACCGGTCCATCATCGCAGACTGTTCGTCAAAGGAAATTTCAGCCCAGTCTTTTCCCTCATTCTGAATCCTTCTGGAGAACAGCTCCATTGCCCGGTGAAACAGAATGCCGAGATCTGCAGGCTTCACACCGTACAGCTGGCGTTCTCCCAGATGAAGTCCGTAAGCCGCAAAGTGTGCAAATGCGCACGATGCAAACTGCTCCAGACGCGTGACGCTGTTGGTCATCGTCTCTCCATACAGCTCACGGGATGTGGTAAAGGAAATCTGCCCTTTCACACCGTCTGCAAAGGCCGCCCGTACAAGCTCCTGCACACGTTCTCTGTAATTTTCATCCTGAAGATACTGGCCATACAGCTCCATCCACGCCATATCCCGGCCGCCGTCGCGCAGTTCCTGCAGTCCATGCGTCAGATACAGCAATCCGTTTTTCTTTGATGTCACCTGGCTGATCTGTGTCCCGATCTCCTTTTCCCCATGAATACGAATTCCGGGAAACAGTTTATTAATAGAAGAAACAAGATAGGAAGGACGCATGATGGATCCATCTCCGCTTCCGCTGCACCAGGAAAGATACAGGTGATCCTGTGGTTTCGTCAGATTCTGATACAGATAAAATCTCTGAATATAACTGTTTTCTCTGGCAGACGGAGCCAGTTCAATCCCTGTTCCGCGCAGAATCTCCCGCTCCATGTCGGAGACAATTCCTCCGCTCTCCCCCCGGGACGGTACCCATCCGTCATTCAGACCCAGGAAAAACAGAATCTTTACATGCGCCAGACGCGATCTCTCAATATCACCCACCTGCACCTGATCAATTCCCGGAGGGATCATTCCCACCCTGGCCTCAGAAAATCCTGCATCGAGAATTTCAGAGAATTCCCGGCTGCTCACCTGCTCTTCTCCGAGAAGATCCACCATCTCATTCAGAAGGCTGATAAGGATTGCATAGATCTGGTTGTATTCCTTTGCCTCCCCGCGGGCGCCGGCATTTAGCAGCATGATTTCCCTGTCTTTCAGCTGCTGCTGAACACTGCACCGCTCCAGAAGCTCGCAGAGAGCATCTGCATAATCCCGAAGCAGGGCATCCTTCTGACGCATCTTTTCTGCAAAGGGCGCCAGCGTCTCCATCACCTGCGCCCTGTATTCATTACAGTTCTCCAGCTCTTCCTGTTTCATGGATACAGGACAATGGATCCACTCATTCTCCCACATTCTTCTGCCCCGGATTCCTGTGGCAAGCACATAGTTTTCCAGCCTGTCAATTTTCTCCGGTTCAAGGCCTGCCATTCCCGTCCGCAGATACCGGAACACATCCTCACTGCGAAAATCTTTTTCAGCAACAGCCAGCGCGCCTCTGACAAATTCCAGACAAGGATTCAGCAGAATATGGCGCGTCTCATCCAGGAAAGCCGGCACCTCGTACATCGGGAATATATTTTTCACATAATTGTCATACGCACTCATATTTCCCGTTATGACTGCAATTTCGTGATAGCGGTATCCCTGTTCCCGCACCAGGCGGCTGATTGTCCGTGCCGCAAAGTGCACCTCCGCCGCAGGCGTCTGTGAAACGTGCATCGAAAGCTCTGCGGGCTCCCCGCGGTAAATCTGTTTCTTTTTCCGGAACAGATTCTGCTCCAGATGGTACAGAGCGCCGCCCTTCGGGAACCGTCTGTTTCCGTCTTTTCCGAGAATCACGGGTTCTTCCTGTGCGACCGGAGTTCCCGGGTTTTCATTTCTGCCAGAAGCCTTCTCTCCTCCCCTGCGCCCCACCGCGCGCTGTGCAAGCTTTGTGACACTCTGAATCATCTTCTTGCTCAGCGCGAAAAGCTCGTGATCCTGAATTTCTCCGAAAAAGGATTCCCTCACATCAATGGTAACTGTAATCATCACCTTCGGGCAAAGTACCAGCAGCTCCTCCAGCACCTTCATCTGAGAGGGTGTAAATCCCGTAAATCCGTCAAAGGCAATGGTACTTCTTCTCAGGAGCTGTGATCTTTCTGCCACCTGGCAGAGAACATCCATCAGCTCCTCCGGTTTCATAAACCGGTCTCTCTGATACTCCAGAAAGGCACGGTAAAGCTCACGCACATCTGAAAGCTTTGCATGCAGAAGGGGACGGTTCTTCACAAAATCAAGCATCTCCTTCAATTCAGAATCTGTGATTTCATACTGCATCAGCTCCGACAGAATCGATTTTACTTCTGAGACGTAGCCCGGCAGATTCATCCTGGCTCCCAGAACCATCAGGTTCTGCTTCTGTTCGATGGCGACACGACGGATCATCAGATTCTTCCCCGTCTCTGTCAGCACACTCCTGCGATCAGCTCCCACCTCTTCAAAGATACGGTGCGCCAATCGTCTGAAGCTCAGCACATCAATATTCATAATGCCGCGGTCTGGATGAAGCATGACAAGGTCTTTTTGTGTCTGCATCGTAAACTGCTCCGGTACAATCACCATATAATTCTGTTCCGGATGCTTCCGGGATTCCTCAATGATTGTCTGATATAGAAAATGAGACTTTCCGCTACCCGAATTTCCCAAAATAAACTGAAGTGACATATACTCTCCTGATTGTATCTGTTCAGGATCTTCGCATATACGATTCGCAAACCCCTGAAAACCGGCTGCGCCGATAGGTATTGCTCACACCTGCTTCATAGTCTCATCAGCAGGTGATTCGGCCTGTCCTGAACAGTTACACTCCTACTCTAAAATATAAAATATGAACTGATTCATCCTAAACGTTACGCATACCATTGTATCACAGATTTTCACCTATAGATATCAGAACATTTTTGTTCCATTGATTTCCGTGGATCCTCCTCAAATTTGTCACCACCGGCTTGCCACCACAGCATTTCCTGATATAATGTAACATATCGGAAGGAGAGGACGCTTGCGTACTCTCACCCGATATGTTAACGACAGAATCTTCGATTCTGGAGTATTATGCAGTATGCATTATATCGGAAGGAGAGGACGCATATGATTATTACTGTTACCATGAACCCCGCCATTGATAAAACGATCGATCTTGACTGTTTTATACACGGTGGATTGAATCGAATCCATCGCATTGAGCAGGACGCAGGCGGAAAGGGAATTAATGTATCAAAAACGATTCAGAAGCTTGGCGGCACCTCCACCGCAACGGGGTTTCTTGCCGGAAATGCCGGAGATATGATAGAGAAAACAATGAAGGAATACGGGATAAAGACTGATTTTATCAGGATTGAGGGTGAAACACGCACCAATACAAAAATAGTGGAAAAAAAGGGAATTGTCACAGAGCTGAACGAGCCGGGCCCATGCGTAAGCGGGAATGATATCCGCCTGCTGTTTGATAAGCTTGATCAATACGCTGCTCCCGGTGTGCTGGTGATTCTTTCCGGCAGTGTTCCTGCCAGTGTGGACAAATCCATTTACAGAACCATCACAGAACGCATGCATGCAAAGGGCGCTTCTGTGCTGCTGGATGCAGACGGAGAACTGTTTGTCCGTGCACTGGTGGCAAAACCTGACATTATCAAGCCGAATCTCGCAGAACTGGAAGGGTACATAAACTGTATGCACCCACACTCTGCAGATGGATCATCGCAAAATACAGACGGCGTTTCATATTCGGGAACCGCTGTGTCGCAGAATGCAGATGGTCTTCCACAGACTGTGATCCCTTCTCTGCAGTCTTTGACAGATTCCGGACAGGAGCTGCTCCGTTCGGGTATTTCCTCTGTCATCATCTCGCTCGGCGGTGACGGTGCACTTTTTCTTGACCGGAATCACGCCTGTTTCTGCCCTGCTCTGTCCGTCCGGACCCACTCCACAGTCGGAGCCGGAGACGCCATGGTGGCAGCCCTGGCTCTGGGATGGGAAAAAAAGCTGTCTTTTGAAGAATGCGCATCTCTTGCCATGGCAGCGTCTGCCGGGGCTGTCACAACAACAGGCACGAAGCCTCCGTCCCGCGAGACGGTCGACAGTCTTCTCTCACAGGTCAGGCTGTTTCATCTTTCAGAATAAATTACGCAGGGGCAGACCTGATTTCCGGCCTGCCCCTGTCTGTATCTTCAAATATCTGTTATTCCTTTTTATTTTGTGAGGTGAGCCAGACGCTCCTTCACCTGATCCATCATCTGTGTATACTTCTCAAGCTTGGCTTTTTCCTCATCAATCTTCGCCTGCGGCGCCTTGCTGATGAAACGTTCATTACCGAGCATGCCGTTTACGCGTGCCAGCTCCTTCGTCAGGCGTTCTTCTTCCTTCTTCAGGCGCTCAATCTCTTTGTCCAGATCAACCAGCTCAGCAAACGGCATATAAACAACCGCTTCCGGAATCACAGCAGATACAGCATCATCACTGATTCCTGCTTTATCTGCCTGAACGTGTACGCTGCCTGCGTATCCAAGAGTTGCAAAAAATACTTTGCCATTCTCAAAAATATCACGGATCTCAGCATTTTCTGATACGACAAATACCTGAGCTTTCTTGCTTGGCGGAACGTTCATGCCCGTGCGCACATTTCGGATCCCCCTTACAGCTTCCTTGATTGTCTCAACAGCCTTCTCATCCGCTGCAAAATTCCAGGCTTCCGTGTACTCAGGCCACGGGGAAATCATAATTGATTCCTCCTCCGGGCGAAGCGTACAGTAAATCTCCTCCGTGATGAACGGCATATACGGATGCAGCAGCTTCAATGCATTTGAAAGAACAGTCTTCAGCGTCCACAGTGCAGCAGCCTTCGTTGTATCCTCATCACTGTACAGACGCGGCTTCACCATCTCGATATACCAGTCGCAGAACTCTTCCCAGATAAAATCATATACTTTCTGAACAGCGATACCAAGCTCATATTTTTCCATGTTCTCTGTAACGTCTTTGGCCAGTGTATTCACTTTGGAAAGAATCCACTTGTCAGCGCTTGTCAGAGTGCTCAGATCGATCTCTGCCGGAATTTCCGCCTTTTCCAGGTTCATCATAATAAATCTGGATGCGTTCCAAACCTTGTTTGCAAAGTTTCTTGATGCTTCCACACGCTCCATATAGAAACGCATGTCATTGCCCGGTGCATTTCCCGTGATCAGTGTCAGACGAAGTGCGTCAGCACCGTACTGGTCAATGATCTCCAGCGGATCAATACCGTTTCCGAGAGATTTGCTCATCTTGCGTCCCTGGGAATCTCTCACCAGACCGTGAATCAGCACGTGGTGGAACGGAACCTCCCCTGTCTGCTCCAGAGCAGAAAATACCATACGGATTACCCAGAAGAAAATGATATCGTAACCCGTTACAAGAACATCCGTCGGATAGAAATATTCCAGCTCCGGAGTCTTGTCCGGCCATCCCAGCGTAGAGAACGGCCACAGTGCGGAAGAGAACCATGTATCAAGAGTATCCTCATCCTGAGTAAAATGCGTACAGCCGCACTTCGGGCAAACGGATGGCATCTCCCGTGCAACGACTGTTTCTCCGCATTCATCACAGTAATATGCCGGAATCCTGTGTCCCCACCAGAGCTGTCTGGAAATACACCAGTCACGGATATTTTCCAGCCAGTGCAGGTAAATCTTATCGAAACGGTCCGGAACAAACTGCAGAGAACCATTCTTCAGTGCTTCAATGGCAGGCTTTGCCATCTCATCCATTTTAACAAACCACTGTGGCTTGATCATCGGCTCAACCGTCGTCTTGCAGCGGTCATGCGTACCTACACTGTGGCTGTGCGGAACAACCTTCACAAGCAGTCCCAGATCCTCAAGATCCTTCACAATCGCCTTTCTTGCCTCGTATCGGTCCATACCTGTGTACTTTCCGCCCAGCTCATTGATTGTGGCATCGTCATTCATGATGTTGATTTCCGGCAGATTATGACGTTTTCCGACTTCAAAGTCGTTGGGGTCGTGGGCCGGCGTAATCTTAACGCAGCCTGTTCCAAACTCCCTGTCAACGTACTCATCAGCAATCACCGGAATCTGTCTGCCTGTCAGAGGCAGCTCCAGCATCTTTCCTACCAGGTGCTGATACCGCTCATCCTCCGGATTTACCGCAACGGCAGTATCACCCAGCAGTGTCTCCGGACGTGTCGTTGCAATCTCAACAAACTGTCCTTCTTCACCTACTACCGGATAATTAATATGCCAGAAAAATCCATCCTGATCCTCATGTTCTACCTCTGCATCAGAAATAGACGTGTGGCATACCGGACACCAGTTGATAATTCTGGACCCCTTGTAAATATATCCTTTTTCGTAAAGACGGATAAATACTTCCTGAACAGCCTTCGAGCATCCTTCATCCATTGTGAACCGCTCTCTGTCCCAGTCAGCCGAAGCACCCAGCTTTTTCAGCTGATTGATGATTTTTCCGCCGTACTCTTCCTTCCACGCCCAGGCATGCTTCAGGAATTCCTCGCGGCCGATCTCATCCTTGTCAATGCCTTCCTTTTTCAGTTTCTCAATAACCTTAACCTCCGTTGCGATTGCAGCGTGGTCTGTTCCCGGCTGCCACAGCGTCTCATAACCCTGCATTCTCTTGAAACGAATCAGGATATCCTGCATTGTCTCATCCAGTGCATGTCCCATATGAAGCTGTCCCGTTACATTTGGCGGCGGGATAACAATTGTAAACGGTTTCTTGTCCGGATTAACTTCTGCATGAAAATACTTTTTGTCCAGCCATTTCTGGTACAATCTGTCCTCGATCCCCTTCGGATCGTAGGTTTTGGCTAATTCTCTGCTCATAATGCCCTCCTTGCTTTGTTTTTCTCCACTAAGAAAGCCCTCTGCACACGTAAATGTGCAAAGGGCGAATGTCTCGCGGTACCACCTTGTCTTACAGGATAAGTAAGAATGCCTGTATCTCTTCATTCTGTAACGGGAACTCCCGGAACAGCCTACGCGCCCTGGCAGGACCGTGGTTTCAGCCATTCAGTTCAAAAGCTACCTTCCGCATCCACCTTCCCGGACCGCCTTTCAGCCGGTGAGCCGTCCTCTCTTTTGGCGTGCAATGCGTACTCCTCTTTCTCATCACTTTTTTGATATTGTTTATCTTAACGAAGGAGTGAAGGTTTGTCAAGCTGAATTTCAGGAAATCCATTTCAGTTTTGTTTTATGCCAGAAGCACCTCGCACAGCTCACCGAACACTGCCGGATTCAGATGCATGGCCGCCAGCGATGCCACTGCATCCCTGCCCTGTTTTTCGATCGCCTTCATAATCCGCAGTTTCGCATCATATCCCATCTGCGCTTTTTCAAGCAGGTCATAACACCGCTCATTTCTGTTTCCGTCCGAAAGGGCAAGTCCCTCCGGGAATACAACACAGATTTCTTTGGTAATATCTGTCCCCGGCAGCTGCACCACCAGGCTTGCTGTCTTTTTACAGAAGGAAACATGTGCCTTCGTTTCCCTTCCATCCGCTGTCACCTTTACAGGCGCCTCAGATACACCGGCAAATACGAGTTTCCAGCTCCGCTTCCCGGGAAGCACAGCAAGATTTCCGCAGGCTGAACTGATCCTGAAGAATGTGCCGTTCTCATCAGAAGGAGCCTCTGCCGTGACGCATACATCTGAGGAGTCTCCGGCTGCGCCGCAGTTCATCGTCATCTCTGTCCATGCCCAGTTTTCATCTGCATCCACCGGTGTGTCTCCTCCGTCCTCCCACAGCGTAAAACTTCCGCATGCTGCCGGGAAAATCCGCACTTCCATCTGGGCCGGGACAGCTGTACTGTTATCAAAATCAGTCATATCCTTCAGCGGAATGATCGCCCCTGCTTTCATCAGCACGGGAATGTTTTCCACGCCGCGCCACAGCTCCATCATTCTGCCGCCACGGTAAACCATACCGGAAAAGAAATCAGCCCAGAGCCCTTCCGGAAGCCATGTATTTACACTTCCGGCTCTCGCGGTCTGATCCTGCGGATCTGTAATCGGTGAGACCAGCAGCTCGGAACCGAAATAATACTCATTTTTCACTTCATACGTCTCCGGCTGCTCCGGTTCCAGATAATACATCGGCATAACGAGGGGCATACCGTCACGGCTCGCCCTGCGGTTCATTGTATACAGGTATGGAACCATAGCGTGGCGCAGGCTCAGGTATTCTTTCATCACATGTTCTGTAATCCTGTCAAATTTCCACGGCTCCTTTCCGTTGAACGGATTATCCGTGCTGTGGAGGCGGTTAATCGGTGAGAATACTCCAAGCTGAGTCCAGCGCGCCATCAGCTCGTCGTCGCGCACTCCCTGCATATGGCCGCCAATGTCATGGCTCCACCAGCCATAGCCAACGTTGCTGGCTGTACTGGTAAAATACGGCTGGAACTTCAGGCTCTCCCAGCTGATTACCGTATCACCGGAAAAGCCGACCGGATAACGGTGGCTTCCCACACCGGCATACCGGGAAAAAGTAAGCGGGCGTGTTCCCTTCCACGCACTGTCCAGATAGTGATAATGATTCAGCATCCACAGCGGATCGAGACCCGGAATCTTCGTCACTGTTCCCTGCTGCCAGTCAATCCACCAGAAATCCACGCCGTCTTCCTCCAGCGGGTGATGCAGCTCTTTCAGATAAACCTCCATAAACTTCGGATCAGACGCATCAAACTGTACCGGCAGCTTTTCGGACGGGTTCATCCCCATTGCCTTTGCCACACGCTCATACGGCTCCTCAAAAGCCCGGATACCGTCTGCCGGATGCACATTCAGCGTAACTTTCATATCGTGTTCATGGAGCCATGCCATAAACGCTTTCGGATCGGGGAAGAAATTTCTGTTCCACGTATAACCCGTCCAGCCCCCTCCGTACTCCGGGTCAACGTCATCCACAAGATGCCAGTCCATATCTATAACAGCGACGGAAAACGGTACATGCTCCGTCTCAAAACGCTCTATCAGCTCTTTATACTCTGCTTCTGTATATCGGTGATATCTGCTCCACCAGTTACCAAACACATATCGAGGCAGAAGAGGCGTTTTCCCGCACAGATAATAGAAATCCTTCAGACATTCCAGATACCTGTGTCCATATCCGAAGAAATACAGGTCCATGTTTCCAGCTCTGCGCGGTGCCACCCAGCCATCCTCCGTCAATGCCATGGAATGACTGTCGTCAATGAGTGAATATCCGTCTCTTGACATCAGTCCGTGTTCAAGAGGGATCGCTCCGTCTGCCTCATCAAGTGTGCGGGCGGTTCCTTTCAGATCCCGCGGTGACTTGCCGTAATTCCAGCTCCATTCCCATGCGCTTCCGCCTTTGACCCGAATTGACAGGCCATTCGGTTCAAATGATTTTCTGTTATAATGAAGCTCAAGAGCATCCGTATAGACTGAGAGTTCCTCCTGTGTATCCTTAACCTGAAATACAGGCGTGGGAAAATCCCGGTTCAGGACAGACTGTGTAGCCCGATCCTCAAAAATACCGTCTTCGCTGTATTCCAGACGGAGCAGCGACGGTGTCAGCACGGTAATACGGTAGTTTGTTCCCTGAAGAACAGATTCCTTCCTGCAAACAGGATGTGTCTCCATCTGATATGATTCCATTCCCATTTTGTCTTCCTCCTTATTAACAGGTATCGCCCCATGTTTTAGTACATTTTCATATATTCGCCGTGAGCGGCGATCAGTTCATCGCACATGGCACAGATTTCATCCATGCTCAGCTCTGCCGCTGTGTGTGGATCGAGCATGGCTGCCTGATAAATTTTATTTCTGTCCCGTGTGACAGCAGCCTCAATGGTCAACAGCTGAACGTTGATATTGGTCATGTTCATGGCAGCAAGCTGGGTCGGCAGTTTTCCGACACGACAGGGGCTGATGCCGTTGGCGTCAACGAGACACGGAACCTCCACACACGCATCGGACGGCAGATTCTCTATCAGTCCGTTGTTGATAACATTGCCTCCGATCTTGTAGGGCACACCGGTCACAACAGCTTCCATAATATAGGAAGCATACTCACCGGAGCGCTCATGTGTCACCTGACCGTCCCTCAGTATGTCCTCACGCTCTTTCTCCCAACCCTCAATCTGGCGGATGCAGCGGCGCGGATATTCATCGAGAGGAATATTGTATTTATCAATCAGCTCAGGGTGGTCCGCTTTAATAAACAGAGGATTGTACTCTGCATTATGCTCGCTGGATTCTGTACAGTAATATCCCAGGCGGCGTATATACTCAAACCGTACCATGTCATCGTGCTTCTCCTGCGCATTCTTCTGTGCAGCACGTCTGCGGATTTCCGGATAGAGGTCGTTGCCGTCCCTGTCATAAAGCTCCAGCAGCCAGCCCATATGATTGATTCCGGCGATGGTCTCTCTCCTGCCCTCCAGTCTGTCTTCCATGCCCAGTTTTTTCAACAGCGATTCCGAACAGACCTGTACACTGTGGCACAGTCCAACTGTCCGGATTTTTGTATAGCGCAGCATATACCCTGTCAGCATTGCCATGGGATTCGTGTAATTCAGAAACAGTGTATCAGGGCATACCTCTTCCATATCTGCTGCAAATTCCTCCAGCACCGGAATTGTGCGCAGTGCACGCATAATTCCTCCAGTTCCCAGCGTATCTGCAATCGTCTGACGCAGACCATATTTTTTCGGAATTTCAAAATCCGTGACGGTACACGGTTCATATCCGCCTACCTGAATTGCATTGACCACAAAGTCAGCGTCCCGGAGAGCTTCCTTCCTGTTTTCCTTTCCGAGATACGTGCGGATTACAGAACGCCCCCGGTTGACATTCCGGTTGATGGCGCTCAGAATAATTTCCGAATCTTTTAATCGACTTTCATCGATGTCATACAGTGCAATCTCAGCCTCACAAAGAGCCGGAGTGCACATACAGTCTCCAAGAACATTTCTGGCAAAAACGGTGCTGCCAGCACCCATAAATGTAATTTTCATCTTCCATTTACCTCCTTTAACCGTGTCTTTGCCGCCTCGACATCTCCGGCAAAAACCATTCCATGTATTCCGATACGCTCTGCTGCCTCTATATTTCGCTCCATATCATCAAAAAACAGACATTCCTCCGGCTTCAGTCCATACGTATGGAGCAGATATTCGTATATTTCCCGGTCCGGCTTCACCATTTTGATACAGCCTGAAAATACAATACCGTCAAATACGTCATTTACTCCGAAGTAATCACTGTGCTCCGCAAAAAAAACAGAGGCGTTGGAGAGAATATACAGGCCAAAGCCCTGCTTTTTCAGTTCCCGTATCCACTCTGCGACACCATCCAGCAAAGGAAGACGCGTATACCAGGAATCAAAAAAACGTTCCAGTGCCGGAAGAATCGAAGGATCTGCCTCACTGCGAGTTTTCTCCTTGTACACCTCATAGTCCATCATGCCGCTGTCAAGGCAGCTCCAGTATCGGAATGCACACTCCTTCAGGAGATCATGATCCCCGGAATCTTCTTCATAATAACGGATAATCGCATCCGGGTCAAATGCTGCGATTACATTTCCAAAATCAAAAATTATATTTTTTATCATCTGATGTTCCTTTTCTTTGTCTGATTATCTGCTCTGCAACTGTATTGTATGCTTTATCAACTTTTCAGTCAACAAAAACCATGGGACAAAATGTCAAAAAACCGGAATCCTTTCCTTCGTCCACAGCCGACAGATTCCAGGGTTTACAACTACTGTTCAATATGTTAGAATAGCAAGATAAGTATGCGGCTCTTTTACTGCAGCATACTGCAGTCAGAAACAGCTATGATGAGATAAAATCTCAGGAGATAAGCAGAATGCGAAGAAAAAAATTGCTTACTGCTGCCCTGTGCACGGTGCTTATTCTGGCATCATGTACAGTCAGCAGTGCTTTCAATAATGGAACACAGACTACCAGACAGAATCCTTCATCTGCCGCAGCTTATACGTCAGATGAAGAGATGCTCCAACTGTCAGGACAGACTGCGGACACTGTGACGCTTCTGGAGGAAGGAACGGTTTCCCAGGATCAGGATACATCATCGAATGAGAAAAAAACAAATAATGATGTCAATCTGACCTCAGACAATTCACAGGAGACGCCTCAGACCGATCCACCTCAGACCGATCCACCCCAGACTGATCCGCCTCAGACGAATCCGCCTCAGACCGATCCACCCCAGACGAATCCGCCTCAGACCGATCCGCCCCAGACGAATCCGCCTCAGACCGATCCGCCCCAGACGAATCCGCCTCAGACTGATCCGCCTCAGACGAATCCGCCTCAGACGGAAGGGCAGACACAGGCTCCTTCTGAACCGTCTACGCAGCCTTCCACGGAAGGGCAGACACAATCTCCATCCGAACCGTCTACACAGCCTTCCACTGAAGGACAGACACAGGTTCCATCTGAAACAACTCCCGGTACGGAACAGCTTCCTTCCGAGACAACTCCCGGCACCGAACAGCTCCCTTCTGAGATGACCCCCGATACAGGGGATCAGACAGAGGCTATGACAGGACCCGGTGAGACAGCTGTGACAGAGCGGGAGACCAGAAAAGAGAAAAAAGAGACGGAGACCGAAACGGAAACAGAGGAAGAATCTGAGACATCCCTGTACGGTTCCAATGAAGAGTTGATTGCACACCAGAATATTGTACGGCCGCCTGATATTGTACTGGAATTTCGATTTACAAAAATCGAGAAAAATTACGGTATTGTGCAGGATCGGGAAGGTGCACAGATCTACGAAAGCAAATCCACAGATGCGAGAGCTGTCGGTTCTCTGCCCTATTATGGCGTCTGCTGCATTCTGGAGGATGCCGGAGACGGCTGGTATTACGTAGAATCCCGGAATGTTCGCGGATTCATGGCAGCAGAACAGCTGGCCATCGGAGATGTGGCACAGCGCATCGTGGATGTCAAAGGACTGGACGAACTTCCGGAAGCGAGACTGCTGGTTGCCCGCTCAGAAAATAAGGCTTTTGACTATACACACACGACAACCCAGGAGGTTATGGCCGAAAAACAGTACGCCATCGCCCGGGAGGAGACGGTCAATATTTATGAGCAGCATAATACTTCTGCGCGCGTCACGGGAACACTGAGCGAAGGAGCTCTCTGCTACATCCTTGCTGACGAGGACAGGGACTGGATTTTCGTGGAGTCCGGAAACGCCCGCGGCTTTGTACAGAAGGAAGAGCTGCTGACAGGCAAAAAGGCAGAGAAAGAGGTTTCCGAAAAGGGTGAAAATAATATGCCCCTTGCTGATGTTGAAATCCAGCCGGAGGATAACAGTGCATGCTACTATACACTGACCTCTGTGCGCGAAGCATCAAAATCGGCCAAACTCAGAGAAGATATTGTAAACTTTGCGCTGCAGTTTCTCGGCAATCCCTACGTCTGGGGAGGCACAAGCCTGACCAACGGAGCAGACTGCTCCGGCTTTGTCCAGAGCGTGTATGCGAACTTCGGCTATTATCTTCCGCGCGTGGCGGAAGCTCAGTCCGTATACGGAATGCAGATACCCATTGATTCTGCAGAGCCGGGAGATCTGATCTTCTACGCAAGAAACGGTTACGTTTACCATGTAAGCATGTACATAGGAAACGGCCAGGTGGTTCACGCTGCCGGAAGAAAAGTCGGTATCATCACATCCGGAATCAGCGGAAACGCTGTGTGGGCAACAAGAATTATTACAGACTGATATATCCCGGATTTCCGGTTTGGCCGGAATCCGGGATATTCCTGCAAAAAAGCCGCATCAGAACATTTCATGCATCCACAAATGCATATCGGTTCTGATGCGGCTTTTTATTTCCCATGCTTTTCCGCGGGAACACTTTATTTATCTGCCTGAGAGCAGCTTACACCTGCTGCTCCTGGTTCGCCTCTTCCGGCTCTTCCGGCAGCAGCAGACGCACCGTCTCTATACGATTCTTTACCATCTTTTCCACTGTGATGCGGATTCCGTCATCGGTGACCACGGACTCCATCTCCGACGGCAGATGATCCAGCTTCTCAATAATCAGACCGCCTATGGAATCATACTCCTCCGAAAAGAGAGTCAGCCCCAGGGCATCGTTGATATCGTCCAGCTTCACAGAGCCCTCTATCATATACTCGCGATCCGAAAGCTTCTGAATCAGATCCTTTTCATCCTCATCGTATTCATCCCGGATTTCACCGACAATCTCCTCCAAAAGGTCTTCCAGAGACACCATACCCACTGACGCGCCATACTCGTCCAGCACAATGGAGATGCTGACGGAATTTTTCTGCATCTCAAGAAGAAGCTCTGACGTCTTCTTGTACTCATACGTAAAATGCGGCTTATACATAAGGTCTGTAACTCTGAAATTTCCTGTATTGCTGCTGAAGAAAAAATCCTTGATGTTCAGAATACCTGTGATATTTGCCCGGTCATCCTGATATACGGGAAGCCTCGTGTACTTTTCTGCCCGGAAAAGCTCCAGGACTTCCTCGTAGGAAGCATTCTCACTGATCACCACCATGTCCGCACGCGGCACCATCACATCCTTGGCCTGAGAATCCCCGAAATCCACCACATTGTAGATCATCTGACGCTCTTCCTTCTCAATGACTCCGTCCTTGTGGCTGACATCCACAACGGTTCTCAGCTCCATCTCTGTCATCGTGTTTGTGTTGTCCACATTGACATGAAGGAGCGTCAGCAGTCCACGACAGATTGCATTGATCACAATAATGACCGGCGTCAGCAGCTTCATCAGCGCATAAATTACGGAACCGTACGCCAGCGCCAGCTTCTCCGCATTGTTCGCAGCAAGTGTCTTCGGCGTAATCTCACCGAACACGAGAATCAACACCGTCATGACTCCGGTCACAAGTCCCACTGCACCGCTGCCGATCAGTCTGATGGCCAGAGCAGTCGCAAGTGCTGAGGAAAAGTTATTGACCAGATTGTTCCCGATCAGAATCGCACTCAGCATTTTGGACGGATTATCTATTGTTTTCAGGACTATCTGCGCGCGTTTATTTCCCTCCTCGGCCAGCGCCTGGAGCCTGATCCGGTTCACCGTGGTCAGCGACGTCTCTGCAGAAGAGAAAAAAGCAGAGCATGCAACAAGAATTAACAGTACCAGTAATTGTATGGCGTCATCCGATGCCAAAAAAATCATCTCCCTTATTTAAAAAAATACTCGGATCTGTTCTGAACAGTTCCTGATACTCAATGATACAGTTAAGCAAGATCATACAATACTTATCCGAAAAAAGCAACCTCAGATTCTGCAAAAAATGCTCCCCCACACATCTCTGTGTGAAAAGAGCATTCAAAAACACCGGCTTCCCCGCTACCTGCTCCACGTATTTCTGGAAAACAGAATGAGCAGCGGAAACAGCTCAAGACGTCCGACAAGCATATCAAAAGTCAGCACCAGCTTGGAAAAGTTGGAAAACATGCTGAAATTGGATGTTGGACCTACCATCTCGAGACCAGGTCCGATATTGTTCATAGTTGCCGCAACGGCGGTGAAATTCGTTGTAAAATCAAAATTATCAATGGAAATCAGCAGCATGGAAACCGCAAAAATCAGAATGTACGATACCATAAAAACATTTACCGAACGTATGACGCTGTGCTCTACCACTCTCCCATCCATCTTGATCTTCCGGATGTTATGTGGATGTACGATCACATCCAGCTCCTTCATGATGGATTTGAACAGGATCACAATTCTCGACACCTTGATACCGCCTCCCGTGCTTCCGGCACAGGCGCCGATAAACATCAGCAGGACGAGAATCGTCTTCGAAAAGGACGGCCACAGATTAAAGTCGGTTGTCGCAAACCCGGTTGTGGTGATAATCGTGCCCACCTGGAATGATGCGTGGTGAAGTGCTTCACGCACGCTCGGGAACATTCCTGATATATTTATGGTGATCAGGATGATCGAAACGAGAATAATCCCGATATACGTCCTTACCTCCACCGATCCCAGCACAGATTTCCAGCGCTTTTTCAGCAGCAGATAGTAGATATTGAAGTTCACACCGAAAAGTATCATGAACACTGTCACGACTGCCTGCAAATACGTGGAATAACCGGCCATGCTGTCATTTTTCACGCCAAAGCCTCCTGTACCGGCCGTGCCGAACATCGTGGTCAGCGCGTCAAAAACCGGCATTCCTCCGATCAGCAGGAAAAAGAGCTGAAACACGCTCAGTCCGATATACATTCCGTAGAGAAGAGCCGCCGTCCGCTTTACCTTTGGCACAAGCTTTCCCACGGAGGGCCCGGGACTTTCCGCTTTCATCAGGTACATATTGTTGCCGCCCGCCAGAGGGAGAACTGCCATGACAAGAACCAGAACTCCCATGCCGCCGATCCAGTGCGTGAAACTGCGCCAGAACAGGAGACATTTCGGCATCGATTCTACCTCCGTCAGAATACTGGATCCTGTCGTTGTAAAACCGGACACCACCTCAAAAAGCGCATCAATAAAGGACGGAATTCTCCGGGAGATTACAAAAGGCAGCGCACCAAACACACTGAGTACGATCCAGCAGAGAGCTACCGTCACAAATCCCTCCCTGGCATACATCGTCTTACTCTGTACTTTTGTCCTTGTCAGCAGAAAACCAGCTGCCGCACATAAAAGAATTGTGGCAAGCAGAGCAAAGCCCTCCTGCTCCCGATAAATCAGCGCTGCCACAAGTGACGGCATCATAAACATCGCTTCAAAAAACAGTACCCATCCGAGGATGTACTTAACCATCTTACTATTCATCATCGTGTCCTACTTCGCCAAAATATCCTCAATGTCATTCAGTCCCTTGTTCTGTGTTATGATAATCACATTGTCCCCGACCTGCAGGAAATCATTTCCGCGCGGCGTGATCACCTGTCCTCTGCGGCTGATACATGCCACAAGAATTCCCTTCTTTATTCGCAGCTTCTGCAGCGGAACGTCCGTCACTCTGGACTTTTTGCGGATAATAAACTCCAGAGCTTCTACTTTGTTGTTGATAATCTTGTGGAGCGTCTCCACATTACTGCCGAGAGAATTTTTCATGGAGCGCACATACCGGATAATATGCTCCGACGTGATATCCTTCGGGTGTATGACCGTATCCAGATCCAGCTCACGTATTACCTCGTCAAATGCAATCCGGTTGATCTTCGTAATCAGCTTCATTCTGCCGACCTTCTTCGCAAAGAGAGACAGCAGAATATTTTCTTCATCAATATTCGTCAGGGCTGCAAAGCTTTCATAGCTCTCCAGTCCCTCCTCCAGGAGCAGCTCCTTGTCCGTGCCGTCACCGTGAACCACTGTCGCTTTCGGCAGAAGGTCACACAGCTTCTCACAGCGCTGCAGATCCTTCTCCACAATCTTCACGCGGATGCCGGCTGAAATCATCATCCTGGCAACGTAATACGCAATGGAGCCGCCGCCGACAATCATTATATTTTTGGCCTGGTTCGCCACAATCCCGATCTCCCTGAAAAACTGGTTGGCATCTCTTGCCCCCGCCACAATCGATACGAGATCCCGGGATTTCAGGACACAGTTTCCGTCAGGGATAATTACATCCTCTCCCCGCTCCACAACACAGATCAGGACGTTCCCTTTGATATGTGAAGAGAGCTCCGAAATCTGCATATTGTTGAGAACCGACTGCTCTGAGACACGGAATTTCAGAAGTTCCACGCGGCTCTTGACGAAAGAATCCACATCAATGGCTGACGGGAATTTCAGAATACGCGAAATTTCCTGAGCCGCCGCAAACTCCGGATTGATAATCATTGCAAGTCCCAGTTCTTCCTTGATAAACGAAACCTCCGCGCTGTACTCGGGGTTGCGCACGCGGGCAATCGTGTGACAGTTACCAGCCTTTTTGGCGATCAGGCAGCAGAGCAGATTCAGCTCATCCGAACCTGTGACGGCAATCAGCAGGTCGGCGCTCTCTATATCTGCCTCCATCTGTGTCGTATAGCTGGCTCCGTTTCCTGTCACTCCCATCAGATCATACTGGCTAGCAAATTCTTCCACAATCTTTTCTCTGTTGTCGATGACTGTGATGTCATTTCCTTCCCTGCTCAGCTCCGCAGCCAGCGTCTGACCTACTTTTCCAAGGCCAACAATAATAATTTTCATAATCAGTACGTTCCTCTTCAGAAATATTCTTTTGCAAGCTTTTCAAATTCCGGGAGGGAATTTACAATCGTCTCGTAAGCGACACAGTACGCCAGACGGACATAGCCCGGGCAGGCAAAGGAAGAACCCGGCACAACGAGAATATTGTATTTCTTTGCCGCCTCAACAAATTTCTTTTCATCCTTCTCCGGAGATTTCATCCACAGATAGAAGGCACCCTCAGGCTTCACACACGTGAATCCAAGACTGGTCAGACCGTCGTACAGTGTTTTTCTGTTTCTGTCGTAGAATCCCAGATCCACCTGTGCATCCACGCATTTTGCCACTGCAAGCTGGATCAGAGACGGAGCATTGACACATCCGCTGATGCGGTTTGCAATCGTTGCCGCCGCTATCGTCTGCTCACTGTCCTCCACCTCATCCGGTATCACCACATAACCGATACGCTCACCGGGCAGAGAGAGGGATTTGCTGTAAGAGTAAACAACCATTGTATTATCGTAATATTTTGTCACAAACGGCACAAACGCACCGTCAAAGGCCAGCTCACGGTACGGCTCATCTGAAATCAGATAGATGGCATGACCGTACTCCTGCTGCCTGCTCTCCAGAATCGAGGCAAGCCTGCGGATGGTCTCTTCAGAGAAAACAACGCCTGTGGGATTGTGCGGATTGTTGATGATGACAGCCTTCGTCTTCGGGGAAAGCTTTTTCTCAAAATCCTCCAGATTGAGCTGAAACGTCTCCGTATCCGGATCCACCTGCACCAGCACACCGTCATAATTGCGGATATAGGAGCCATACTCCAGAAAATACGGTGCAAATACCACCACCTCATCGCCTGGATCAAGAAGCGTCTTCAGACAGACATTCAGTCCGCTGCCTGCACCCACTGTCATAATCAGATTCTGATCCGTAAATGATGTGCCGAAACGCTCATTTAAATTGTCCGCAATCGCCTTGCGCACGTGAGGAAAGCCTGCGTTACTCATATAGCCGTGCACAAAAACAGGATCTTCCTCTTCCAGAATGCTGATAATTGCTTCTCTGATCCCTGCCGGAGCCGGTACATTCGGATTGCCCAGGCTGAAATCGTAGACGTGATCCGCACCGTAAATAGAAGCGAGGCGTTTTCCCTCCTCAAACATTGCACGGATAGCGGAATTGTTCTCCAGATACGGCTTCATCTTTTTTGCTATCATAATCCAGTACCCCTTTTATTTACAAAACTCAGCCACAACCTGGTTGATTACCTTGCCGTCAGCCTTGCCCTTCAGCTCACCCATCACTGTTTTCATGATCTGGCCCTTATTCTTTGTGGCCAGAAGCTCCGCAAATTTTTCCTGGAGGTACGCTTTTACCTCGTCTGCTGACATCAGCTTCGGCGCATACTCGGAAATCACATCGTAACGGAACTGGTACTCATCCCGCAGATCCTGACGGGACTCGGGACACGTATCGATCTGCTCCTTTACTGTCTTCATTTCCTTGAGAATGACCCGGTCCGTAAGCTCTGTCGGGATGTCGTCTCTGCAGCCTTCATCGATAGCCGCCTTTTTAACAGCCGAAATCAGAGAAGAGATCGCTTCTTTTCGCGGCTTGTCCTTTGCCTTCATTGCTGCCACCATATCTTTTCTCAGTAATTCAATATCCATGTCATAGCCTCCTGTAATATATATGCGCGGGTCGCCGCCCAACTGCGGTCCTGCACCATCGAGTTTTGCTTCCTAATCGTATTATCTTATCATGAATGCATTCAGATTTCCATACCAATTATCACAAAACCTATGAAATATGGTCATAAATCCCGGACATAAATCTGCCTGTCTTTTACTTCTGCCCCATGAAAGTCCATTATAATAAGCGTGGATACAGAAAATCTGCTTTTCCTGTATCCACGCCTTTTCTCGTGTCATGTATCCTGTATCAGGTCAGGAAATCCTTCAGACGCTTGCTGCGTGACGGATGACGAAGCTTGCGTAATGCTTTCGCCTCAATCTGTCGAATTCGCTCACGTGTGACGTTAAATTCCTTTCCTACTTCTTCCAGTGTCCTTGCTCTTCCATCCTCCAGACCGAATCGAAGCCGTACCACCTGGCGTTCACGCTCTGTCAGAGACTCCAGCGCCGTACTCAGCTCCTCACGCAGCATGGAAAATGCAGCGGAATCAGCCGGTGAAAGTGCTGTATCATCCTCAATAAAATCACCGAGATGGGAATCATCCTCCTCACCGATGGGCGTATCCAGTGATACCGGATCGCGGGAAATCTTCAGCACCTCGCGCACCCGTGCAACCGGGACGTTAAGGCGCTCTGCCACTTCCTCCGGTGTGGGCTCACGGCCCAGCTCCTGCAGCAGTGTTCTCGTCATACGAAGGGTCTTGTTGATGGTCTCAACCATATGTACCGGAACACGGATCGTCCTGCCGGTATCTGCTATTCCCCGCGTGATCGCCTGGCGAATCCACCATGTAGCATACGTACTGAATTTAAAGCCCTTGGCATAGTCGAACTTGTCCACCGCTTTCATCAGGCCCATATTTCCCTCCTGAATCAGATCCAGGAACGGCATACCTCTGCCGACATACTTCTTGGCGATACTTACAACGAGACGGAGATTGGCTTCGGTCAACTTTTTCTTGGCTTCCTCATCGCCCTGCTCAACTCTTCTTGCCAGTTCAATCTCTTCCTCGCCGGAAAGCAGCGGAACGTTGCCGATCTCTTTCAGATACATGCGGACCGGGTCCTCCGTGCTGACGCCCTCCAGCACATCAACATCACTAATCAGCTCGATTTCTTCATGCTCAGACAACAGAATGTCTTCTTCCGATTCCAGAAGCATATCATCCGTAATGTCATCCGGAGATTTTCCCTGCAGAATATCGACATGATTCTTCTCAAGATACTCAAGAATCATATCCATCTTGTCCTCTGTCAGCTCAATCCCGTTAAAAGCACTCAGAATCTCATCGTACTCCAGCGTATTTTTCTTCGTTTTGGCCAACGCTTTCAGACTTTCCAGAGTCTTTAAAAACTGCTCCTGTACTTCATTCATAAATACTCTCTCCTCATTAATATGGTTCCCTTATCAATATGGTTCCCTTTAACATAACATTTTTGTCAACTGATGTCAACGGATTGAAAAAAAATGTCAGATGTTTCTATTTTACGTTTATACCTTCTGCTCCAGCATCGGAGGCGCGCTCCTCAGAGAAATCACCGGACCTCCCGTGTGCTCGATATATTCACGGGTAATTCTCACACTGCCGATACTGTCATCTTTCGGAATCTCATACATGATATCCAGCATGAACTCCTCAATAATAGCACGCAGCGCGCGGGCTCCCGTCTTTTTCTCAAGGGCTTTCTCGGCAATGGCCTCCAGTGCCCCGTCATCCATCTCAAGCTGAACCTCATCCAGAGCCAGCAGCTTCTGATACTGCCGTATGATTGCGTTGCGCGGTTCCTTTAAGATGCGCACCAGCATTTCCTTTGTCAGCGCCTGCAGAGAAAAGATCACCGGAAGTCTTCCGATAAATTCGGGAATCATTCCAAAGCTTCTCAGGTCGTCCACCGTTACCTTCTCAAGCAGATTCGGATCATCGTCGTATTTGTCCTTCAGATCCGCAAAAAATCCGATGGAAGCCTGTTTGTTCAGACGTTCCTTGATAATCTCCTCCAGACCCGGAAATGCTCCGCCGCAGATAAACAGAATATTTTTCGTATTGACTGTGGTCATGGGAACCATGGCGTTCTTGCTTGCTGCACCCACAGGCACCTCCACCTCACTGCCCTCCAGCAGCTTCAGCATTCCCTGCTGCACTGCCTCGCCGCTGACATCTCTCTGGTTCGCGTTTTTCTTTTTTGCAATTTTGTCAATTTCATCAATGAAAACAATTCCCTGCTCAGCCCTGTCCACATCGTTGTCCGCAGCAGTCAGCAGCCTGGAAATCACGCTCTCTATATCATCTCCGATATAGCCCGCCTCCGTCAGAGACGTGGCATCCGCGATGGCAAGAGGTACATCGAGAAGCCGTGCCAGCGTCTTCACAAGATACGTCTTACCACATCCGGTGGGTCCCAGCATCAGCATATTTGATTTTTCAATTTCAATATCATCCGCCCCTGCCCCGATCCGCTTGTAATGGTTGTAAACTGCTACGGAAATCACCTTTTTGGCGTGTTCCTGTCCGACCACATACTCATCGAGCCTTGCCTTGATTTTATGGGGAGCAGGAATCTTTTGGATGTCGAATTCCGGCTTCGGTCCGTCCTGAGGCTTTTTCCTTTTAACCTTCTGCTGTCCCGGCATTCCCATGTTTCCAAAAATGCTTCCGAGATTGATCATGCTGATATTCGGCATCCCCTGGGACTTTTTCTTTTTTTCCTGCTCGGCTTCCTTCTCCTGCTCCGGGTCATCCTCCGGCTGATCCCCCTGTGTCATCACCACATGGGGACCGGAGCCGAAAAGCTCCTGATACGGAATCCCCACAGACTGCATGGAGTCAAATGTTTTCTGCATACAGTCCGGACAGATACAGAAGTTTTCCGCCAGCTCAATCATCTTTCCTGTTTTGCTCTCCGTCCTGCGACAGAGCATACATATTTTCTCATACTCTGTCGTGTTGCCGTCCTGCCTCTTATCTTCCATGTACTACTCCTCTGGTATTGTTACTGGTCTCCTTGTCACAGTAACCTGGTATTACTCTACTGTTACGGATTTTGCCAGATTCCGCGGCTTGTCAACGTCGCAGCCCTTTCCGATTGCCACGTAATAGCCGAACAGCTGCAGCGGAATCACTGCAAGTGAATTCGTAAAATATTTATTTGTCTTCGGTATATAAATCACATAGTCTGCCGCTTTCTCCACCTCGGTATTTCCCACGTTTGTCACCGCAAGCAGGAATGCACCGCGTGTCCTCACTTCGACCATGTTGCTGATCATCTTCTTGTACAGCTCCTCCTGCGTCAGCACCGCAGCAACCAGCGTTCCCTCCTCAATCAGGGATATGGTTCCGTGCTTCAGCTCTCCCGCTGCATACGCCTCGGAGTGGATATAGGAGATTTCCTTCAGTTTCAGGGAACCCTCCAGTGAAATCGCATAGTCAAGACCGCGGCCGATAAAGAAAATGTCCTTCGCCGCAATGTAACGGTTGGCAAAGCGCTGAATTCTCTCTTTCTGACCCAGCAGCATTTCAATCTGTTCCGGAATCATTTTCAGATCGTTCACCATCTCATCAATCTCATCCTGAGACACAGTGCCGCGCACCTGAGCGAATTTCATGGCCAGCAGATATTCTGCGATGAGCTGTGTGCTGTACGCCTTCGTCGTCGCGACAGCAATCTCCGGTCCTGCCCATGTGTACATCACCTTGTCTGTCTCTCTGGCAATGGAGCTTCCGACTACATTGACAATTCCCAGCGTCTTGATACCGCGGGCTTTTGCCTCCCGCAGTGCGGCCAGAGTGTCGGCCGTCTCTCCGGACTGGCTCACCACAATCAGCAGCGTACCATCATCGAGAATAGGATTGCGGTACCGGAATTCAGATGCCAGATCCACCTCCACCGGAATTCTTGCAAGCCCCTCAAAAACGTACTTTGCAGAAACACCCGTGTGGTATGCAGAACCGCAGGCAACAATATAAATCTTGCGGATCGCGCGGATCTCCTCATCCGTCATACCAAGCTCTTCAATCTCAATCCTGCCGTCGCGGATTCTCGGATTCAGCGTATCCAGCACAGCCTTCGGCTGCTCGTAGATTTCCTTGAGCATAAAGTGCTCATATCCGGCTTTCTCCGCCGCAGAGACATCCCACTGAATCGTGACAGGCTCTTTCTCAATCTCTTCTCCATCCACATTGTAGAAGGAAAGGCCGTCCTCCGTGAGACATACAATCTCTTCATTTTTTATAAAATAAACGTCTCTCGTATACTTCAGAATCGCCGGAACGTCGGACGCGATCAGATTGCCGGTCTTTGATTGTCCTGCAATCAGCGGGCTGTCCTTGCGGACTGCATACAGATTTCCCGGATGGTCCCGGAAAATAATGCCGAGAGCATAGGAACCTTCCACACGATGCATCATACGCATAATTGCATCCAGCGGATCACCCTTGTAATAGTAATCCAGCAGGTGTGCAACGACTTCCGTATCCGTCTCCGAAACAAATTTGTAACCCTTTGTCTCCAGCATCTTTTTCAGCTTCAGGTAATTCTCAATAATACCGTTGTGAACGACTGCAATGGACTCCGCCTCATTAAAATGCGGGTGTGCATTCCGGTCGGAGGGAATTCCGTGGGTCGCCCATCTGGTATGGCCGATGCCGCAGAATCCCGGGAGCTTCTCTCCCCCGTGTGTCGCCTCACGCAGCACCTTCAGTCTGCCTCTCGCCTTTGCAATCTGAATTTTCTCTCCGTCGAAAACAGCCAGCCCGGCCGAATCATATCCACGGTACTCCAGCTTGTCAAGTCCGTCCAGCAGAACCGGCGCTGCCTGCTCCGCTCCGATATATCCTACTATTCCACACATATGTTACCTCCAATATTCCTGATTCATTGTGCATGCCATAATCAGCCATCGCGGAAGCTTCCGAAAATTCCTGCCGAGGCGGTAGCCGATGTATTTACATCCGCTCACATACACCAGCTTCGGCAGAAGGTACGCTTTTCCCGCACCGATCAGGTACGATGCGCTCTTCTTCACCATCCGGATACCCTCACTCTCTGAACTGACTCCCCCAAACACCTCCGGATGCTCCGCCTGAGATACACCCAGGTCGAAATTCCGGTGAAATTGCTGCAGCCCGCTGTAATTGTGGGAATGGATCACCTTCGCTTCCGCGCAGTATGCCACTGCCCGTCGGTTCCGGATCAGCTTTCCCGCAAATATCATATCCTCATTAAATATGGTATGACGTTCAAACCCGCCAAGCTCCTCATATGCGCTTCTTCTGTACATCGCACATACGTTGGAGCAGAAAAATGTCTTTACCCCAAGTTCAGGCAGATCCTCCGCCATCTTAACTCTGCTGTATTCCCCGTAATTGAAGCTTCTCGTATACTGTTCCAGGATATCACAGTCCTCCCGCGGAAGCTGTCTCCCATACGCTGCGCAGACAACCGGATTTTCAAACATTTTCCGCAGAGACCCGATCAGATTTTCATCTGCCGGAACTGCATCCTGCGTAAGAAACAGAAGATATTCCCCGTGCAGACGTTCTGCCGCCATATGGCGCGTGCCGCCGTGGTCGAATTCCTCTTTGCGGATATGGATCACCTGAACACCGTCGATCCCCTCCGTGCAGCGCTCATCAAACAGCTCCTTCTCCGTGTTCACCAGAAGAATATGAGACGGAGGAACCGTCTGCCGGGTCAGCCGCTTCAGAAGCGTACGAAGCTCCACCCCCGGACGGTAAACCGGAATAATCACGTCGATTTCGCCGACGTATGAATCTGCCGTGGTATTTTCTGCCATGGATACACCCTCACTGTTCTTATCTCTATCTCATATTTCCCGATGATGCTTCCGTACCGTCTGTCTCCTGTACGCCGGATACCTTTTACTGGATTCCTGTGTCGTTGATAATCTTGTTGCTGATCTCCTGTACTGTCTCGGACGGCTGATAATTTTCCGTGCCGAACAGATACTCATGGAGCTGTGTGACATTGGCTGCAAGGTTCACCGGCACAACGCAGTCGCCGGCTGAAATGTCTGCCGCCTGCTTATCAAACGGGAAACCTGTTGTATCCACGATATTGTACCGTGCAACTCCGGTAGCCATGGAAATCAGCTCCGTATTGCTTAAGCTGGTGGAAATGTACGGCATCATGGAATTTACCAGATCAATCAGACCTGTCACACCCTGAGCCTGTGCAGCCTCGAAAATCTTTCCGAGAACGGTACGCTGACGCTCCGTACGCTTGTAATCCCAGCCCTCCGTATAACGGATACGGCAGTACGCCATGGCCTGAATTCCTGTCACTCTCTGATATCCCGGTGCGCTCAGCTCCTCATACGGCTCGCCTGTCACCTGAGATGTCTCCACCAGATAGCCGTTGAGCCACTTCAGCTCTTCATCCGTCACTTCGATTTCAATGCCGCCCAGCTTGTCCACCGCCTTGATGATGGCCTCAAAATCCACCGTCACAAAATCCTTGATATCCAGGTCAAGGTTTTTATTCAGCATGTTTACAGAACGCTCCGCGCCTCCGCCGGAATAACATTCCGTTGCCTTGCGGTACTCTCCGTTTGTGTTGTCGAGATATGTGTCACGATATACAGAGACAAGCCTGATATCGCCTGTCTTCTCATTGATGCTTGCGACCATGATTGTATCACTGTTCGTTCCGCTCTCAAGCTGACCTTCTCTGGAATCAACGCCGAACAGTGCAATGTTGCGGTATCCTGATTTTCCGATACCGGTATTGATCAGAATATCACTCATCTTTACACGGTCCATTCTGTTGAGCTGGGCAACGGCAAACAGCCCTCCTGCCAGAATCAGCAGCACAATCAGTTCGATAACAAAAATTACCTTGCGTCCTTTTTTCTTTTTCTTCTTTTTGCCGCCCTTTCTGCCAGGCTCCGGATTCTCGTAATACTGACCGCCCTGTGGGCCTGCGTAGTACTGCTGTCCCTGACCGCCCTGTGGGCCTCCGTAATACTGCTGTCCCTGGCCACCCTGCGGACCTCCGTAGTACTGCTGTCCCTGGCCGCCCTGCGCTCCGCTGTAATACTGCTGTCCCTGACCGCCCTGCGCTCCGCTGTAATACTGCTGTCCCTGGCCGCCCTGCGAACCTCCGTAATACTGCTGTCCCTGACCGCCCTGCGGCCCATCATAATACCGCTGTTCCTGCCTGTTGTACTGCTGCGGCTCCCCTGCGCTTCTCCTTTTCTTTTCCATGATTCCCCTTCTTTCTGAATGCATTTGTTAACTGTTCCATAATTGAAGAATTCAGAGTACAGTCTCCCTCAGCGGGATCGCTGCCTTTCTGAACATATCAGTAAGCATTTTTGTTCACAAATCCCTTAAGCGGTGTCATAAGCAGAATCTTTATGTCAAGCCCCACCGACCAGTTTTCAATATAATAAAGGTCATGCTCAATTCTCTTTTTGATCGATGTATTTCCGCGGTAACCATTCACCTGCGCCCATCCTGTCATCCCGGGACGCACCTGGTGCTTGATCATGTAACGCGGAATCTCCTCCCGGAATTTCTCCACAAACTGTGGCCGCTCCGGTCTGGGTCCCACCAGGCTCATATCTCCCTTCAGCACATTGAAAAGCTGCGGAAGCTCGTCAATGCTTGTCTTCCGTATAAATCTTCCCACCGGTGTGACACGCGGATCGTTCTTGATGGTCCATCCCTTTTTCTCATCCGCTTTGGACTGTACCTCCATGGAACGGAATTTGTACATCTGGAATGGCTGATTATGCAGTCCCACCCGCTCCTGCTTAAAAATCAGCGGTCCCGGAGAGCTCACCCTGACCGCAATGGCTGCCAGAAGCATGACCGGAGAAAACAGCACAATACATACGAGAGAGCCCACCACATCCATGGAACGCTTAACCATCATATTAAACGTATTGGAAAGCGGAACGTGACGGATATTGATGACAGGAAGACCGAGAATGTCCTCCGTATACGGCTTTGTGGGAATAATATTGCTGTAATCCGGAATAAACTTCGTGTGTACGCCGGATTTCTCGCACATGGCGACAATACGCTCCAGTTTATAGTATTCATTCAGTCCCAGAGTAATGGCAATCTCGTCAGGATTATTGCCGTCAAGAATATAACTCAGGCTCTCCGTCGCTCCCAGTACCTCCACATTGCGGTACAGCGTCCCTGTCGGCACATTGTCGTCGAGAATTCCCATAATCCGGTAGCCCCACTGTGGATTCTGCACAATGCGGTCTATATATTCCTCCGCAGCCCGGCTGTAGCCCACAAGAATCACATGCTTCTGGTTCAGCCCCAGCTTCCTGGCATTCATCAGAACAAGGCGAACAGCATTTCTCTCCGCCACCGTCAGAACCACGTTCAGAGTAAAGAACACAACCAGGAGACGACGTGAAACGTCGCCCTGCTTGATCAGGTAGAGTACCGCCATAAAGGTCAGCGCACCGATAATATTTGCCTTGAGGATGTTGCTGCCCTCCAGCCTGCGCCCCTGCATCCGCTTCGGCGTATACAGATTGCACGCATAGTATAGCAGCAAAAAAAAT
The DNA here is from genome assembly GCA_004557975.1 of Lachnospiraceae bacterium. Classification (GTDB taxonomy): domain Bacteria; phylum Bacillota; class Clostridia; order Lachnospirales; family Lachnospiraceae; genus Choladousia. The sequence continues at coordinate 93,659 of SFEV01000001.1, forward strand.
GGCACCAGAAGTACAAGTGCCATTATATAAATTTCAGGCGGAAGAACGCCGATCTCATCTTCACGGACATTCGTCATCATGACGTACCATGCAATCAGGTACGATACAATGATCACGAATCCATCCAGCACTACCTGAAGACGATTAAAATATTTCTGATTATCTTTAATCAAAATTTCTCACCCCTGTCGCATCCGCTGCTTTCCTCCCACACCGGGATATCACTCACCGTAATCGTCAGAAATCAGACAGTCTGCGTACTACATTTACCCAAAGCTCCCACTGTATCTTCAGGTAATGCTTCAGGTTCCCGCTGCGGAACCTCACTTTTTTTTCTCTGCTGCAGAGCCTGACTCCCTTCACAAGTCCTGCAGCGTACTCCCTCAGGTATCCCTTCTTTCCAAAGAATACCAGCTTTATCAGAAATCCAGCCGCCAGAAACGGCAGGTTCAGCAGAATCTGCGGCCACGGCATATTCTTGTATACCAGATAAATACTGTTTCTGGAGGAATGTTTCACCTTGAAATCGTTGTAGACGGAACCGCTGGTGGCGCTACCCACGTGGCGTACGACCGCCGACGGAATATAACGGATACGATACCCCGCAATCCTTGCCCGCCACGATACATCAATATCCTCCAGATACGCAAAATGCACCTCATCAAACAGACCTGTCTCATCGAACACCGACCGCCGGTAAATGGCAGCACCGGCGCAGGCCGAAAAAATATATCTTTCCCTGTCATATCGCGATGACGGCTTTCCCTTTCCCAGGGCGTACGCCCATCCAAGAGCACAGTAATAGTCTCCGGCATTGTCCATCAGGTCAGGATCTGCCATCTGCACCATCTTTGAGGCGCAGGAAAAAAGCTTCGGGTCCGCCTCCATGGCACCTACCAGCTCTTCTATAAAGAATGTGTCACAGACCGTATCATTATTCAGAAGAACCACATACGGGGTCTCTGTCCGGCGAATTCCCTCATTAACTGCCCGGCAGAAGCCAAGATTCTCCTCAAATCGAATCACTTCCACCTCCGGATAATGGGACTCGACATAGTCGGCACTTCCGTCGGCAGATCCGTTGTCTATCAGAATCACAGAAAAATCCTGTCTGCTCTGCTCCATCAGTGAGTCGAGGCAGTCCCTGAGGTACTGCATCCCGTTCAGATTCGGTATGACTACTGTTGCTATCTGCATGTTCCAACCTCAGCTTCTCACCCTTTATAGCGCAGCGAATAATTCCACTTGCTCAGGGAGAGATTCTTATTGTAATACGGATCACCCTCCTTCAGTATGGTGATCCAGTGGCTGCGCATGTATTCGATTTCATTCTGGAAGCGCTGCACTTTCTCCTTTGTGTTCTCCGCACCGCGGGTCTTCGACTCGTAATGGTACAGCTCGGCATAAGGATCATACACGATCAGATAACCGGCCTTCCTCAGCCTCAGACAGAAATCCACATCATTAAATGCCACAGCAAGCTTCTCCTCGAAACCGCCCACGGCCTCACAGGCCTCTCTCTTTACCATCATGCATGCGGCGGTGACGGCACTGAGATCCTGCTGCAGTGACTCCCGGTGCATATATCCGGTGTGTGAGCGCTTCAGCCCCACAAAAATATTTCCGGCGATGCCGCCAAGCCCCACAATAATACCTGCATGCTGGATTGTGTTGTCCGGATAATACAGCCGTGCTCCGACTGCACCGGTTCCCGGGCGCTGACAGTGACTCAGCATCTCCGTAATCCAGCTGCCGTCTATGATTTCCATGTCGTTATTCAGGAACAGCAGATAGTCACCCTTTGCATGGCTGATCCCGAAATTATTGATCGCAGAATAATTAAATTCTCTGTCCCAATATACAACATGAATTCCGTTTCGTCCATCTATTTCTTTATAATACTGGAAAATTTCATCAGTTTTACTGTTATTTTCGACAATGATAATCTCAAAATTCCGATAAGTGGTCTTTTCCAGAACGGAGCGCAGACATTTTTCCAGTGTGTCCTTCTCATCCTTATTGGGAATGATAATCGACACAAGAGGCTCTCCCTTTACCCGGTACCTCACCCGGTAAAATCCAAAATCTTTTTTGCGCACAACCTCCCCGTCGAGACCACAGCGCAGAAGATGTGCCTCGATGGCCCGTGTCCCGGCATCATACGCATACTGTTTGCTGATGGGATTGTCGGCCGTAGACTGCGCATGCGTCCTCCAGTGATACAAAATCCTGGGGACATGACAGATCCTCTCCGCCTGTTCACTGCAGCGCAGAATAAAATCATAGTCCTGAGCGCCGTCATACTGACTGTCGAAACCTCCTGTGCGTTCCAGAAGACTTCCGGATATCACCAGAAAATGACAGATATAATTGTTGGAGCGAAGCAGATCCGGTGAAAAATCCGGCTTCAGATTCGGCCCGAAATGCTCCGCGCCGTCACCGGAAACCTTGTCCTCATCCGTGTAGATCATGTCAGGGCATGGCCTGCCCGCCTGCCTTTCCCTCTCTATCCGGGAAACAATCTCAAACAGCGCGTCCGGCGCAAGCAGATCATCATGGTCCAGCATGCCGACGTATGCACCTGCAGCCATTTCCAGAGCCGCATTCGTATTGCCTGCAATTCCCGCATTATTCTGCAGCTTCCTGACACGGATTCTCTCATCCGCCGCCTCATACTCCTCCAGCACACGGTTCAGATTCTCATCCTCCGGACTTCCATTTGCAAGGCACAGCTCCCAGTGCGGGTACGTCTGCTGTCTCACCGACTCAATCATCTCCCGGAGATACTTCTCCGGTGTCCGGTAAAGGGGAACCGCAATACTGAATGTGAGAGGATTCTCCCACTTCTTCCGGCGCTGGCGCTCCAGCACTTCCTGTGCGGCACGGTGCTCCTCATACCAGGGTCCGTAAGGCACCTCCTCCGGCTCAATCCGGTCGCTTAAGCGGATCAGAAATTCCTTCACACCAAAGTGCTGCAGATATTTCAGCCCTTTTCGGATGTTGTACAGATTCAGTTTTCTGATCAGATTTGTCACTTTGTTTTCTGCCATGAATCCTCCGTGCCTGTCGTTCCCATTATCCGTAATTTCTGTCATCTGTCGCCCTGCTGTCTGATGCTCCTGCAGCGGCACGTGAACAGTACCATCAGTATCCCGTATACTCCAGCAGACACTGAGTCACATACTTCACATCCTCCATATCGAGGCCGTAGAACATCGGCAGACGCATCAGACACTCGCTCTCTTTCGTCGTATACACATCCTCACCGGAAAAGCGGCCGTATTTCAGTCCTGCCGGCGCCGTATGCAGCGGAATGTAATGGAATACACACTGTACCCCTTTTTCCTTCATATAGCTGATCAGATCCGAACGTGTCTTCAGATCCTTTACCTTTAAATAATACATATGCGCATTATGTACACAGCCCTCCGGAAGGACAGGACGATGAATCAGTCCCTTTTCCTCCAGCACAGCCAGATGCTCGTGATAATAATTGAAAATCTCCATACGCCTGTCATTGATCTTTTCCATATCGAGAAGCTGTGCATACAGATACGCCGCATTCATATCGCTTGGCAGATAGGAGGAACCGTAGCTGACCCACGTATATTTGTCAATCTGTCCCCTGAAAAACTTGCTGCGGTTCGTACCCTTTTCCCGGAGAATCTCCGCACGCTCCAGATACGCCGGATCGTGAAACAGCAGCGCACCGCCCTCACCCATGGTATAATTCTTCGTCTCATGGAAGCTGTAGCAGCCGAAATCGCCGATTGTGCCAAGAGCTTTTCCTTTATAATAAGCATTCACACCCTGTGCCGCATCCTCCACAACCTTCAGATGATACCTGCGTGCGATATCCATAATTGTATCCATCTCGCAGGCCACACCGGCGTAATGTACCGGAACAATCACCCTCGTCCTGTCTGTAATTGCCGCCTCAATCTTTGTCTCATCAATGTTCATGGTATCCGGCCGGATATCCACAAACACCAGCTTTGCCCCCTGCAGCACAAATGCATCTGCAGTCGACACGAAGGTATAGGCCGGCATGATGACCTCATCCCCCGGCTTCAGATCGCAGAGGAACGCCGCCATCTCAAGTGCGTGTGTGCAGGATGTGGTCAGAAGCACATGCCTGGCACCGAACTTTTCCTGCATCTGCTCCGAGCACTTCTTCGTAAAAGGTCCGTCGCCGCAGAGCTTGCCGTTGGCAATCGCCTGCTCCATATATTTCGTCTCCGTTCCGAGAAACGGAGCACGGTTAAACTCAATTTTTTTTCTTTCCATAATGATCTCCCCACGCAAATAAATGATAAATCATAAATCGACGAAATAACTGGTACTATCATACAGCAATCTTCCGGAAACTGCAACACAAGAAAAAAAGAAGAGCACAAATCAGCCTGGGAGCATTGCCTGGAGAAGCTTCGTCAGAATATCCACATTGGCAAACCACGGGAACCGGATATCCGCCCAGGAAGAAAGACTCTCCACGAAGGTCGGAATATACAGAGAAACAAAGGCTCCGAGAAATACGTGCAGCACCGCATAAAACATCAGAAGCATCATGGGATATACAAACCACTTCCGGAAAAACAGAGTCATGAACCGCTCCATACCTGCTGCTGTAAAATACATCAGCGGAACAATCATCGGCATCACGTACCGTCCCTGAGGCTGAAAATCACTTACATAGGAATAATAAATGGACAGAATCACCGGAATCACCATACAGAATGCCAGAGAGACCTGAAGAATGCAGAAATTCACAGGGCAGATTCTGCAGTTTTCAAATGTCAGGCGCGGCTTTTCCAGCTTTCCTGTATCGCCCGGTCTGCTGTTTGTCCGGCTCCCGGCCCATGCCATCAGGTAATACCCCGCAGCCAGCAGAATATGCAGCAGAATCCCCACAAAGCCCACCAGAAACAGACTTTTGTGTATCTCATACAGGTCCAGTCCCATGATATACTTCGCATAGCCGAAAACGCCGATCACACTCCGATAGGTCAGGATAAACCAGTCCATCCCGCCTTCATCTCCGTTCTTCAGCATGGTAGAGAGCTCCACACCCTGCTCCTGCAGGGACTGACGCTCAGAAGGCCTGTATTCGTCCATCGCATACATTTCCCCGTATTTTGAGGAAGTTTTCATACCGAGAATATCACCGTCAAAGAGCACCGCCGCGCGGACAAACCACCAGCCGGCCAAAAGAAATACCACAACTGCAATAAACAGGCCCCTTTTTACGATCATGGCACCACATTCCTTTATTCCCTTTCTCCGGTAAAATACGACCATGGAACCGATAAACAGAAAAACGGAAAAAAGTGCATACCCGTATGCATTAAAATAGGAAAGTGCACACACAGCCACCGCTACTGCCAGTCCCGTACACGACTGTCTGTTCCATTTTTTCTCAAGTCCCTCCAGCCAGTAATAAATAATCATTGCGGAGGAGAATACTGCCATTCCATCTGTATTTACATAAGTAAAAATATAGAGAAGCTGCGGAAGCATGGCCAGAAGAGCCACAAAAAATGTCCGGAACAGTCTGCTGGCAAACAGCTTTTTTCCAATCTGCAGCACATACCAGTAAAAGCCCATACCGATTACAATGTTGACAAATCTCGCCGTCATCAGAAGCGCATGCTCCGAATCCGTAAACAGCCCCACCAGCTTCATCAGATATCCGCCGATCATGTAAGGTATGTACGGCTGAAAGGCATAGGAAATCCCCCAGAGCTTATTGCGCACCTCTTCCTCCCAGCCCTTCGGGAGCGTACCGTGACGGTAAATATACTGTGGAATCAGATACCGCATCGCCTCGTCCGGTGCCTCATTAAAAGGCAGAATCCATGACAGGCCAAACAGCAGACAGCCCATCAGAAATACAAATGTCAGCTCCCATCTGTGTACTTTAATAAAGGATGATGCCCGCTCTCCGGCAGACCTTTTTTCCCGGAGGACCGTGCTGCCATCCGGATCCGCCCATATCTGACCGATTGTTTTATTCCACCTGCCGGCAGCTCCTGTGCATTTCTTCATACGTATCACCCTCTGATCTTTCTGTTTTTTCTCTTCCTGTTTTTCTCTTCCTGTTTTTCTCTTCCTGTTTTTTCTTCCTGTTTTCATTCCTGCCGAACGCTGCCATCATTCATTCTTTTTCGCAGCTTTCCGCTCTCTTCTGACACGGTTCCTTCCTGTCATAGCCACCAGAAGCACCAGCAGAACACATCCTGCAGCACTCAACATACCGCCTGCCAGAATTCCCGGCTCCCGGTAGGAAAACACCACCGTGTGGTCCCCTGAAGTGACAGGAACCGCCATCAGCCCTCCGTCCACTTTCAGAATCTCTGTCTCCTCTCCGTCCACAAAAGCCATATATCCGCTGCTGCAGGGAACTGAAAGAAACAGAAGCCCTCCTGCAGCTTCGGAAATTTCCAGCGTCATGGAGGTATCTGTACAGGAAAATGATTTCGCCGCTGTCTCATTCAGCGTCCTGCACCTGTCCTCCATCCCGTTCTCCGACAACTCCATCATGTCCAGGAGCTGTTCTGCGGTCAGCTCCTGCAGATTTCCATTCTCACTCTCCTGCACCTGCAGACCGTTTTCCGTCTCCTCCGGCTGCAGCGTCTCATCCTCCGTCACCAGCGCATACAGAAGCGCCTCATCCTTTTGGATATCATCCAGCTTCTCATATTCCGACCGCTTCATGTAATATTCAAAAACGGTTCCCATTTTCAGGCAGTTCCTGTTCTCATATACATCAAAAGAGTTTTCACTGCCGATGTATTCAAATTCCGGTATGGCATACTCGGCCTGGAAAAATGGATCAGTAGCAAAACACTGGTTCTGCATATAATACCGGATCGAGAGCAGACTGCGAAGTCCCGGCCTGTCATAAGGGATGATACTTGACACCTTTCTTTCCACTCCGGCAAATTCATAAAAATCCTGAATGCTTCCCGATACTGTACTCAAAAAGCAGGAGGGCGTCGGGAGATCCCAGAACATCGGATAATTCTGGCTCTCATTGCTGACCTCTGTCCGGTAAAATCCCGCATCCACATCATCCAGGAGTGTAAAGGGTTCACACCAGGCCGTCTGCTGCCGGAAGATCTCCCGGGCCTCATCATACACCACGCTTCTGCCGCAGGAAATGTGCAGGTACATCACAAGGACACACACCACAGCCGTGCCTGCACACATGCCGTTCAGGTACCGCTTCTTCCGGTCCTTTCTCCTGACCCATACGAAATATGTGAGGAACAGCAGGCCTGCAACGCTGCCAAGAAGCTCCTGTATGTACTGTCCTCTGTCCTCAATAAGCAGAGCTTCTCCCAGCTGCCCTGCTGCAAAATACGAGCATACGCCGATCACCAGAAATACGGCAAAGCCAGCCCAGCCAATCAGCGTTCCCACTGAAAATGCTTTCTGGTCAAAGGAATCCACGGCTCTGGCCGTCATCACCGCCATCAGAAACAGAATCATAAAATACCATCTGGCGTAGAAAACGGCATTTCCTCCGGAAAACAGCGCATTCAGACCGGGAATGAGAGCAAAAACAGCACAGACTGCTGCCATCCATTTCAGATAATCCCGTTTCTTTCTGTTCACCAGAATGTAAGCTGCCACGCCGCTGACCGAAAACAGCGGCAGGTACAGGCTCAGTGAAGCGAGCTGCGTCTCACCGGTGGCAAAGAGCGTGCCTCCCTGAATGATATCCGGAGGCAGGAACATGCTTTTCAGTATGGCTGCGTACGTCTTCCAGTCCGTATACAGAAAAAGCCCCCTGTCAAAAATCGTATCCGACACACGGGAGTTGCCGCTGACAGCAATCAGAGACGGAAGCAGAACAACAGATGAAATCATCACACCGATCACGGCCTCCGCAAGGATCCGAAGCATACACGTGATTCGTTCCCGAACCGTCCGTTCTCCTGCACAGATCACATACCGCACAAGGGTGTACAGCGCCAGAAAAACTGCTTCACCGGTGAAAAAATAGTAATTCAGAACAGCCATAAATGCAGTAAAAACTGCAAACCGGCCGCGATGCTTTCCCTCTGCCAGATCCTCCAGCGCCATTATGTACAGCGGAAAAAAAGCGTACACCTCTGAGAAATGATTGAACACAAGGCTGACAATCTGCGTCCCGCCAAAGCCGTACAGCAGTCCGCCGATCCATGCACAGCGCACATCCTCTGTCTGCCTCCTGATATAGAGGAAAGCGGCGGTGACTGCCAGAGCAATCTTTGCAATCAACAGGTACGGCAGCAGATACGGAATCGCAGATTCCGGAAAGGGAACCGTCATCCAGAAAAACGGACTGCCGAGAAGATAAAAGGAATAACTCGTGTAAATACTGCTGCCCAGATCCGTCTGCAGGCTCATAAACAGCGTTTTGTTCCTCACCGCCCTGTGTGCCTGAGTGTAAAAGGGAATCTGCTGGATATTGTAATCCCCGAAATACACCAGAAATCCTTTATCATGGATCAGAAAAGGCAGCATACACAGAAGTGCCAGCGCAAAGGATGCGGCAAATATCGTCCATCCGTTGATTTTTATACCAGTTTGCCTGTCAAGAGCATGTTCCTTCCTCATAATAACCTCCCGCACCTGCTTTACAATCTCAGTGAGAAATCCGCCTTGTCAAGTGTAAGATTCGGGTTGTAGTACGGATCTCCCGCCTTCACCTGCTCTCCCCATTTACTCAGGAAGCAGGCCGTCTCCCGGTTGAACCGTTCAATCTTCTCCTGTGTGTTTTCCAGTCCCCTGGACTTTGACTCATAATGGTAAAGCTCAGCCCTCGGATTGTATACGATCAGATACCCTGCACTGCGCACTTTCATGCAGAAATCAATATCATTGAAAGCAACCTTTAAATCCTCGGACATGCCGCCCACCTCGTGGAATACGGATGCTTTTACCATCATGCAGGCCGCCGTCACGGCACTGTAATTCTGTGCACAGATAATTCTGGAGAAATAACCATTGTCCCCACGTTTCTCACCGATAAACGTATGACCCGCAATTCCGCCAAATCCAAGAACAACGCCTGCATGCTGTATCGTGTCATCCTCGTAGTACAGCAGCGCACCGGTGATTCCCACATCAGGCCGCTGACAGTACCCCAGCATCTGGCGCAGGCAGTCGGGACGGAGGATTTCCGTATCATTGTTCAAAAGCAGGTAATAATCTCCGCGGGCATGAGATGCGCCGAAATTGTTGATCGCTGAGAAGTTAAACTCCCGCGCGCCATCGTAGTATACGATGTGCACTTTTTTATTTTCCTGCTCCAGCTTTTTGTACTCCTCGAAAGTTTCCGGCTCTGTGCTGTTGTTCTCAATCACAATAAACTCATAATTCTGGTAATCTGATTTTTCTTCAATGGAGCGGATGCACTTGCGCAGATCTGAAATATGGTCCTTGTTGGGGATCAGGATGGAGATCAGCGGGTTTCCCACAATCTGATAATCACTGTGGTAGATACCTGCATACTCTCCGTCGATGACTGCTGCCGGAATATGGCACCTGTCATAATGCGCCTGAATCGCCCGCCGGCCCGCATCAAAGGCATACCGTTTGCTCTCCGGATTTTCCGCCGTGGATTCTCCGTGAGAACGCCAGTGATACAGAATCTTCGGTATGTGGACGATCTGCTCCGGCTCCGTCTGCTCCGTACAGCGCAGCACATAATCGTAATCCTGGGCACCGTCAAACAGCGGATCAAGAAAGCCCACCCGCTCCCAAAGTGTACGCTTTACCAGGACGAGGTGACAGAAATAATTCATGCTGCAGAGCAGATCCGGGCTGTAATCCGGCTTGAAGTGCGGTTCAAAATACCGTCTGGCCGAACTGTCGGTCTTATCCTCGTCAGAGTAAATCAGTTCTGTTTCCGGTTTTTCATTCAGCACGCGCACACACTCATACAGTGCATCCGGGGCAAACAGGTCGTCATGATCTCCAAAGACGAGATATTCCCCCGAGGCTTTTTTCATCGCTTCATTCGTGTTCTCCGCAATACGAAGCTGACGATTATTCCGGACAGCGACAATCCGCTCATCCTTTTTTACGTATTCCCAGAGAAGATTCTCCAGCGGCGAACCTTCACCGCTTCCGTCAGAGAGCACCAGCTCCCAGTTCGGGTACGTCTGCTGCCGTACAGATGCGATCATCTCCCGCAGAAATTTTTCCGGTGTCCGGTACAGCGGCACCACGATGCTGATCTTCGGCTCATACGCAAAATGCTGCTCCCGCTGCTGTTCCAGCTCTGCCTTTTTTACACCGTATTTTCTTCTCCAGCGCTCGTAACTGATGCTGTCAATGCCAAGCACCACATCCGACACCCTTTTCGTAAACTGCTTAAATCCCTTGCGTTTCAGGTAACGGTAGCTTTTGCGGCACAGGTTCACAAGTCCTTCTCTGCCTGAGAGCATCTTGCTGCAATTGACCACATACAGCGCTTTTTTGCCGCCGCCCTTCAGGGCAAGGCGCAGAAAATTCTCCTGTGTTTTCGGGAACGTAAGCTCGAAGCCGCACGTCTCTTCCAGAGAAGCTTCCGGAAATTCCCCAAGGATATCCAGTCGCCTTCCGATGGCGCATTCACTCTCAATCACATTTCCCCTGGCATCAAGCACCGCAATTTCAGCCTCAGGCACTCCCATATACCAGCCCCGGAGCTGATATCTGCCGTCCGGAAGCTCACGCAGCGTCTCCATCCATGATTCCAGGTGGAGTGCAATCGTATGAAGCGCACGGACAGATCCATGATAAATACATGTGCGCGATTCCCCGCTCACATGATACACGCGAAGACCGCCCGTCCACGGCTCCGGCAGAGCTGCCATCAGAAAATATTCTGTCATGACATTCGTCTTATAGCGCAGATATTTCTTTGTGACTTCCACGCCGCGCTGCACAAGGATCTCCAGCGGCAGCTTCTGGTCTCCCATCCACGCCTCAAACTGTTCTTTACCGTCTGCGTCATCTTCGAACCAGCCCTGTATCACCAGAGTATTCTTCTGCTTCGTATGGAAACGGATTCGCTCCCGGTTGAATTTTCCGTTCATGGTCTCCTCCATCTTTATTTCCTCTTATCTGCGTATCAGTATTTTCTTCACCTTCTGCAGCATCACCTTCGGCTGCAGCCTGCGCAGCTTTCCGTACTGATTCAGTATCAGTTCGCGGGTAATCCCGTCCATGGATTCTACATAAAATACAGCTGTCACAGGACCGGAATACGGTGTATCAAAGATAATCTGCGGATCCTCCGTATCAAAAATCAGATCGCCGTTGCCTCCCGTATATCCGTTGGAGGTATACGGAAGCACTCTGCCTCCCTGACTCAGCTGCGCCACGCGAACAACGCACTTTTTTCCGCAGGGGTCGATGCGGACTGCTCTTGTTCCCTCCGGAAGCACAATTTCCATCTCCAGACGGCCATTTGGGGCACTGCTTCGTCTCTCGCAGCTCCAGGTTCCGAAGCTTCTCCCGTCATCAAAATATATTTCAACTGCATTCTTCCGCCTGTCAGCACTTTCTCTCTGAATCATCGCAGTCGTATCAATCACGCCGTCAGAAATCGCATCATACAGCTTCCAGTGAGGCGTGTAATTTCCCAGCATATACTGCTGAAAGTTCTTTTCCATCCGTTCAAACTGTTCCCGCTCCGCCCTGCTGATCCCGAAGCGGCTGTACAGATCAAGGTGTATCAGCTCATCCCGCACGGTATTTCCATAAATATAATAATGCAGACAGCGGTACTGAATGTACTTCACAGGAATCGGGAAATCAAAGGTCCACTCATAGTCGATCAGCTCAAAGCCGTCCCCCTGCCCTATGGCATTGGAAAATATCATGTCAATGTCCGATACCGGCCTGCAGACCTGCGGGGTCTCGAAAGATACACTGCCAAAAACACGTTCAAATTCCGGCGTCACATGGAACTCTGTGCCGGAGTCCGGCACAAACATCTCAAAATACCGCCCGATCTCCGCTTCCAGCTCTGTCAGCTTCTTTGCTGCAAGCAGGCCGTCAAGACGCTCCTCCAGAGTATTCCCCTCAATATAAGGAAAGACTGCACTTCCGTTATCCGGCTCACACGGATTGACCGAAAGCCCGGTGCCTTCCAGATCCTTTTTAAGTGAAAGATAATGTGTGTAAATACTTCTGACATGCGCAGCTGCCTGCGGAAAAAACGGAGTCTTGCGGATTTTTCTCTGCCCGTTCTCTTCCTGAAAAATATCAGTTCGGATGGAAAATTCAGGACTGCGCTCATTTGAATATTTCGTATATATGATCATGCTTTTACCCCTGCACCACTACAAGAAACGAATTGGAATACAGCGGAAACAGCCCGCTCTCTATCAGTGAATCGTACGCCAGCTCCTCACGGAATACCTGAATCCGCTCCCGGTCGAAATTCTGTCGGTTCCGGTTCAGCTCACCCTTTTTCGGCAGATACGCATCTGAATAAATCCTCTCCGGCAATTTGTAATCCGGATACGGATAATAGAAAGTATAATCCTCAAATCCCGCTTCTCCCATAATCCGTTCCAGCTCCGGCTTCGAGAAGGTACGCACGTAATCTGTCGTCGGATACCCTTCAATTCCTTCAAAATAGACACCGGTGTGATCTTCCGTAGCACCCGCCCAGTATTTCAGACCCAAACGGTTTTCAATGGCAAGCACAAGCCGTCCTCCCGGCTTTAAATGCTGCCTGATACACGTCAGGTAATCCACAAAGGGATTCTCAGACTGAATGGAAAACTGCGCATATTCAAATACACCGATCAGCGTGATCAGGTCAAACTGTTCCTGAAGGTTCCGCTCAATATCCTGAAAATTGCCCACCAGCAGCTTCAGATTCCCGCAGTCCCTGTGACGGTACGCATTGATCATGCTCCGCCTGCGGGACAGATCGATACACGTCACCTGCGACGCTTTTCTCGTAAGTACTCCGGTGATGGCCCCCAGCCCGGCTCCGATTTCAAGCACATGCTCCTTTCCGGTCATCGGAAGCCATTCAATGATATTTTCCCGCACATGTGAAAAATGGTACAGCACAGGCCAGCTCTTTTTGGAGGCAATCACGGATTCCCATTCCTCTTCCCTGTACCTTTTTGCAATCTCCAGCATCTCTTCCTCGACAGCGCCGTCGCTGTACTTATCCTCTCCCGGGTAGTACGTGTAATCCAGCACTACTTTTCCAATTTTTTCCTGCTCCATATATGCTCCATTCTCCTGTGCCGTCAGCATCTCTACTCTTCGTCGTCCGCCTGCTGCGGATTATGCTCAATCTCTATCCTGGAATTCATATCGTAAAAACCGACCGTATTCTTCGTGGAAAAAACAGTCAGGCTGCACGCATCGTACAGTCTGTGATACACAGTAAAATCCCCGTCCCTGTATCCTGTCAGACCGAATGATATCAGATATTCACCGCCCTGGAGATCCACCCGCTGGGTATAGGTAACAATGTCTGTCTCCCCTGCTTTCCGGGGCTGAACAGTAATATGTTCAAACATCGTGTTGGTTCCTGTGATTTCCGTACCGCGCATATCCTTGATTGTGTATGCAAAAATAGGATCATCGATATCCTCATGGTAACGGATTTTCACCTTCATCGTAAAGGTCGAACCCTTTTCAATGGTGTTCGTGGGAAGTCCATTCTCATCCAGCAGCATAAATCCCACCATTTCCGCCTTCTTGTCTCCGTATTCCAGCGCGTTGGGATTCATCTCAAATGGTGTAATCCAGCCTTTCCTGTCTGCAGGAATATTCTGACCATGAATCTGCTGTTCTCCCGCCTCCGGTCCCTGGTGGACAATCAGGCGCTTATACAGGTCAACCATCTCTTTCGGGCTGCCTGTATCCATCACCTTTCCGTGATCCAGCAAAATGACCCGGTCGCAGTATTTGCTGATGCTGTTCAGGTCATGGCTGACAAACAGAATCGTCTTGCCCTCTTTTTTGAAATCCTCAAACTTGCGGTAGCACTTTGCCTGAAAGAATACATCTCCCACAGAAAGAGCCTCATCCACAATGAGAATCTCCGGATCAATGTTGATGGCGACAGCAAAAGCCAGCCGGACAAACATACCACTTGAGTACATCTTCACCGGCTGGTTTACAAAATCCCCAATATCTGCAAAAGCCAGGATGTTTTCCAGCCTGGCGTCAATTTCTTCTTCAGAAAATCCCATCATAGTACCATTCAGATATACGTTCTCTATCCCGGTGTACTCCATATTAAAACCGGCACCCAGCTCCAGAAGTGCGGAAATCCGGCCATTCACGGTCACCTCACCGTCTGTCGGATTCAGCACACCGGTGATAATCTTCAGGAGTGTCGATTTGCCTGCGCCGTTTGTTCCGATGATGCCGATGGTTTCTCCCCGGGCAATATCAAAACTGATATCCTGCAGGGCATAGTGCTCACGGTAGCACTTTCTCCGTGTCAGGCCGAGACTCTCCTTCAGGCGGTCAGAGGGTCTGTCATACAGTTTATACATCTTTTTCACATGATCCACATGGATTGCGATATCATTATTCACCATAATATCTCCTGTCTGTCAAGCGGATATTCGCAATTCGCTTCGCTGCTTGCTCATAACCGAATAACTGCTTCGGTTAAATTTACGGTGCCAGGACCGGCACCTCTTCCGGCTGTGATTTGAGTACTTCATTCCCGTCAGACATGACTCAGAGCACATCTGCGAAGTGAACCTTCAAACGTCTGAAAACCCATGTTCCAAAGGCAAAGGCGCCCAGCGTAAAGCACCAGAAATAAACGGTCCACAGCGGGTGCTCCCAGAACCAGGTTTTGTTGATAAACGCATCACGATAGCCTGATACAACGTAGTATACGGGATTCAGCTTCAGAATTCTGCAGATCAGAGGATATCGCACGAGGCGGTCCTCCGCCACCCACATAATCGGTGTCAGCCAGATACCAATCTGCAGACCGATGCTGATGATCTGGGAAAGGTCGCGGAAAAATACGACCACAGCGCTGGTCATATAACACAGACCGAGCACCAGCAGCAACAGACCGAAAGAATAGTACAGAAGCTGCAGATAGTACAGATCAGGAAATCTTCCGTAAAAGCAGTAAAGCACAATGATAAAACATACAAAAAATATGTGGACAAAAAGTGCAGAAATCAGCTTCACCACAGGAAGCACACTGATATTGAAGACCACCTTTTTGACAAGATAGCTGTATTCAATCATGGAATTCGTGCCGCCGATCAGCGCATCCTGGAAAAAGAACCACGGAACAATGCCTGCCACGAGATACAGGACAAACGGCACTGCCAGCGTACTGTTGTCGGACCGGAAACCAACCTCAAATACAAACCAGTATACGAGAACTGTCACGACAGGCTGAACAAACGCCCATATTATTCCAAAATACGACCCGGCAAATTTCGTCCGGAAATCATTTTTTGCCAGCTTATAAATCATTCTCCGGTTCCGATACAGCTCTTCCGGCAAAGAAAGCAAACTTTTCATAAAAACTCCTGTTTACAGATTTCTTGATTTCCTATACTCCCGGAAGCTTCCGTTTACTTTATCCTTGTCAGAAAGCAGAAGCTCCATGTCCTCTGTAATCGGCCAGTTCACACCGATATCGGGATCATCGTACCGCAGACCGCCCTCATCGTTGGGATGATAAAATTCCGTACACTTGTACGCAAACTCCGCATAATCAGAAAGCACAAGAAAACCGTGTGCAAAATTTTTCGGAATAAAAAACTGCTTTTTATTCTCCGCAGAAAGAACAACACCGTACCACTGCCCGAATGTGGGGGATCCCTCGCGAAGATCAACCGCTACATCATAAACCTCTCCCGACAGGACGCGCACCAGCTTGTCCTGCGGAAAGTTAATCTGGAAATGCAGACCGCGCAGAACACCTTTTTTTGATGCGGACTGGTTATCCTGAACAAAAATCTGATCAATCCCTGCCGCCTTGTAATCGTTATAATTGTATGTCTCCATAAAATAGCCGCGCGCATCTCCAAATACGGTCGGCGTAATAATTTTCAGACCTTCAATATGGCATGTCTCCACTGTAATCTTGCCCATAATTCTGCTCCTTTCTTCTGCTGTGACTTTCTCTGTCTGCTTTGCGCATTGTACCTGTCCCTTCCGCCCGGTATCCTGGCGCAGAAAGAACATATGAACAGAAAGGTTGCCGCAGACAGACGCAAAGCCCGTTCTGTCCTGCGGCAGCCCGTTAAATACTTTATATTATTTCTGATACATCTCTTCGTAATACTTCTGATAATCGCCGCTGGTCACATTCTTCATCCAGTCCTCATTCTCAAAAAACCATTTAATTGTCCTGCGAATTCCTTCTTCGAACATGGTCTCCGGTTCCCAGCCGACTTCGGCACGGATCTTGTCCGGCGCAATTGCATAGCGGCGGTCATGTCCCTTGCGGTCCGTCACGTATGTGATCAGGTCTTCACTGACAAGCGCTTTTCTCGGATCACCCTCCGGCAGCATTTCCTGAAGCGTATCCAGAATAATATGGATAATCTGAATATTCTGTTTTTCATTGTGGCCGCCGATATTGTACGTCTCGAACAGCCGGCCCTTTTCCTGTACCATGTCAATTCCCTTGGCATGATCCTCAACGTACAGCCAGTCACGCACATTTTTCCCGTCACCGTATACGGGAAGCTTTTTGCCGTGCAGCGCATTGTTGATAATCAGAGGAATCAGCTTCTCCGGGAACTGGTATGGCCCGTAATTGTTGCTGCAGTTCGTAATATTGGCCGGAAAACGGTACGTATCCATATAGGATTTCACCAGCATATCAGAAGATGCCTTGCTGGCCGAATACGGGCTGTGGGGATCATACGGGGTCGTCTCATAAAAGAATTCCCCCTCATTTTCCAGAGAACCGTACACCTCATCCGTGGAAACGTGCAGGAACTTCTTGTCCTCTTTGAATGTGCCGTCCGGAAGCTCCCATGCTGCCTTGGCTGCATTGAGCATTACCAGTGTACCGAGCACATTTGTCTTCACAAATACCTCCGGATTGCGGATACTGCGGTCCACATGGCTCTCCGCCGCGAAATGAACCACACGGTCAATATCATTCTCATCAAAAATTTTATTGATTGCCTCGGAATCACAGATATCGGCGCGGATGAACTGATAATTGTCCCTGCCCTCAATATCTTTCAGATTCTCCAGATTTCCTGCATACGTAAGCTTATCAACATTGATAATCCTGATGGTGTCACCATATTTTCTGAACATATAGTGTATATAATTGGAACCGATAAAGCCTGCTCCCCCTGTAACGAGATACGTTCTCATAATCATCCTCCTGGTCATTTGGTCAAACGGATATTCACAGTCCGTTTCTCTGTCTGCCCCCGACCGAACGGCCATCTGCCCGGCACATTTCAGTCAAAAGTCTGTTATTCAGTATAACATTAATCCCATGCAAATTCAATATCCTGCGGGGTATTACTTTCTCTTACATTTCCGGCACTGGCGTCGGTCTTGAACTGTCCCAGACATCGCCGACATCAAAAAGATCGCTGAGAAGCTCCGGATTGTAATACATCCGGTAGCCGTCCAGATTTCTCCGCCCCTGGCGCATAAAGGTATCCCCAAACTGCACCCAGTTCTTTGAAGAATCCACGTTGCAGAATATATTGAAGCCCTTCTCCTTCAGATACCGGAAATATTCATTCTCCTGCGTATACGGCTGCCAGTCTCCAATGTCGGCACCAAATGCAAAGATAATCACATCCGTGTCTCCCACAACCGTCTCGACATTGTCAAGCCAGCGCTGCGTATCTTGCTTCGTGCCGTCAAGCCCTTTCGCCAGAGGTGAAATATGTCCCCACGTATGGCTGGCAAACTCCCAGCCGTCCGCACGCATGGCTTCGGCAACCGCTTTCGCCTGGTCTACCTCGTTCTGCCATGCCGCCTCATCAAAGTCGGGATGCTCATCAAAAAATTTCTGCTGGTACTGCGTCACTCTTGAGGCTTCCCTGGTGCGGTACACCTCATCGGTGCGATAGCCGAGCACGCCCTCATAACCGGTCAGGGCAAGGATTCCTTTATGTCCGTGATATGAGAAATCAGGATGCTCATCCACAAAAGTATCAATCCACGGCACCATATCGTAATCCCCCACGGAAATACTGCCGTCATCTTCCACATACGTCGTTTTCACATCGCCATTCTCATCTAGAATCAGCTTCTGTGCAAATCCGTCGCCGTCCATGTAATGGTAATAGCTCACATCATCCTGGGACAGGACAAAGGGCGTCCTGCCCGGCGGCAGAAGGATCTCGCCGCGGGATACGGTATCGTCCTCATTGACTGTGCACATGTCATGAAGGCTCACCATCACATATCCTTTCTCGTACATGGACTGCATGATCGCCGAAAATTCACTCATGGTCGTCATCACCTGATTATAACCGGCCTCCTTGCTGTCCCCGTCAAAGGCCTTTGACGTATCCTTAATCATTGTATGGAAAAAAACATGGGTAATCTGATCAAGGGGATACGCCTGGCAGGAAGCGCGAACCGCCTCATATCCTGCCGCTGCATCCTGCATCGCCTGACTGCCCGTGTACAGTGAGGAAGACTGCAGAAACGCAATCGCCCCCTCATAATTATACTGCGCTGCCATGTGATCAGCCTGTGCAATCAGATCAGCTTCCGTTCCTGACGGCTTTGCAGCACTGTCCCCGATCCCTGTTTCATTCTGCAGCACATTCTCTTCAATCAGCGATGACTGCCTTTTTTCTGTTTTCTTCTGTTTCAGTCCCGGTATCACTGCATCCTTCACCAGCACCACTGCCAGAAAAACAATAATAAGCACAAGCAGGGCTATCACGCATTTCATGATCAGTTCATTTCTTCTTCGTTTTGCCCTGCGCTGTTTCAGTTTCAAATCTCTGTCTTCCATAAACCCTCCTGCTGCCCTCTGCAGCTCTCCTGATGCACTCCGGCATCTCAGATCGGCGGAACAGAGGACGGACGCAGCGGATCCCATGCCCTGCTAACGTCAAACAGATCGCTTAGCATATCCGGATTGTAATACATCCGGTAGCCATCCACGTTCCGTCTTGACTGGCGCACATAATCCGTACCTACCTGCAGCCAGTACTGTGCCGAATCGACACCGCAGTAAAAATTGAATCCCGCCTGTTTCAGATACTGAAATCTGTCTCCGGAATAATTCTCCCATCCGCAGATGTCTCCGCCGAAGGCATAGATCATTGTATCAGTCTCTCCGATCAGAGGCTCCACCCATGATTCCCATCTGTCCGTATCCTGGACAAATAAGGCCCACGGAACTCCGTTGGTTTCATGCATGTTCTGATGTCCCCAGGTATGGCTGGCAAACTTCCAGCCGTTTCTTTTCATGGCGTTCGCCACCTTCTCTGCCTCCCTGCACTCTTTCTCCCATGCGGCCTCATCAAAGCCTCCCGGATAGGAATCGAAAAACATCTGCTGCTGTACCGTCACCCGTCCTTCTTCTTTTGTCTTGTACACTTCATCCGTCCGGTATCCGAGAATGCCCTCATAGCCGGTCAGCGCAACATACCCCTTTGCACCACGGTACGAAAAGTCAGGATGTTTTTCCACAAAGCGGTCAATCAGTGGAACCATATCGTAATCACCGACTGAAATACTGCCATCATCCTCAATATATTCGTTTTTCACATCTCCGTTCTGGTCTACAATCAGCCGGCTGGCAAATCCATGTCCGTCCATATAGTGATAGTAGCTCACGTCGTCCTGCGACAGCACGAACGGAATCTTGTCCGGAGGCAGCATGATATCCTGGGCAGCAAAGGTTTTGCCGCCATTTCCGTCATCCGTTTCCGACACAATATCTGACAGAAATACCATCACATATCCTTTCTGGTACATCTGCTCTATAATACTGTTGAACTCATGTTCCGTCACCATGAACTGGTTAAATCCGCCTTCATATTCATCTCCGTCGAAGGCCTTTTTCGGATCATGGATCAGTGTATGGAAAAAAATATGCGTCACCTTATCTGCCGGATACGGGACGCAGGCGTTTTTCTTCTCAGCATAACCGGCGACGGCCGTCTGCAGCTCCTGATTTTCCTCATAATCCTCTGCACTCTTCAGCAAAGCGATCGCCCGGTCATAATCATACTGCATCGCCATCCGGTCTGCCTGCGCCTTCAGCTCCTCCGGTGTCAGAGCCGAAGCTTCTCCATCCTGTGCGCCGTCTCCGCCCTGCGCATCATTGCCGCCTGGCGAATCCTCTCCGCCCTGCGCATCATTACCGCCTGGCGAATCCTCTCCGCCCTGCGCATCATTGCCGCTAGGCGAGCCCTCTCCGCTCTGCGTATCATTACCGCTTGGCGAGCCGCTTTCATCCTGCGCATCCCCGTCAGCATCCTTATCCAGACTGCCTGCCGCAATCTCCTGCTTTCTTCTGGCTTCCTCTGCCATGCGCTCCGCGCCTGTCATCTTCGTTCCATGTCCAAGAAGAACCTCATAAATCAATGCTGCGATCAGCAGAACAATCAGAATCCCCAGCACACCCACAAGCATGCGCATTCTGGATTCATTCTCCCGCTCCCGCCTGCGCTTGGTCACTGCAGCATCCTTCGCCTGTCCTTCCGGAAGCTCCCGTATCATCTCTCTGGGAGATGGTCCTGACGGTACTTTTCTCCTGCGCGGTGCTGCAGACTGCGCCTTTCCTTTTTTTGCCGATGTTTCCCGTGGCTTCTCTTTGGCTTTGGCTGTGGTTCTGTCCCTGTCCGCAGCAGCTGCACTCTTATCCGTAAACTGCCTGAAATGCCGCACTCTGCTCTGGTTATCTGTACTTCGTCCACGCGGTGTACCTTCATCACGCCCTGAGGATCTCACACTCATCCTGCTGACCTTACTTTTTTCAGGCGATGAAAGCTTCTCTGTTCCTTCACGATTTTCTCCAGCCTGCTCATTATCCGTATCTTTTCTGCCTGCATGAACTGTATCCGCATGACTCTGCTCTGTATTTACTTTGCCTGCATGGACTGTATCCGCATGACTCTGCTCTGTATTGACTTTGCCTGCATGGACTGTATCCGCATAATTCTCCTCTGTATTTACTTTGCCTGCATGGACTGTATCCGCATAATTCTCCTCTGTATTTACTTTGCATGCATGAACTGTATCCACATGACTCTGCTCTGTATTGACTTTGTCTGTGTTTGCCGCATCCGCATGATCCGGTTCTGCATAATCTCTGTCCCGGCTCTGCCTGGCAGTCAGCTTTTTCTCATCATCCATTTTCTTTTGTCCCCCCTGCAAAAAGCCTGAAAAATCGCGCTTTCCGCTTCTTTCCTATAGCATAGTTGATCGCCGTTCTTTTGTCAATTACTCCCACTTTGCAATTCCTTAAGAAAAAATGAAAGGTGTTGTAAATTTTTCTTCGGAAACATTTTTTTCACTAAGATGACTTCTTTACTAAAATCAAATCCAATGGTATGATAAACAGGTGATTATCACTCCACAAGGAGCATTGTTCAGATGAAATGGGATGACAAGCCTTATTATTCCCTGGATTATGAAATGAAACACTGTTTCGGTGAAAAGGTATACAGGCTCGCCCTGAACGGAGGTATGACATGCCCGAACCGTGACGGTACTGTCGGGAAGGGCGGATGTATTTTCTGCAGCAGAGGCGGATCCGGTGATTTCGCAGCTTCCTCGCTGCTTTCGATACCGGAGCAGCTTGCCTCACAGAAGGCGCTGATTCGCCGGAAACGCCCGGTACAGAAATTCATTGCATATTTTCAGGCATATACAAACACGTACGCACCTGCAGCATACCTGGAAAAGATTTTTACAGAAGCCATCAATGACCCGGAGGTCGTTGTTCTTTCCATTGCCACCCGTCCGGATTGTCTGCCTGACGATGTGCTGGCTCTTCTGGAACGTCTGAACCGCATCAAACCGGTCTGGGTAGAGCTTGGTCTGCAGACTGTTCATGAGAATACCTCAAAGCTGATCCGCAGAGGCTATGAGCTGTCATGCTTTGAACGGGCTGTATCTGCACTTCGAAGCTGCGGTATTCAGGTGATTGTTCACACTATTCTCGGATTACCCGGTGAAAGCCGGACTCAGATGCTGGAGACAATGGCATACCTGAATCACAGTGATATCCAGGGAATCAAACTTCAGCTTCTCCATGTTCTGAGAGATACGGATCTCGCCTCCTGCTACGAATCGGGTTCTTTTGCCGTCCTCGGGATGGAGGAATATGTCCAGCTCCTCATTGACTGCGTCGAACGTCTGTCACCAGACATCGTCATCCACAGAATGACCGGAGACGGTCCATCCGATCTTCTGATTGCACCGAAGTGGAGCATGCGCAAGCGCACAGTGCTGAACCGGATTCATGCGGCATTTCGCGAACGGGATACCTGGCAGGGCAGACTGTATGACAGCGATCTGTACAAATGAAAACGATACATTAATTATTTACCAGGGAGGGATTATTATGCCGGAACCATTTACTCTATATAAGCTCATTGTCCTGTACATGCTGCAGAAAGTTGACTTTCCGCTGACGAATTCACAGATCTCAGCCTTTATTCTTGACCGCGGCTACACAACGTACTTCACACTTCAGTCCGTACTCTCTGAGCTTGCGGAAAGCGGAATGATCCGGCAGGAAACGATCCGCAACAGCTCCTACTTTACCATAACAGAGTCCGGCTCGGAAGCGCTGCATTATTTTCAGAACAGGATTTCCAGAACAATCCGTGACGAAATAGACGAATATATGGCAGAAAATAAAATGAAGCTGCGCGATGAAGTCTCCATTATTGCGGACTACTACAAAAATACGGCAGATGAATACTCTGTACACTGTATTGTAAAGGAAAAGTATTCCAACCCCATCGACCTTACTGTCACCGTGCCGGACGAAGCGCAGGCAAAGGCTGTCTGTCGCAACTGGCGTAAACACTGTCAGAAAATTTATGAATTTGTAATGAAGGAACTGCTCTGAACAGTATAATATAAGGCCACCGCTGCTGCGGTGGCCTTTCTGGTATCTGTAAATGAAATCTTAATAGAACTGGTGGTCTCCAATCTGAGTACCTTTTCCTGAACCGGTGTTGAAGTAAAGGGCACTTCCTACCGGGTTCTCTCCGCCGATTGCTGCTGCTGCCGCATCATAGCAGGTGCTGGGGACACCGTTTGCCAGTGCGCTTGCAAGAGATCCGCTGTATGCCGGAGTAAACTGTCCGCTCTGGTAGATTACTTCGCTGATGGAGTTCGGGAAAGATCCGCTGTACACACGGTTCATGACAACCGCGCCGACTGCGACCATTCCCTCATAGCTCTGATTTCCCGCCTCGCAGTAAATCAGTGCTGCCAGAAGAGAAGTGTCGTCCGTACCTGTGGACGCTGCCTCTGTCTCCTCCACATACGCTTCCGTTTCAACATATGCCTCTGTCTCGACATATGCTTCTGTCTCCACGTACGTCTCTATATATTCAGGCTCTGTGCTGTTTGAATTCGTCACTACGTTGCCGTTTGCATCATAGAAAGTATCTGTATCGGCATCGTAATATCCGCCCTCACCGATCACCACATCATCACCGCTTCCGTCATCCACAGGCTCTGTCTGCGGTGCTTCGGTCTGAGGAGCCTCTGTCTGAGGAGCTTCCGTCTGCGGTGCCTCGGTCTGGGGAGCTTCCGTCTCTGTGTAGGTCGGTTCTGTATATGTCGGCTCTGAATAAGTCGGTTCTGTATATGTCGGTTCCGTATAGGTCGGCTCTGTGTAAGTATAGGTGTAATCCGGTTCTGTGTATGTATCCGTGTAATCCGGCTCCGCATACTCTTCCTCGCTGTCGAGGATCACTCCGTCCTTCAGTACAGCAGTCTCAAGCAGAAGTACCGGGGCTACATCATCTTCAGATACGTATGCCACACTGTCCTCCTCTTCGCCGTACTTCACCTGAAGCCAGTGACCATTGTCCTGCAGAAGTACAAAAGAATCTCTCGTGTCCAATATCTCCAGGACATCAGAGGAACCATCCTCCCCCGCAAACAGCTTTACATCGTCCCACATTGTGGCAACGCCTTCCACGCCGTACTTTTCTGCGAGTTCTTTTACATCATCTCCAAAAACAAGATATTCATTCTTTACAAACCCTGTAATTCCACCGGAATAAATCTCAGTCCACTCTTCACCCTTCTTGACAACCCAGGCTGCTCCCCCCTGGTAGAGGAATCCGAGAATCTCTCCTTCTTCATCTGCAGTTCTCCGGATATTAATTCCTGTACTGACTTCTTCATCATTCGTCATCACAAGATCCTTCCAGGCATCCTCCTGCTCGTAAGGAATTGCAATCACATCTGATTCTTCCTGCGCTGCCGCTGTCATACTCATCATCATAGCTGCCGCCATGACTGCCACAGAACAGGCAACTGCGCATTTAGTCTTTCTAATCATTACTATTTCTCCTCCTCGGGTACTGCTTAATACATTTCTGTTAAAATTATTACATATTTGTTAACTCATGTTACAAGCACATTGTAATATGTTTAACCTTGTTTGTCAAGCATTATTCGTATTTTTCCTGAATATATTCAGGGCCAGGCGAAGAATAGCCGTATAATCCATCTTTTTTTCAGGTAATAAACATGTAAAAAATAAAGGACAGAACGCACAGAAATTCTGTGCTGCCCTGTCCCGACAGAGGAACTGCTCCATTCCCCCCATATTGACCTATATTATGAGTTGCCCGACAAATGAGCCTGACGTCGATTTCGTGTTCTGCACTATCAAAATCGACGAAAACATTCAAAATCCGCTCATATTATCATTTACGTACAGATGCATGTCAGGAATAACGTCTCTGACGGTTCGCCTCATACATTAATACAGCAGAAGCTACTGCCGCATTCAGCGACTCCACCTGACCGCACATGGGTATTTTTATGTAGACATCTGCCAGCTCCGCCGTCCCACCGGTCAGGCCGCGGCTTTCATTTCCGATCAGAAATCCCGTCGGTGTGCGATAGGACTGCCCGTCATAAGTGCCTGTCCCTCTCAGATGTGCGGCATACAGCGTCACTCCCGCAGCTTTCAGCTCTGCCAGTGACTGCTTCAGATCATCCGTATAACAGAAAGGCATACGGTAAATGGACCCCATTGTGGAACGGATCACTTTCGGATTGTACAAATCCACACAGCCGCTGCTCATCAGGATTCCGGTGACACCTGCGCCCTCACCTGTCCTGAGAATAGTTCCGAGATTACCCGGATCCTGAAGATTCTCCAGAACCATAATCAGAGGATTCTCTCCGTACAGCTCCCGAATTTCATAGTGATACTGCCTCACGAGACACAGCACACCCTGAGGTGTCCTGGTATCGGATACGCTCTCAAAAACACGATCTGACAGCAGAGTCACCTGACGGTCATCAAACAGAGAGCTGTGCTTCTGATAGAAACTTTCTGATACGTATGTATGCACCAGGCGGTCCGCAGGCGCCTCCTGGTACATTTTGATTCCTTCCACAATGAAAACATCCTGCGCATTCCGCTCCTTCCCCTTCTTCTGAAGCTGAATGAGCTGTTTCACCTGCGCATTAGAAGTACTTGTTATACAATTCACGCTGATCTCCCGTCTGCGATCAGATAGCCATAGCCTTGGCTACCCGAACCATATAGTCAGAAATATCCTTCTGCATTTTCAGCGCCTCATCAATATCATAATCCACATACTGGCCATTGCGGTAAGCCACGACACGATTTGTCTGTCCCTGTGCAAGAAGGTCCGCAGCATACGCACCCATGACAGATGCATAGACACGGTCACGACATGTCGGGCTTCCGCCGCGCTGCATATGTCCGAGAATGGTCGCGCGCGTCTCCACGCCGGTAGCCGCCTCGATACGGCGCGCCATACTGGTGGAGTGGCCGATACCTTCTGCGTTGATAATAATATGATGCTTTTTGCCGCGCTTGCGGTTATGGATAATATTGTTAATCAGTACCTGCTCGTCATAGTCGTAGCGCTCCGGCAGAAGAATGTCCTCAGCACCGTTTGCGATACCGCACCACAGCGCAATGTAGCCCGCATTTCTGCCCATAACCTCAATAATACTGCAGCGCTCATGGGAAGTGGAGGTATCTCTGACTTTGTCAATCGCATCCATTGCTGTATTGACCGCCGTATCGAATCCGATTGTATAGTCGGTACACGCAATGTCGAGGTCGATGGTTCCCGGTACACCGATGGTATTGATGCCTCTGGCAGCAAGCTGCTGAGCTCCCGCAAAGGAACCGTCGCCGCCGATGACCACCAGCCCGTCAATGCCATGCTTTCTGCAGATCTCTGCTCCCGCGTCCTGTCCCTCCGCCGTACGGAACTCGGAACACCGCGCCGTGTACAGAATCGTACCGCCCTTTGAAATCGTGTCGGAAACATCCCTTGCGTGGAGATCACGGATTTCTTCATTCAGCAGGCCTTTGTAGCCCTGATTTATTCCTTTAACCTTAAGTCCCTGTGACAGAGCCTTACGTACTACAGCACGGATCGCCGCATTCATACCCGGAGCGTCGCCGCCGCTTGTCAGTACACCGATCGTCTCAACCTTCTTTGCCATGTTGTACCTCCTGCCTCGCACTTAAAATAAATTTTTTTCTAATTTTAATCTATTTTCCGCCATTTGTAAAGGTAACCTACTTTTTTTGCGTTACTTTTACATTTTCTTTACCAAAAATATCATAGAGCTGCTGCAGCATCGCGTCATCCGCATTTACTGTCCAGTTATCACCCAGCTTCCGCACGGCCCTCTCGCTGCGCACGTAAATCGCAACGTGATCCCTGCCTTCGCTGTGGCGGAGGATTCCAAACAGCTGCTGCTCCTTCTCCCGGTATTCCTTCATATCTGCAAACTGCACCCACAGCTCCATCGGAACCTCCTCGAAGGGCCAGATTTTCTCGCAGATCAGCTTGCTTGGCTTATCGTCCTCGCTGTTTACACGACCTCGGACGAAAATTTTCCGGTCCTCCGTCAGATACTGGCTGTTCTTTTCATAGTCCCGCGGAAAAACGACTACTTCCACCGTACCGACCAGATCCTCCAGCGTGACAAATGCCATCGTCTTGTTCTGTTTCGTATATTTGATGGTTTTGGAGGTGATCATACCGCCGATCACAGCAGTGCTTCCATCCTTCACCCGCGACTGTCCTGTCTCCTCATCCAGCGCAAAATCAGCTGTCACGTTGGAAATCCCCCGTCTCCACAGAGATTCGTACTTATCCAGAGGATGACCGCTGATATAGATGCCCAGCACCTCTTTTTCAAATGCGAGAATCTGCTCCTTATCAAATTCTCCCACATTCGGCATCTGTACCTCGTACTCCCGTTTCTCTTCCTCGCCCATCAGATCAAACAGAGACATCTGTCCTGTCACGGATGTTTTTTTCTCCATGGTGACGCGCTCCATAACGCCTGCATAGACGTGCATCAACTGTTTTCGCGTCCCGCCGAGTCCGTCAAGAGCCCCCGATTTAATCAGGCTCTCAATGGTACGCCTGTTGACCTCCCGTCCCGACACACGCTCAATGAAATCGGCTATACTGCAAAACGGTCCGCGGTCATTGCGCTCCTTTACAATCGCATCGATGACCGGACGCCCGATACTTTTGATTGCAGAAAGTCCGTAGCGGATATTTCCGCGGTCCACGGAAAAGCTGCTCTCCCCAAGATTGATATCAGGCGGAAGGATTCCGATTCCCATCTGACGGCACGTCAGAATATATTCTGCCACTTTTCCCGGATTATCAATCACAGAAGTCATCAGTGCCGCCATAAATTCCACCGGATAATAATATTTCAGCCACGCCGTCTGATAGGCAACGACGGCATATGCGGCCGCGTGGGACTTGTTGAAGGCATACTTGGCGAAATCCGTCATGTCGTCGTATATTTTATTGGCAGTCTTTTCATCAATTCCGTTGGCAATGCAGCCCGGTACACCCTCCGCTTCATTTCCGTATACGAAATTCTGGCGCTCCTTCGCCATTACTGCCGCCTTTTTCTTTGACATTGCCCTGCGCACCAGGTCGCTGCGCCCAAGGGTATAGCCGCCGAGATCACGCACAATCTGCATAACCTGCTCCTGGTAGACAATGCAGCCGTATGTCGGCTCCAGGATCGGCTCCAGCTGCGGGCAGTCATACGTAATATTTTCCGGATGATTTTTGCCGTAAATGTATTTCGGAATAAAATCCATCGGTCCCGGACGATACAGGGAAATACCGGCAATCACGTCTTCCAGGCTCTGTGGTTTCAGCTCTTTCATAAAGTTCTTCATGCCCGCACTTTCCAGCTGAAATACACCGTCAGTCTTTCCCGTTCCGAGTGAATCCAGCACAGCCTTGTCATCGTAATCGATCTTGGCCATATCGATGGATGTCCCGCTGCTCTTCTCGGCCAGCTCCACCGCATTCTGAATAACGGTCAGTGTGCGCAGTCCCAGGAAATCCATTTTCAGAAGCCCCAGCTCCTCCAGCGTCGTCATCGTAAACTGGGTCGTGATCGTGCCGTCAGAAGCCCTCGAGAGAGGTACGTACTCATCCACATCCTTCTGGCTGATCACGACTCCGGCCGCGTGCATGGAGGTGTGGCGCGGAAGCCCTTCCAGACGTTTTGACATGTCGATCAGTTCATGAACCTGTGCATCATTTCCATACATGGTACGCAGCTCCATGCTCATTTCCAGAGCCTTGTCGATGGTGATATTCAGCTCCTGCGGAACCATCTTGGCAATTGTATCACACAGAGCATATGGAAGATCCATAACCCGTCCCACATCACGGATCACACCCCGCGCTGCCATCGTACCGAAGGTCACAATCTGAACGACGCGATCCTTGCCATACTTGCGAACCACGTAATCGATGACCTCCTGACGCCGCTCGAAGCAGAAATCAATATCAATATCGGGCATGGACACGCGCTCCGGATTCAGAAATCGCTCAAACAGAAGGTTGTACCGGATCGGATCAAGCTGCGTAATTCCAAGGGTATACGAGACAATACTGCCGGCCGCCGAGCCTCTTCCCGGTCCCACCATGATGTTATTCTCCCGCGCATAGCGGATAAAATCCCACACAATCAGGAAATAATCTACATACCCCATCTCTTTGATGACAGAAAGTTCATATTCCAGCCGGCCCTTCAGCTCATCTGACCGGTCACCGTACAGCCGTTCCAGCCCCTCAAAGCACAGCTTATTCAGATATTCCCAGGATGTATACGGCGCCGGAACGTCAAATTTCGGCAGCTTCGTCACGCCGAATTCAATCTCCACATGACATCTCTGCGCAATTCTGTGGGTATTTTCCAGCGCTTCCGGCGCATACGGAAACAGCTGGGCCATCTGCTGCGGCGATTTGACAAAATACTGCCCGCCCTCATAACGCATACGGTCTTCATCGGCCAGTTTTTTCCCTGTCTGAATACACAGCAGGATATCATGGGAAGCCACATCGTCTTCATACGTATAATGAACATCATTCGTCGCCACAAGCGGGATACCCGTCTCGCGGCTCATTCGCACAAGCTGCTGATTCACAAGCCGTTGCTCCGGAATCCCGTGATCCTGCAGCTCCAGGAAATAGTTGTCCTCTCCGAATACCTCCCGGTATCGCAGCGCCGTCTCCTTTGCCTCCTCATACATACCGCGCACAAGATATCGCTGTACTTCTCCCGCAAGACAGGCGCTGAGCGCTATGAGGCCCTCGTGATACTGACGCAGAAGCTCCATATCGACACGCGGTCGGTAATAAAAGCCTTCCACGAACCCCTTTGACACAATTTTCATCAGATTGGCATAGCCCGTATTATTCTCCGCCAGCAGCACCAGATGATAGTAGCGATCCTCATCATTTCCCGCTTCACGGTCAAAACGTGAGTTGGGAGCCACGTACACCTCACATCCAAGGACAGGATTGATACCTGCTGCCCGCGCTTCTCTGTAAAAATCGATGACACCGTACATGACACCGTGATCTGTGATCGCAGCACTGTCCATCCCCAGCTCCTTCACACGGGCCACGTATTCCTTAATCTTATTGGAACCGTCCAGCAGACTGTACTCTGTGTGGACGTGTAAATGTGTAAAATTCAAGTTTTTCTCCTTCGTGTTCGTTTTCTCATTCTCTCATGATTTTAACATTTTTGCACAGAAGCCGCAAGAGCGGATCAGAACAGTGACTGTAACAACGAAAGCGGGGACTGCATGTACTGCAGTCCCCGCACTGGATTTCAAGTTTAAGATAAAATATTCCGGTAATTTTGATGACCGGTAATTAATCATTCATCATGAAGCTGATCAGTCTGTCGATATCTTCCTTCTCGTATGCAATGATCTCCAGCTCCGGAATCTCTCCATTTGAAAAAATGTTTGCCATGGATACATACTGGCAGAGCTTTGACTTCAGATTCAGTCTGTCGCCCTCTCCTGTCACTAATTCTACTCTTCCCTTACAAGCGTCCACTACCTCAAAAAATCTGTTGATGTTTGTGATATTCTGTACTTTCATATCTCTGTCTCCTCTCCTATCCCTCTTTTACACGCCCAATATACGCCGAAAATGCCGGGAAATCAAGCCATTCTTTTATTTTCGGCATAATTATGCTTATCCGGATTTCATCCGGTTCTCTTTTGTTGTTAATTTGTCAGAGGTCGCACATCAGATGCCGGCGACACGGATCATAATGCACTATTTCTCTGCGATGGCCTCCACCTCAAGCAGCACATCCTTCGGAAGTCTTGCCACTTCAACGCAGGAACGTGCCGGGAATGTACCTGTGAAATATTTTGCATAGATTTCATTGATCTTTCCGAAATCGTTCATTTCCTTAATAAATACAGTGGTCTTGATCACCTGCTCCATGGTTGTGCCGCAGGCCTCCAGAAGCCCTGCCATGTTCCGGAAAACCTGCTCTGCCTGTGCCTCAACGCCCTCCGGAATCTCTCCTGTGGCCGGATTTACCGGGATAACACCTGACGTGAACACAAGATTGCCGAGCTCAATGGCCTGAGAATACGGTCCGATCGCTGCCGGAGCCTTGTCTGTACTGATTGCTTTTTTCATAATATAGTCCTCCTTTTATAAAATCATTTGTTTATATCATTTATTTACTTCACTTTGCGGATCTTTCCGTCACGGATCTCCACTCTGCCCTGTTTCATCAGCCGTCCCACTGCACGTTTGAACGCATTTTTGCTCAGGCCGAACTCTCTCAGAATAACTTCCGGGCGAGCCTTGTCGTCAAAAGGAAGAACGCCCTCAAATTCCTCTATCGTCTCCATCACGTACTCTGCATCCTCATCCATCTGCAGATACGCCTTCTCCCGTACGCTCAGGTCCAGCTTTCCATCTTCCTTGACACCCGATACCCGGGCCAGAATTCTGCTGCCGACCTTCAGCCCGGGATTTCCCTCGCGCTTCGGAATAAGTGCCGAATACTGATCGTCCACCGCCACAAACACGCCGAAATTGTCGCTGATCTCATACACGATCCCATGTACCTCATCATTGATCTGATACGGGGAATTTTTTTTCAGATAAGGATAGACCTTCATCGTCGCACAGAGCCGGCTGCTCTTGTCCACATACAGCGCCACCAGGCACTCATCCCCCGGATAAAGCTTCGCTGTCTGCTCATGGAAGGGAAGCAGCAGGTCCTTCTCCAGTCCCCAGTCGAGGAAAGCGCCGATCCTGGTCACATCCCGCACCTTCAGCACTGCCGTCTGCCCCGTCACCAGCTGCGTGCGGCGTCTCGTCGCAATGAGCCGGTCACTGGAATCCTTATACAGAAAGACATCCACCGTGTCACCGCATTTCATCCCTTCTTCCGTCTCTTTGCGCGGAAGAAGCACCTTCTCCCCGGAATCCTGACTCTCGGCCAGATATACTCCAAAATTAACTTCCTTTACTATGATCAGTTCCTGTCGTTCACCAATTCTAAGCATAATATTTCTCCTGTCTCTCCGTCTGTCCGTATTACCGGAAAGCTGTCAGCAGCCCTCCTGGTGTATCTTATTTCCCGGCAAAACTGCCTGTTCCCTGTGCAAAGCACACAATCGCGTACGGCTTTTCCTCCTCATCACACAGGCTCACCGTAATCTCATTTTCATTGCGGTATACCACCGGTACGATCACATCGTGAAGATGTGCCTGTCTCCGGTATTCCACCTTTAATTTTTTCACTTCAAAATCAGAAGGAAGATATTCCTCAGCCATATAAATGTACTGCCCGTTATTCACATGGTTATTGGAATCCAGATGATGACGGCATACGGAAAACGAATTCTTCCTGATCCCCTCTCCCGTCACCTGTACCTTCCGCGAAGAATATTCCATATCCAGCGGCGGCTCCATCCCGTACATGGAAATATGCTCCGGATCCGGCTTAACCGGTCTCCCCGTCTCTGTATCCAGCAGAACCCACACACTGTTCGCCTTTGCAAGATAATTCTCCTGCTCATCAAGCAGTGCAAAGTTACGGTGGCCATAGAACGCTCTGAATTCATGAGGCCACGTCCTCACTAAAATTTTCTCCCCCAGATCCGGTCTGCGCAGAATTTCAATCTGCCAGGACAGTATTACCCACACACGCTGCCGCTCTTTCAGATACTGTATCCCGCGTCCCAGAGACTCCGACTGAAACGTGGAGCAGTCCTGAAAATAATCTGCCAGTGCAACGAGAGACAGCTTCTGCTTCATGTCCGTCTCACTGTATCGCACACGGCTCTCAAACTGGTACGCCATAATTCCTCCTTACGCAAAAAGAGCTGCATAAAAAACATTTTATCACAGCTCTTCCATAACATGTCATTTCTTTATGCCATTTTTTAATTATACAGGCGAATTTCTGAGATTACAACCTTTTTTTGCTCCATTTCGTCTCACGCATAGCTGTGCACACTGGGAATAAACGTATTTACACCAATATACGTAAATATGACGCAGATAAATCCTGCAACGGCAAACACAGCCGCCGCCTTTCCTTTCCACCCCCGGGACAGGCGAAGATGCAGATAAATTGCATAGATGATCCATGTGATCAGCGACCAGGTCTCCTTGGGGTCCCAGGCCCAGTAACTTCCCCATGCGCGCTCCGCCCAGATCGCACCGGTCACAATTACAAAAGTCAGAAACAAAAAGCCCAGAGATGCCGCCCGGTAGCTGATCAGGTCCAGCTTCTGTTCCTGCGGAATATGCTCTTCCCAGAAGCTGTTTCCCTGCATTCTTCGGCGAAGCAGAAACATCAGCGATACGGCAAAGGATACACCGAAGGCTCCATAGGAGATAATAGCCGTGGATACGTGAATGGCAAGCCAGTTGCTGCGCAGGGCAGGCATCAGCTCCCGCACCTCGCGGCTCTGCATGGCTGCATATCCAATCAGCAGAAAAATCACAGGCGTAACGAATGCACCGAGGGCCTGAAACCTGTATTTCCACAGAAAGACGAGAAAACACAGGCAGATTCCCCAGGCGAAGCTGGTAGCAAACTCATACTGGTTCGTAAGAGGCAGGCGTCCTGCACCTATGCCTCTGACCACCATCGCCCCCGTGTGAAACAGAAATCCCGCTCCGATCACCCAGCCTGCAACCCGTGCAAACAATTCCCGCTTCATAACAAGAAACAGAAAATACAGTACCATCGCTCCAAGATACAGAAGCATCGCTGCCGTAAACAGGATATTTTCTATATTAAGATACCATTCACTGTTCATCCTTTTTCCTCTCTTCCATCTCCGCACACTGATCTGCACGTTTCTCCCCGGATATCTCTTCCGGCTTCAGGGTTCCTCCGGCTTTTATACACCTTTCTGCAAGTTTCTCCTCAAACATGGCTCCTGCTTTCCGGCATCTTCCCGAAACTGCCCACACTCCGCTCTCTGTTCTGACCGCCCACATCTCCTCCGGACGAACGTAAAAAGCCAGAATCAGAGCCGCTACAACGAGAAGCCCGCCGAACGCCGCAAGCCACTGAAACGGATCCTTCTTAACCTGAATCAGCGTATACGGCTTCGGATCATGGAAAACGTACGTATAATCATCCACTGTAATCTTCTCACCGTCATGGAGCACATTCATCCCCAACACATCGTCATTGTAGTACAGCGCATACAAATAAGCAGGATTTTTCAGGGAAGACGTAGCAGTCGCAGGATTGCCCGCTTCATCCTGAATATAATCCGGATAGAAGGAACGCAGCATCAGAATGAGTTCTTCCTTCCCCTCTGTCTTCAGATATTCTCCGGCACAAAGAAGCTCCTCCTGAATTTTTTCCTCTCCCTTCCAGACAGACACTCCGGCCGCCCATCCGGTGGAATTCTGGTAAAATTTCATGCCGAACAGCGACGCAGGCGCATTGACACGTGTCACAGCACTGGCTGTCTTTTTCGTCCCGGTCTCGGTGACCGTGATATCCGCCTGATACTGTTCTACCGTGTCATCCTCCCTCAGGAGAATCTGAAAGTCATCAATGGTCAGCTCGTACCCCGTCCCGCCGATCTGCTTCGTCTGTCCCGCCACACCGTAAACCGCATATTCTGTCTGCAGCAGCTGTCCAAGACCAAATCCCGCAATAATTACCAGCATTCCAAGATGGCAAAGCCACGCGCCCCAGATACCGGCACTGTTGCGCCGTGCATACCGCAGCGTTTTTCCGTCAGATACAGTTTCCTGTACGCGATGAAATCCCATCCCTGCAAACACCGGCTCTGTCTCCCGGACCAGATACACAGTACCGCCTCCACGTACACATTTTTCCGGTGCAAACCCGCTCTTCATCTGTCCAATCAGACGCGGAAAGTGCATTACATTGCAAAGCAGCAGATTCAGGCACAAAAACAGCGTCAGTATGACAAACCAGACGCAGTGGAACACGTCGTCCAGTCCAAGAAACATAATGAGACCTGCTGCAGTCTCCGGATAATTCGCAGTATAGTACGACAGAATTTCTCCCTGAGGAATCAGGCTTCCGGCCGTACAGGCAAGCACCAGTATGATCAGCAGAAGCACCGCACATTTCATGGAACGCAGGAAACGCACTGTTTTTTTCAGTAAATTCATCATCCCTACAGCCTTTCCGGCAAATCCTTATGCTTCAAAAAGCTCCATCGCCTCATCAATCAGAGTCTCCGACTGATCGAGACACCGTCTTGCCATGGCAGAATTGTGTGCACCCTCGCTGTTTTCCACGTAGCAGAAATCCCAGTACCACTGCGCTGCCCTGTATTTTTCCCGGATTTCATTCAGCTGCTCTTCCCCGTAATCTCCGGAAGACACAGCGTCTGTCAGCGTCGTCTTCAAAGCCGCAAGTTTCTCTCCCACTTCCCGCTCCCGGGCAGTGATTTCCTCCTGGATGGCATGAACTTTAGCAGTCATATCTGTATCACCGTGACAGCTTGCACACGTCTCAAGAATTGCTTCGCAATCCAGCGGACTCTGCCAGTTGTGGCTGACGTACGTTTTCCGATCCTCCATATGGCAATCCGCACAGTTCATGGAAGCGGCATGTACACTTCCTGCTCCCAGAAACGTCTCCAGCTCCGGATGCTGTGCTTTCAGGAGCCCCGTTCCGGTACTCTCCTGTATCCAGTCTGAATATCCCATCTCATTATAATATTCCAGAATCCGCTCCGGATCCATGGCCTCAATACTGTCATACGGCATACTGGTTGCCTTCGTTTCCGGATCAAAATAGTACTCAATATGACACTGACCGCAGGTCAGCACCTCCAGCGCAATGCCGTGCTCTGTGCCAAGGGCATCTGTCACATAGGAATGAGTAATCGCCAGCTCTCCCTCATTGGCAGCCAGATTCTCATGGCAGTTGTAACAGCTCACGCTCTCATTCATTTTCTCATACGTCTCGGCAAAATCCAGCTTATACGCTTCCACTCCCATATCGTTGACCAGCTTCGTATAATCCGGCGTCTTGCAGGTCAGACAGTTGGCAAGTGCATGAGGACGTTCCGTATTATATACATCCTCCAGTGTATACGTATGGGCGACTGCACTCGTATAATCCTTCGCAAATCCAAAGCCTTCGTACACAGTCGTCAGGTACGGATCCTCCTCCAGGTAATCCACGCGGTAGGAATTATTATCGTTTTCCTTATATGACGCATAGATTTCCGGATATACCTCCGCCCATTCCTCCGCAGTGATAACCCCGTTTTCGTTGGCCGGAACCGGTGCTTCCACCGGCTTCCATATAGTCTGCTGCGCAATCTCTGCAGCACCGATTACTGCAACCGACATAACTGCCGCCGCTGCAAATTTCACAGCCGTCTCTGATCTGTGTTTCTTCTCTGACATTCTTCTCCCTCCCGTATTTTTCCCCGGTCTCTTTTGACCACTGATACCTGCGGATTTCTCCGCGTTTCACGCTCACGAAATCCAGAAAACATCATCTTCATAGTAAAAAATACAGGGGAAAAATTCCGTGACATATATCACGGAATTCAAAAATTTATGATGAAAGCTTATCAGGAAGCACCCCCGTTTTATAGAAGGAAATCATCCGTTCCGTATCCGGAAGGCAGATTTTCTTTTTGTTCATAATGATAAGACCGTAATCGGTCAGCTTCCTGCATACGCGGGAGGTCGTCTCTCTCGGAACTCCCAGGAAGTCTGACAGGAATGTGATGCTGAGTTCCACATCGATCATACGCCCCTGTTCCGTCGGTACCCCGAAATCCCTTGCCAGCTTCAAAAGCTTTGCAGCCAGCTTTCTCTCCAGATAAATACTGCCGACCGTATTTTTCAGCTGATGCTCCAGACGCCATATTTTCTTTTCCTGATAATAGAGCAGCTCCTTTGTAAGCTGAAAATCCTTCTCCATCAGCTCCAGAAGCACTCTCTGCCGCAGCGCATACAGAAGACATGGTTCCATCGTCTCACAGAAAACGGAACCGCTGCGCTCCAGAAGGCTCTCATTTGCAATATGCCCTCTTCCAAGAACAAACAGAATCTTCTTTTTTCCGCAGCCTGTCAGGTTGTAAATCTGGACCTTACCTTCCAGAATAAAAAAAATGTTTGGAGTCTCCTCCCGTGCGCGGATGCAGAGCTGCCCTTTTGGCAGCGTCATCATTTTCCCCGACTGCCAGAATCGCTCCACCGTATCTGCACCGCAGCTATCCAGGATCTGTAATTGCCGAAACTGCTCATCCCGTCTCATAACGCCCTCCCCAATTCCGGTCAAGCCGATATTCGCAATCCGCTTCGCTACCTGCTCATAACCGAATAACTGTTTCACAGTTGTCTTCGTTAAAAAGAGCCGGTGCAAAATAATGATTCTGTCCTATCTGCCTGCACCGGCTCTCAAAACATGATTTTATTTCTCCTGAATATAAGCAGCTACCAGACGGTCAAAGCCTCTGATATGGTCAAACAGCCAGTCACGAACATTTTTATTGACAGCTGTCACGAAAGGCTCCGTCGGTCCTTCCTCTTCCACCAGCATCTCATGAAGCTCTTCCACTGCTTTTTTGAATTCAGCATGCTTCTGTCTGTGCTCTGCAAGAGCCGGATAGTTTACTTCCTCCTGCAGCTTTTCTTCTTCTGTAAAATGAAAATCTGTATACTCTGAAAGATAATCCAGAAGTTTGATGGCTTCTACTTTCCCGCCACCCTGCTCGCAGCACTCAATCAGCTTGTTGATCTTGCCGATCAGCTCCTTGTGCTGTCCGTCGATCACTTCATTTCCTGTCACCAGACTCTTATCCAGTTCAACGCTCATACTTAATTCCTCCTGTTGTCATATATAGTCCTATTTGCTCAGCTCTGTCAGATACTGAAGCAGATTTCTTTTATTATAATCCATTCTGGCAAAATAATCTATCTAAAATTGTAAAATGGTGAACTGGAAATGATCAATGCAATTTTTCACTCCGGATAACATGCTTTCCCCTATCCTTAATTGCAGAAAAGAAGCAAATTTAATTGATTTAGTATTGAAATATGGTAAACTTATATCAGACAGCATGTACAATACACAACTATGCTGAGGCTTTTTGGTCCTGATTGATGCGGGAAGGTTGAGTGAATTTAACCGAATCAAGTAATTCCCCACTTCAATGCGCAGAGCGTTAAATGGCGAATAGGGGACTTGCTTGTATCAGGTAGGGGCAAGCTCCATCTGATAAACTGCGAAGCAGTTATCCGGTTATGGGCAAGTAGCGAAGCGGATTGCGAATATCCGCCTGCCTATCGAAAGGAGAGAAAAAGCAATGAAAAAGAAAAGCAAACTATTAATGAAGCTGACAGCGCTTGCATTTGCAGTAACATTACTTATTCTACCTGCAAATACCGCGAATGCTTCTACAAAATCAGACGCAGAAAATGTGCTGAAGTATTATCAGAAAGGAAATATTTCCAAAGCCAAAAAATACAATAAAAAGCTTTCCAAAAATCCGGGCAGGGCCTGTATCAGGAATCTGTCAACGGAAGCAAAGAATGCCTACAAAAAGGTGGTCAAAAAATACCGCGTATATTCCAGTTCCTCCAGTGGCAAAGAATATCTCTGGGGATATTACTTGGTGGATATGGATGGAGATAAAAAAGCAGAACTGCTGGTGAAACACGGAACATGCGAAGCAGATGTCAGAACGACCATTTATACATATAAAAATGGTAAAGCAAAAAAGATAAAAGACACCTTCTCCGGCCATACCAGCTATTATGCTTATCCGGGACATGCCGGTGTTATCTGTGTATGGGGACATATGGGTTGTGAGAGTGTAAGCACTCAGGCCATAAAAAAAGGTAAATTTGTATCAAAATCATACGGTGGCAGAGATCTGAATGAAAGCGGCGACTGGTTCCCGTTTAGGCAGATGCTGTATGATCACATCAATTATGATAAAAATTATAAGGCCTCTGTAGATTGGAATGATTTACAATAGATATCATTAAATCACTCAACTTTCCCTTCACTTACTCATTTAGCTGACGTAAGGACGCCTGACAT